>SXIK01000014.1 GCA_005772855.1 Planctomycetia bacterium | reverse complement strand
ATCTGGTTGCGGTCAATTCCGTGAGCTTCACGCTGGGCCGCGACGAGATCGTGGGCTTTGTGGGCCCCAACGGAGCCGGCAAGAGCACGCTCCTCAAGATGCTCGCCACGTACCTCTATCCGACCTCGGGCCGGCTCCTCGTTGACGGAGTCGACGCTGTGAAGGCGCCGCTCGAAGTCAGGCGCAAGATTGGATACCTGCCCGGAGACACGCCGCTCTATCACGAGATGCGCACCGACCGCTATCTCTCCTTCATTGCCCGGGCCCACGGCCTCAAGGGCGAGGCGCTTCGTTCGCGGCTTCAGTGGGTGACGGACGCGTGCGGTCTGGCCGACGCACTTCGAAAACGGATCAAGGAGTGCTCCACTGGCTTTCGCAAGCGCATTGGGCTTGCCGGTGCGTTGATTCACGATCCTTCGGTGATCCTCCTCGACGAGCCGACGCACGGACTCGATCCGCTCCAGGTCCTCACGTTTCGCGAGCTTCTCAGGAAGCTTCGGCCTGGCCGCACCATCCTTCTGTCGAGCCACATCATCTCGGAGGTGGCGCAGCTCGCGGACCGGCTTCTCCTCATCAACTCGGGCACCCTCCTTGCCGACGGCCCCGTCCACCAGCTCTGCGAAAAGGAAGGCATCTCCGGTGGAGACCTCGAAGCGCTGTTTCTGCATCTCGTGCAAAAGCACGAGGCCGAAGGGAAGGGGGCTGCTCGTGTCGCATGAGGCTCGGATGATCGGAAGGCCACTGGGGCTGCTGGGAGGGGTTGGCGTCGTCCTTCGACGCGAGACGGGGGCCTACTTCGACTCGTCCATTGCTTACGTTTACGCGTCGGTCTTTCTGCTTCTCGCCCACGGCATCTTCATGAACGCATTCTTCCTGAACTCGGTGCTCGAGATGCGGGAGTACTTCCGGGCGTTGCCCTTTCTCCTGGCGCTCTTTATCCCCGCGATCACAATGCGAAGCTGGGCGGAGGAGCGGTCCCACGGGACGTTTGAGATCGTGATGACGCTGCCCCTGAGGTCCTTCGAGGTCGTGGTGGGGAAGTATGTGGCCTCGCTTCTTTTTTTCTTTGCGGTGCTTTTGGGAAGCTTTCCAATTGTCATCATGCTTCTCTTCCTCGGGAAGCCGGACCTGGGGCTCATCTTCTCTTCCTACCTTGGTGCGGTGCTTCTCGGTGCGCTCTTTCTGGCCGTGGGGCTCTTTGTCTCGGGGCTCACCCGGGAGCAGATCGTTGCCTTCGTGCTCAGCGCTTTTGCTTGCGCAATTCTCGTTCTGAGCGGGCAGGAGAAGGTAGTGGAGATTCTCGATGGCCTGGCTCCACAATGGCAGGCGGGCACGTGGATTGCCGGTTCGGTCTCCGTCCTCCCGCATTACGAGAGGTTCACGACCGGGCTCGTGAACCTTGCGGATGTGTTTTATTTCGGGATTCTGAGCGCGTTCTTCCTCGTCATGAACGAGATCACGCTAAAACTGGCGAAGTACTGAGGAAGCGCGCGACCCCATGATCTCTTCAAAGCGTCTCCTTGGCCTCCAGACCACACTCGCCGTGGCCCTGCTCTTCCTCGTCGCGGTCCAATCGTCAAGAGTTATTGATCGTCACTGGGGGGGGCGACTGCGTCTTGGCGGTCCGGGTTCGACCGGGCTGAAGTCCTCGACGACGGCCTACCTGGAGGCGCTTCGCGGCCGCGCGACGCTCACTTACTTCGTCTCGTCGCGGCGTGAGATGCCGACTCACCTGAAGAGCGTGGAGGACGAGGTGGGGAGGTTACTCGCTCGGGTGAAAAGCGCTGCCGGGGAGAAGATCGACATCCGGCGGATTGATCCGGATGCGCCGCAGGACCCCGGGAACGTGCCTCCCTCGGAGAAAGTCGACTCGCGGGCCGCCGATTCCGACTCCAGGCGGCCTCCGGGCCACGACTACGCCTCGGCGAAGTCCGTCTCGCCCATCAAGGTGCGCAAAGTGTTGCGTGACGAGTCGAGCGAGGTTGCTGTCTGGTCATCGCTTGCACTCGCGCACGATCAGAGCGAGGACGGGCTGATTCAGGGGATCACTCCGGGTGACCTCCCTTACCTCGAGGACCTCATCGTCGAGACCTTGAAAGCCTGCGAGAGCACTGTTCAGCCGGTGATTGCGGTCGCGGCGCCGTCGCGAGGGTACTCGGCTGTGCGCGAGTTCGCGGCGAGCCTCGGGGGAGCGCGGGTCGTATCTCTGGACCTCGACAAGGACCCCCGGCTGCCGCTGAATAGCGACCTCCTGATCTGGATCGAGCCCGCATCGCTCGGGTGGGAACACGCGATCGAGCTCGAGCGCTACCTTGCAACCGGCCGTTCTGTGATCGTGGCCGGCAGCACCTATTCGGTCGACTACCTCGAGCGGGAGGGCGGCAAGTTCGGTTATCGGGCGGTACGCTCCAGCTCCGATTGGGCCCGCTTCCTCCGGCGCTTTGGCCTCGGCATGAAGCCGCTCCTCACGGCGGACAAGAACCGTGAGGAGATCACGTGGCACCGCGATGGCAACACGATCAAGCTGACGGCGCCATTTCACATCCGGGTCAACCCGAGCCTTTTTGACACGAGGAGCCTCCTGGGGCCCAATGCCGGCGCGCTGCTCGTGAGCGCTGTGAGCCCCATTGCCTGGGACCCGAAGGCCGTGGCGGCGAGCGGTCGGCGCCTCGAGGTGGTTGCCACGACTTCCGAAAGCGCTCTGGTGATGGACCTTCCCGACTCGGAGTTCAACGATGCGAGTTTCGAAGGCGCCTTGCCTGTCCCCAAGCAGCCCTGGATGGTGCTGCTCAGGCCCGTCGATCCGTGGAAGGGTGATCTGCTTGTGGTCGGATCTCCCATCCTGTTCCACGATGACCCCTACGCGCAGGGCGGCAACGCGAACCAGACTTTTCTGAGGACGCTGCTGCGGACGTATACCGCCAAGGCGCGCTTGGCGAGAATCCGTGTTCCCCGGCATGTGCCCCCGATCGTGCCGGAGCTTTCCCTGGGGGCGCGCATGGCCTGGCGGATCTTTGCGGTCTTTTCGCTCCCCGCTCTACTCCTCGTCGCCGCGCTCCTGAGAGCGAGGTCAGCGCCGCTCGGGCCACGCGGGGTCCCGTGGGCGAGGCGCGTTGTTGCCGGAGCTGCGACGCTGGTCGCTGTGCTTCTTTTCTCGATGGCCCTCGGAGGGCTTGGGCTCGGCCGTGTCGACATGACGGAAGGCTCGATCAATACGCCGTCGCCCCTGTCGGAGCGGTTGATCGGAGGCGCTCGAGAAGGCCTTGAGGTCGAGCTCCTCTCGAGCGAGAGCTTTCGCATGCCCCCCCGGCTAAAGAGCGTGGAGCCCAGGGCCCTTGGCTTGCTGCGGCGTCTGGGCTTCCGTCCCCGGATCACACGGCCGGAGGATCTTCCGGCCGTCGAGCAGCAACGGCTTGAGGCTTCGGGTGCCACGTCCTTCGAGGTGGAGCATGTCGTGAACGACGTCACGATGTCCTCGCGAGTCTGGAGCGCGATCAGGCTCTCTCGCGGGGGCAAGAGCGAGATGATCCCCAGGCTGGATGCGCGCTCTGTGGATCACCTCGAGTTCCTTCTCGCCTTCGGGGTGAAACGGCTCACGGAAGGTGGTGCGCCAGTCCTTGGAGTCCTCTCCGACCTTCCGAGGCTCTCACCCGGAGAGGCCCATTCCGACTACCAGCAAAAGGGCTATACCGCTCCCGTGGGCTCCGACGTCTACAGCCTCGCGAAGCAGCTTCTGGGGTCGTACGGCTACCGCGTCCAGTACATCAACCCCGAAACGCCAGTATTTCCAGAGAAAATGGACGTGCTCGTGTGGCTTCAACCGCGCTTTCCACAGAGGACATGGCCCCAGTTCACAAGGTTCATGGCCGAGGGGGGGAAAGCTGTTGTCGCGGTGCAGCACTACAACATTCAGCAGCGGCAATTCCGCGGTGCGGGATTCCAGACGGTTTACTGGCCGCAGCCGCAGTTTCATGGGCTCAACGAGTACTTGAAAATTCTTGGCGTCCAGCAGGTTGGGGACAAACAGGGCGAGGAGGCAGGCGAGGTGCTCTTCGATCGCCAGCACGCTGATCTGACCCTCGAGACTCAGGTAAATCGCTCGGCGTATCGCGAGTACAACCCGCAGCAGGTCTCGCTGCCGTTTTTGATCCGCGCCTCGCTCGACGGGCTTTCGGCGAATTCCGTCGTGACCTCTAGACTGGGAAGCCTCCTTTTCATCTGGGGTAGCCGTTTTGTCGTGGATGACGCACGGCTTGGGAGCCTCGGCCTTTCCCGCCAGACGCTGGTCAGCACGAGCCCCCGCACGTGGACCTATCGCTGGAGCGGCGGCTGGATCCCCGAGAAGAGCTTTCAAGAGCCCGAGAACGCCAGTTCGTTTCTCGCCGGTCCACAACCGCTGGCGATGCTGCTGGAGGGCAAGTTCCCGCGCATGGACGTGAAGAAGGATGAGGCAGGCGGCCGCGAGGTCCTCCGAGTTGTCGATCATCCAAAGTTGAGTCAGCCGCAAGTTCCGGGGAAGCTGCTCCTGATCGGCTGCTCCGAAATGTTCAAGAGCTCTTACCTCGAGGCCGAGGGCTACCAGCACGACCAGTTCCTCCTGAATGCGGTGGCGTTCCTTGCGCAGGGCCCCGAGCTTGCCGAGATTCAGGCTCGCAGGAGGGCGCAGAAGATTTTTCCATACCAGAGCACTGAGTCGAAGCTCCTTCTGCGGTTAATGGTCATGGGGTTGCCCCCGGTTCTATTCGTCCTCTACGCGCTCGCGCACGTCCTGTGGCGGCGCAAGCCAATCCTTGGGAAAAGCGCTTCATGAATCGGCTTCTCTTTCGCATGAACTTTGCCCTGACTGTGGCCCTGGGCGCCCTCCTCGGGCTTGACTGGACGCTCGAGTCGCGCCGGGAGGCGCAGAGGCTCTTCGACAGCGCCTTCCACGCGATTCACGACGCCGCAACGCCGCCCGTCGCCAGTGTGACAAGGCTCGAACTACTGCTTCCGGGCTCGGCGAAACGGTGGACCCTGGAGAAGCGCCCCGAGGGATGGCGCCTCCCTGATTACCGCGAGGCCTTCGCGCTCGGCCAGGAGGTTGACGGGCTCCTGAAGGCGCTCCTTGAGAGCCGTGGGACGATCGTGGGCAACTTCTCGGGTGACGCGGCGCACTTTGGGTTCGTGCCCGGAAGGATCCTTGAGGCATGGCTTTATGGAGCGTCTTCCAGCCTGCTCCTGAAGGGGATGGCTGGAAGCGTTGCCCCGGGGCAGCGTTCCGGCGAGTGTTTTATTGCCGCGGAAGGTTTCGACCGCATCTTACTCTCGAATGCGAACCCCTGGCCCCACGTCCAGTGGGACGCGACGAGCCATTTTCCACCTCTCACCGATCTCAAGGTAATGCCGTCCGCGCTCAGGCGCGGGTACGCTTCAAGAGTCGTCTTCGGGGGCGAGGCGGCCCCACAGGTCAGAGATCTGATCCGTCGTGAGGTCCCCACGGATCGTCTCAACCCGCTGGCGGATCGAGGCCCTCGCTTCGAGTGGTTCGGCACCTTCGTCGAGGGCGAAAAGCGCATCAACGACAACGTTGCTTCCGGTTACCTTGGCGCCGTGACGGGTCTCCTCTTCGACGAACTCCTGGGAGACTTCAAGGGCCGCGAGGCTCTTTTCGCCAAGCCGGTTCTGACGATCACGCTCGAGAACGAAGGCGGCTCGAAGGACACGCTGACCATCGGAACGCCGGATCCCAACGGGTTTAACTATCTCCTGAACGGCTCCTCAGGGCAAGTTTTTCTGATCTCGACGTCCAGGTTATCGAGCCTCACCCCCGATGTAAGGGCGCTGCTCGAACTGCCCAGCGCCCCGCCGCCCATGCCAGTTTCGCCACCTCGGTAAGGGCCCGCTAAAGAATAACTGAGTCAATTGCCGATAAAGCTCATGAGTGAAGATCGCGAATCTCAAGGAGAAGTTCAGCGCGCTGATGCCGGCGCTCAACAAGCGCAGCAGGCGTTTGGTGGCGGCGGCTGAGGCGCAGTCGCTGGGCCACGGAGGGATTTCCGCGGTGGCGAAGGCCTCTGGAGTTTCCAGGGTGACCATCGGTCGCGGTCTGAAGGAGAGCTCCAGGCCGCGGACGAGCCCATGGATCCGGAGAGGATTCGGAAGCCGGGTGCCGGGCGCAAGAAGCTTCACGAAATTGAGGGGCGTTTGTTGGCGGATTTGGAGTCGTTGGTCGAGCCCGTGACTCGTGGCGACCCGGAATCACCTCTGCGCTGGACGTGCAAGAGCCTTCGGGTGCTGGCGAGTCAACTGCAGGGGCTTGGACATAGCATCAGCTATCCGACCGTGGGGACGCTGCTTCGCCAGGCCGGGTACAGCCTTCAAGCGAACCAGAAAGCCAAGGAAGGCGGACGACACCCGGATCGCAACGCGCAATTCGAGCACATCAGCCGGCAGGTCCGGCGGCAGCAGGCGGCGAAGCAGCCGGTCATCTCCGTGGACACGAAGAAGAAGGAGTTGATCGGCGACTTCAAGAACGCTGGGCGGGAATGGCGTCCCCAGGGCAAGCCCGAGCGCGTTCGGGTGCACGACTTCATCATTCCAGAGAAAGGGAAAGCGATTCCGTACGGCGTGTACGACCTGACCAGCAACGCCGGCTGGGTGAGCGTAGGAATCGATCACGACACGGCTGCCTTTGCGGTCGAGAGCATCCGCCGCTGGTGGCGGACTATGGGACGCAGAGCGTATCCACGAGCCACCTCGCTCTTGATCACTGCCGATTCGGGAGGCAGCAACGCGGCCCGTACTCGCTTGTGGAAGTGGGAGCTTCAAAAGCTGGCGACGCAGACCGGCATGTCTATCTCCGTCAGTCACTTCCCTCCCGGCCCGAGCAAGTGGAACAAGATCGAGCATCGGCTCTTCTCGTTCATCAGCAAGAACTGGAGAGGCCGTCCCCTGGAAAGCCTCGCGGTCATCGTCAGCCTGATTGCCGCAACACGGACCGCAACCGGCCTAAACGTCCGCTGCGAGCTCGACCGCGGACGCTATCCCGAAGGCCAGAAGATCTCCGATGCTCCAATGGATACCCTCAACATCGCGCGCGCCCACTTCCACGGCGACTGGAATTATGCGATCCATCCGCAGCGCGCTCGTGGGAAATAGCTCAGTTATTCTTTAACGGGCCCT
>SXIK01000090.1 GCA_005772855.1 Planctomycetia bacterium | reverse complement strand
GAATTGGCAGACGCGCAAGGTTCAGGTCCTTGTGAGGTAACACTCGTGCAGGTTCAACTCCTGTCCTCGGCACCATTTCTTGAGCCTTGACTCTCCGTCAGTCAGGCGCTTCTCGTTCCTTCGATTCGGTGGGTCTCGGATTTGGCTCCCACCCGGGAATCCTGGCTGGAAATGCCTTCTCGCCTGGGTGCGGTCGGGTATTTTGACTCCAGGGGAGGCCAAGTTTCTATCACCGGGAGGCGGGATGAATCGATTGACCCTGCTGGAGCGAATCGCCTGGCTTTTCGTGCTCGTTTGGATCGGCTGCGTTCTTGGGTCCAGGGCACCCACCTTTCTGGGCTGGGTCGCGGGATCAAGCTTGGCCGTCCTCTTGGTTCTCAAGGTCATTGGACGTCAAGTACGCGGGCGCAGAATCATCGCAGCCGCGCTCCTCGTTTTCTCTGTTCTTGCGACTGGCCTGGCGTGGCGCACCCATGCTCGCTACTCGACGACGACCATCATGGAACTCGCTGTCGAGGAGCTCGCCAATGCGGAGTACGCCGAGGATCCGGCGGAGCGTAGTGACGAGTTCGGCAAGTACAACGGTCGAAAGCTCACGCTCATCGAGAAGGGCGGCTCGCTATTCGACTTCATCCTCCTGCCAGAACACGGTCATATCGCGAAGATCGTGCTTCGTGACGTCGATGTGAGCCTGCTGACGCCGAGTCAACCCGTCTGGACTCGCGGAGACGCAGGGCTCACCCGAATTGCCCTCACGGATCGTCAGTGGAACCGCCAGCAAGTCTGTTTTGAAAAGGACTCCCCCGGGGTGGAGGTGACAGGCGGCGATGGCTTTGAGGTCGCAAATCTCTACCGTGTCGACCTCGCCAAGAACTGCCTGAACGCGGGTCTCTGGGAAGTACTCCTCTTCTTCAAGGAGAGGGATTCCAAGGCGCTCTACTACCATTGCTGGTTCACGTTTCCACTCGGCCATTACAAGCGGGTTTTCGAAGCCAACACGGGACTCTCTTACTTGAAACACTGGTACTACCTGGAGCACTGGTTTGATCCCGCCGGCACACGAATCGATCTTGGCAAGCTACGCTCTGTGATCGAAGAAAGAACGGCCGAGGCGCGATTCGATCAGACAGAGCGCGTCATCGTGAGCGGTGAGCAGCTTAACAAACGCAGGACGGTTCTCGCAGAGAACCTGGTCACGTGGAATGATTTTCTCGAGGGTTCGCGGATCCAGTTCGCCTCGTTCGTGCCACCCGGCCGCTACGACGTCAGTCATCCCTGGGAGAACGAATACTGGCGGATCGAGGAGCTCAGGATCGCTGTGGCGAGGCGAGTGAGATCTCCCGCGTCGGACAAGCTGCTGGGCGAGATCGAGCTTCGCTTCGCCAGTCGGCAGGGCAGAGAGGCGAACTTCATTGTGAGCGGCATCGACCTGGAATCCTTGCCGCGGCTGCCCGTTGTGGAATACTACCGTGGGCTTTACATGCCGATGGGAATCGGCGTGCCGCCCTTCTTCCAGTCGTACTCCGAGCTCGAATGCACCCCCCCTGACAGAAGCCCCTATTTCTGTTTGCTACTTGGTCCGTCCGGAGACTGGATGGACCACCACAAGGTAGGAATTGACGGGCCCGTCATTCACCGCGACCAGGAAGATCCAGACCTTTGCCACATTTACTTGCTCTCCTACGAGCGGCACAGCCTGATAAGACACTTCGTCCTCCGGCTGTGAGCCGAGGTAGAGACCCTCGATCCCCTACCCGGCGCGGCCCCGGGGGGCTGTCGGCACATTGTTTCGGGGGGGGCTGGATGGCCATTTCTTGCCTTCACGCGGGCAACCACCTTGAAACCCGCCATGGTGACGTCAATGCCGCACAGGAAAGCACGACGTGAATACTGGTGTGGGCTCGTGGGTTGAGATGACCTAGTTGTTGCCAATTGCGGCGAAATCTTTCCCACGCAACTCGCGAAACTGGGGGCTGCGAACGATCACCTCGATGGCGGTGGCAACGCTGTTGTCATTGGCTCTGAGCTGGGTGACTATCGATGCGATCAGCGGCTTGTCTGAAAGCTGCACGCTACGACCGAGGGCATAGCCGAGCAGCTTGCGGCTGAATTGCCGGAGGAAGTCATCACTACGTGCGCTCACGAGATAGGAACGGAGGCCGTCGAGCCCTTCGAAGACAGTACCGTCGGGCAGACTCGTGCGGGTGTCGATGGCGAGACCGGCGGCATCCTTGCGGCGAGCGCGACCAATGGCATCGAAGCTCTCCAGCGCGAAGCCAAACGGATCCATGCGCCGATGGCACCCGGAGCACTTTGCATCACTGCTGTGGCGCTCGATCAACTGACGCTCGGTGAGACCTTGCGGAGCCTCCTCGGGCAAGGGGGGCACGCCCTTCGGTGGACGCGGCAGCTTCTCACCAAGGATGACTTCGCTGAGCCAGTTGCCGCGCAGAATTGGGCTGGTACGGGAGGCTCCGCTTTGCTTGGCGAGTGTGCTGGCGAAGCCAAGGACGCCGCCACGGCCCCTGGAGCGAAGGCCGTCGACGCGCTGCCATTCATCACCATTCAAGTCGAGCGCGTAGTGCCTGGCGAGTGCACCATTCACGAAACTGTAATCCGCATCAAGGAGCAACATCACGGAGCGATTCTCCTGAAACAGATCCGTGAAGAAACGCACTGCCTCCTCCTGCATCGCACCGCGCAGCGATGCGAAGGTGGGGAAATGCCGCTCGCTCTTTTCATCCAGCGTCTCAACATCGCGCACATGCAGCCACTGGCAACCAAACTCGGTGGCAAGGCGGCGGATTCTTGCATCCTTCATCATGCGACGTGCCTGCCCCACAAGCACTTCTGACCCATGCAAAGTGCCACTGGCGGCGACGAAACGCAGCTCATCATCCGGCACTGACGACCAGAGGAAGTAACTCAAGCGCGTGGCAAGCGCCCAATCATTGACGGGCGAAGCTTTGAGTCCCGGGACAGCGCTCTCGCCGCGATAGAGAAAGGCGGGAGCGACCAGCACGCGCGCGAGCAACATCCGCACGGCAGCGGCATGAGGCAGCTCCTGTTGGCGCAGTTCTTGATAGAGGCCGCTCAGATCATCCTGTTCCGCGTCACTCAGCGGCCGACGCCAGGCTTGTTTGGCGAAGTCGAACACGGCCTTGACATGCTTCGGCTCCACTTCAATGAGTCGCTTCTTGAAGTCCTCCGCACTGCGAAGAATCGGCGCACGCAGCGGCTCAAAGGCAGCTGGGTCTGCGTCCTGGGTTGCGAACTGCCAGAGTTGCTCGAAGACATCGACCTGCTGGAGTGGTGACTCGCTGACGAAATGCAGCTCGTCCCACAACCTGTCAATCTCGGCAATTTGAGCCTCGTTGAGCATCAGACGCTTCAAGTGATCGTCCTCGCGATGAAACAACGTCAGCGTAACGACTTCATCAACGGGCACGATCCTGGTGTAGCAAAGGGCGAGCGGAAACAGGGAGCGAAACTCGGAGAACTGGGCGGTGATAAGCTTCCGCGTCTCGCTGTCGTCGCCCACGAGGATGGGCGCGTCGAAGCTCAAGGGATTTTCGCCAGCGGACCAACTGCTTTTTTTCTTCGACTGGATATAGTTGCTGGGGACAAGGGCGGACGCAGAGGGTTGGGTGGTGAGGAGACGGGCTTGCACAGCCCCTTGAGAACCAGGCTGCAGGCGGACGTTGATCACCAGCTCGCTGTCCTTGCCAATGTCTCCGGAAACTTGCAATTCGCTCCCGGAGATGGCAAGAGAACGATCTGGCTTTGAGGGTGTGACAAGTCGGGCGTCTTCCCAGAGGACGTTTGCGGGGACGATGTTGAAAGTAGAAAGATAGACTGTCGTTCCGGAACCTTCAGGCAGTTTGACACGCAGTTCTGCGCTGGTAGTGAGCGGAAGGACAGGCTCCTGCCACGATTTCGGGCCGTTGAGCTTGCCGATGTGGCCGATGGTTGTGAAGCGCCACAGCGCACGTTGCCATTGCGTGATGACGGAGACAATGTCCGCGGCCGATGCACCTGAGCGCCACCGCTCACGCACGCCGTCGAGGATGAGTGATGGCGTTTTGTCTTCGAGTGCCGCGCGAAGCGTGTTCAGGTATTTTGCGCTCAGATTGGGGGAGTCCTTGCCATCTCGCGTTGAGGCGATGTATTTCTCCAGCGGCGCAATGCCGCCGCCGTTGGTCTCGAACTTCACGCCATGCGAATCGACTGCGGTGCCGTTGCCCGTGGCAGTGAAGCGCGCGTAGAAGTCACGGATGCGTGAGAGCATCTCGTCCGTCCAGTCGCGCGGAGAGTCGTGTGGGGAAAAGCGAATACCCTGCGGCGTCAGCACCGCGTGACTTGCGATGTCCTTGGCCGCATCGAGATACTTCGTGAGCAACGAAGGCGACATCACCAGCGCCGCACCCGCATTCGTGAAGCCTTCACCCGCCGCACCATCGACAGGGAACTCCTTCGCCGGATCGAGCGACTGCACGCCGGTCAAATCGCGGATGCTGTAAGTGTATTCCATGTTCGACAGCCGCCGCAGCACCACAGGTCCGGGATCACCTGCGTTCGCGAGCGCGATCTCATCGAGCGTGCTCTGCATCCAGTCGGTGAGCCCCTTCAACTGCTCTGGCGAGGGCTTCGGCTTACCCTCTGGCGGCATCTCGTTGTCGCGAATCTGCTCCAACGCACGCTCCCATACCAACGGGGCGCCTCGCACCTGATCCAGCGAGGTGAAGCGCTCCAGATCGAGATCGCCCTTCTGCTTTTCCGTCGAGTGGCAGGTAACACAGTATTGCCTGAGCACCGGCTGAACAAGCTGGCCAAAGGTCTGGACATCGACATCATCGGCCCGTGCGAATGAGCCGCCCAGAACAACACCGACAATGAGGCACAACTGAAGACCAATCTTCACGCCAGAATCTCCTTCACCACGTCCCCGTGAACAACCGTGAGCAAAACTCCGCATGAAACAACTTTCGCCCTGGCTATCCAGGGAGTAAAGGATTTTTTGAGCGCCCCGGGAGCATCCTTCCCCACCGTCACCGGATCGAGTTCAACGATTTTTTGTTGACATGGGTCCAGATCGTGTGCCGCCCGGTCTCCGCCTCGCGTTCAAGGTGCCTGGTGGCGAGTTGGTGTCGGGGTCAGAAGTTGGGCGGCGCAGGTGATCAGAAAAATCAGAAAGCGCTCATGACAAACTGCCAGATCAGGAACTCTGAGCGTTACTTCAGGATCTCGATCGCCGAGGCGACAAACTTGTCTCCCTGCAACTCGCCGGTAACCTTGGCCTGCTTGGCACCTTTGCAGAGCCCTTCCTTGTGGGAGTCAAAGCCCGGGACCGAAACCGCGTACGCCTTGCCACCAACCTTGACGGCCGCCGCACAGCCGGCCACCCCGGGCAGCGAATAAGTGCACTTCGCGCAGCCAATCTCCAGGGTCTGGGTAGCAACGGCAGCGCTACTCACCGTCGATTTTACATCCGCGATAATCGCTCCCGGACCGCTCTTGGCGTCCGTCTGGGGCGATGGCTTCGCCGTGTCCGGCGACTTCGAGGTGCAGCTGACAAGAATGAACGCCATGGCGGCCGAGAAAAATAAGCTCTTCATGGAAATCCCCAAAAAAACAGTGGTTTGAAAACAACTCGAGCTCGCATTGTAGGCTCGATCGCGCGAACACGCAAATGGGTCCCAAGAACAGTCCCAGTCAAGCGGTCCCGTTGATCCCGCCAGGCCGCAGTGATATGGTGTCTGGTCAGCTTCTCTCTGCCCCCCGGACGTCGGAGGCCTGGCAGTTCTCGTAGTAGGGCCTGGCGAGGTTTCAAGTCGGAGCCTTCGCCGGCGAATCCGAAACGAGAGTCGTTGAATCATTTCTGACACGGCTTCCCCGCACACGACCGTGGAGCTACCTGAGTCTCAAGGTCCCCAGAACCCGCTCCGAGCACCCGGCCTTCCGCAAAGGACAACTCATTCATGACACCCCCCGCCTGTGACATCGGTCTCGTTGGACTCGCAGTAATGGGCGAAAACCTCGTACTGAACATGGAGGACCACGGCTTCCACGTGGCCGTCTTCAACCGCACGACAAGCAGGGTCGACGAATTCATCTCTCGCAATCCGGGCAAGAAACTGCACGGCGCCCATTCGATCCCGGAGTTCGTGAAGCTACTTGGAAGGCACCGCAAGGTGATGTTGATGGTGAAGGCCGGATCGGCCGTCGATGAGCAAATCGCGCAGCTCCTCCCCCACCTCGAGAGGGGTGACATCGTCATCGACGGAGGCAACTCGCTCTTCACCGACACAATCCGTCGCACCAGGGACCTCGAAGCCAGGGGACTCCAGTTCATCGGCACCGGCGTCTCGGGCGGCGAGGAAGGGGCCCGCCACGGCCCGAGCATCATGCCAGGGGGCTCCCCTTCGGCCTGGCCGGCGGTGAAGACCATTTTTCAGGCAATCGCCGCCAAGGTAGGCAAGGACAAGACACCGTGCTGTGATTGGGTCGGGGCCGACGGAGCTGGCCACTACGTG
>SXIK01000089.1 GCA_005772855.1 Planctomycetia bacterium | reverse complement strand
CACGACGGCCGCGACACGCGGCCCCTCCGGTCGCACGCTACGCGTGCGCCTCCGGGCCAGGCTCTCGGGAGCCGCCAGCTTCCCGCTGGCGCCGGCTCCCTCCAAGCCGTTTGCGGCTCCGCCAGCTCGCCGCAAACCCCCTCCTCGGCGCCTGATGGGCGCCGGGCGCCTCTGGCGCGAGCAGCCGCAACCTTTCGCAGGCTGCAAAAGGTCACATCACTGCCCGCGTGCGGTATAACTCACGGTGGGCGGTACGCAGTACCGGGCTGTCAGGGGCTCCCGTGTGGTCTCCCGCAGCCTCTTCGTGGTGAGCCTCGTCGCATCCGCGGGGTGACGGCGGATCCACTCGAGGATCTCCTTCGTCGGAATGACGATATCACCCGTCAGTTCCCAGCCACCGAAGTTGGGATTCAGGCTACCGAGCCCGGCCACCTCGGTGTCGGGGCCGGGGTGGCGCGGGAAGAGGAAGACGCGAAGCCCCTCTTCACCGAGAAGCACGCCCTCGAGATTGTAGGCCACATTGAGGTCATTCAGCGCGTTCGCCTCCCGCCAGATCACTTCCGAGATGGCCCGGGTCTCGCTGGTGAGTCCTTCGACGAGCAAGTGAGCCGCTGGCCAGCTCTCCATGCGTCCCACTCGAAGGCCCTCCTCACTGCGCAGAATCCTTGCAGCACCGGTCCAGGCTGAGTCCTCCGGCGCGAGGGGAAGCGGGAAGAGCTGCCCATGCCAATGATTCACGCTCGAGCCCGATTGCGAGTTGTCTGCTCCCCGGTTCGAGTTGAAGTACACGTGGTGAGGCGGGCCCGACATGACGAGCAAGAGGAGGAGGTCCTCGATCTCTTGCGCATTCCCCAGGTGCTGTGGGAGTCGAGCGGCGGGCTCCTTCCAGGATCTCACGGGCAGGAAATGATATGGCGTGACCGGGTAGTGGTTACAGACGACGTGGTAGATGCGCCCGTCTCGCTCGAGCCGGAGAGCCTCTCGCACTCGCACAAATTCCTCGCCGTCGAAGGGGCAGGGCGAATGCGGCCAGCGGATCCCCTCGGGAGGTGGGGTGGGACTTTTCTGCGCACCGGGTCGTGTGGCCCGTCTTGGCAGGAAGTGGTACCGATAGGGAGGGATAACGATGACTTCGACATCTGACCCGCCTGGGTCGTAGGCCACGAGCCCGGTCCCAACCGCATCGGCCCATGCCTCCCGGAACGTCTTGAGCAGGCGCGCATCTCGTCGAGCCTCAAGCGTAAACGTTGGGGTGGGCATTCACCTCAGGCCACCAAACGAAAACGGCGAGCTACTTTGCTCGCCATTCAGGTTCGGGACAGCTATCGCTTCTGCTTTCGCCGCTTTCGGGCTGCTCGTTTCTTGCTGCCGATTTTTCGCCGTCCGCGGTGCTTTTTTCGCATACGTCAGAGTCTCCTGGTGTCTGGCTTCGAGAACCTGTCCCGAAAAGTTGCGGGATTGTAGCCGCCGCAACTTTTGTCGGACAAAGGAAAAATGCCAACAGATGCGAATCGTCAGGTGCCCAAGCCTTCCCTCAACGTTCGCAGCGCTGTCCTTGCGACCGTGTGTGAGTCTGGTTTGTAGTCGAAAGGCTCCGTCGATATCCAGCCTGCGTAGCCGCTCTCCTTGAGAGCCTTGAGGATCGGCTTGAAGTCCACCGTCCCCATGCCAGGTCCCAGCCCGGAGGGCTCGTTGGCGTGGAAGTGGCCAGCGCCCTTGCCGTGCATCCCGAGCGTGCCCAGGATGCCGCTGGGCATGCCGCTCATGGCTTTCGTGTCAAGAATGTAACCCACGGAGGGGTGATGAATGGCCTCTGCGAGGCTCTTGGCCTCCTCGACCGTCCGGAGGAAGTTCGTATCGGCAGGGTGCAACGGCTCCAGGAGCAAACGAACACCTCTCTGGCCGCAGACCTCGGCGACGCGGCGGAGCTCATCCTGCGCTCGTTTGGTTGCCTCGCCCAGGCTCCAGCCGGGCTCAAGGCTTCGCTGTCTGGGCGAACCCAGAACGAGGAAAGTTGCGCCCAAATCCGCCGAGAAGTGAGCGAGCGAGACGAGATAGTCGATCGTACGGTGTCTCACGGCGTCGTCCGGTGTCGTCAGGTGCAGACCCCTGGGCGAGACGAGTAGCCAGTGGAGACCGATGATCTTGAGGCCCAGGCGGTCCGCAATATTTCGAATCTCGGCGCGGCGGTTGGCCGAGACGTCATCCACGGACTCTGCCACGTTGAACGGGGCAATCTCGATTCCATCGAATCCCAGGTCTGCGACGTTCCGCAGAGTGTCCTCGATCGGGAGGTCGTAGACCTCGCTGCACAGGGATAGTTTGTAGCTCATGGAGTGGGCACCGGGTCGTCGTCTCGAGTTGCTTGAGGCCGGGAGCGTATAGTAGCCGCCCACCGCGCGGCAATGGTATACTCGCAGGCTCATTTTTTCCGCGCCATGACCGCAAGACCGCCTACCCCTGGATTTCAAGACTCGACGCAGGATCTGGGCGTGGCCCGAGGGCCGTGCCCGGCCAGAGAGGGGCTTCCGGTTTCGGGTTTCGACAAGGCGCAGATTCTGCGCACCTTTCACGGCGATGGGGGGCTGCCCCTCTTGCCCTTTGTGCCCCCGCCGCGGCCGCCGGACCTCTGCTGGAACGCGATGTACACCCTCCAGCAGCTTCTGGGACAGGGCTCGCAGGGCGTCGTCTACCTCGCGCGACGGGAAGGCGTGGATGGTTACTTTACTCGTGTGGCTCTCAAGCTCTTCTACCGCCGGCCGGAGTTGACCGCTGAGGAGTATGCGGTCGAGATGCGCCGCACTGCTCTCCAGGCGCAGCGCGTGAGTGTGATCCAGCACGACAACTTGATCTCGATTCGTGATTTTGTCTCGATCGCCGACACCCGCGTCATGGTGCTTGAGTGGGTGGACGGCCTCGATCTGGGCCGCTTGCTCGAGCGAAGACGGCACGAGGCCCTGAAGGAGCGGCTGCCACGGAAGCAATGGGACCGGTTGAACGATGTCGTGGTAACCCTCGGTGAGGACCACTGCAGGCTCAAGCCCGGTATCGCCGTCGATATCCTCCGGGGTTGCCTCGATGGACTTTCCGCTCTTCACCAGAACGGAATTGTCCACTCGGATCTCAAGCCATCGAACATCATGGTGAAGCGGACCGGGACGAAGAAGATCGTGGACATCGATTCGAGCTGCAAGCCCGCCGAGGACATCCCGCACGTCCGTGGCACGCCGTACTACATGGCTCCCGAGCAGCACCTCGGGAGGCGGCTTCAGCATCAATCCGACATCGCCAGCCTGGGGTATGTGTTGATCGAGATGCTCACGGGGAAGCTTCTTTTCCGTGATTGCGAGACGTACATGGCCCTCCTGGCGGAGAAGCAGAAGCTGCCGTCTCGTCTCGATCAGATCTTGCCGCCCGAGGTGAAGAACAGCGCAATTCTACGCAGTCTTGTCGGCAGGATGGTCGCCGTGGAGCCAGGGGATCGCTTCGCGGACGCCGAGGCTGCCGAGCTTGACCGGATGGGAGCCGTGAGCTTTCACCGCCAGCTCGTCAAGATGGACCTCGCCACCGAGTACGACCGCGAGCTGGCCTGGTGGCTCGCCCTTCTGAGCGAGCCGGGTGAGGAGGGGGCCATTGGAGGTTGAGCTCAAAAAAATCCTTACACCTCGAAATGGGTACTGGCGCCATTTATCATGCTGGGGTGTTAGTGCCTGAAGCGACAGCGCTGCTTGTGATCGATTTGCAGGATCGGTTTCGGCAGTCCATCGAGGGTTTTGAGCCCATCTTGAAGTGCTGCGTACGGCTCGTGCATGCCTTTCGAGCGCTTGGGTTGCCCATCCTCGTGACGGAACAGTACCCCAAGGGTCTTGGCCCCACCGTTCCCGAGCTTCTCGAGGCCCTGTCGGCCCCGGGCGGGACGGCCGTACCGATTCTGCAGAAGACCTCGTTTAGCTCTTACGGCTGCCAGGGTGTGCCTGCGTTGCTGGATCGGTCGTCGCCCAAGTGTGTGCTCGTCTGTGGAATCGAGACGCATGTGTGCGTGAATCAGAGCGTGCACGATCTCCTCCAGGCGGCCTATCGCGTCCAAGTCGCCGCCGATGCGGTAGCATCGCGGAAAGTCTTCGATCACGAAGTGGCCCTGCGAAAGATGGAGCAGTCCGGAGCGGCGATCACCACGACGGAGATGGCCGTATTTGAGCTCCTTCGCGACGCGAAGCACCCGAAATTCAAGGAGCTGCAGGCGCAATTCAAGTAGTCCTGCGCAGGGTGAAGAAGTGTTTCAGCGGACGCTGACGATTCGGGCCCCAGAAAGGGGCCTCCAGATGATCACCAACCGGGTGGAGCAGACGGTCCGCGAAAGCGGAGTTGTGGGAGGGATGTGCAACATCTTTGTTCAGCACACCTCCGCTAGCCTCACAATCAGCGAGAACGCCGATCCGACCGCGCGGCGCGACCTCGAGGCCTTTCTCGACCGCCTCGTGCCCGAAAATGAGCCCTACTATCGCCACACGGTCGAGGGCCCGGACGACATGCCAAGCCATATCAAAAGCATTTTGACCGACGTCAGCCTGCTCGTTCCCGTCATGCGCGGTTCGCTCGCGCTCGGCACCTGGCAAGGCATCTACCTCTGGGAGCACCGTGACGATCCGCCGGCTCGCAGCGTGATCGTCACGGTCTGGTAAGTTCGCACCCGGAGAAACCGCAATGAGCGACGAAGGACAGGTTCATGAGCTGAGGCAAGTGCCACTCAGGAAGCGGCTCGTGTGGGGCGTGGCGGTCGGGGGGCTGATGGCTTTCCTGGCGTGGGGGCTGTCGCACTTCGACTTTCTCGCCGAGATCGAGAGCTCCACGCTCGATGTTCGGCAGCGGCTCCTGGCGAGGAGGACTCCCGCGACCGACAGGGTGGCGATCATCGTGATCGACGAGTACTCAATCCGCACCCTGCTGAAGGAGGACAAGGTCGCGTTCCCCTGGCCCCGCAACCTGTACGTTGCCTTCATCGACTTCCTCCAGGCCGCAGGTGCGAGGACGGTGGTCTTCGACATTCTCTTCAACGATCCGGACCCGAAGCGAAAGACCGACGGCGAGCTCGGAGAGGGCGCGAAGGCCGCTGGAAACGTTGTGATGGCGGCCAAGCTCGAGCTTCGTGCTCCAGATGCGCCTGCCGACAGCTTCGAATTCGATCCCGCCGCCCTCGAGAAAGCCAAACTGAATGTCTCCGGCTGGCCTCACGCTCGCTGGGGCGAGATGGGCGTGCTCCTCGCTCCCGTCCAGGAGATCCTCGTCGGCGTGAAGGCCCTGGGCTTCGTGAATGCCCGGAAGGACGGAACCGGCAACACCCGTCGGCGAGCCGAGCTCATCCAGCCATATCCCGACGAAAAGACGCACGTGGCATCTCTCTCTCTCGCCGCCGCAAGAGCGGGCCTGGGCATCACGGATTCAGCGAGAGTGGAAGGCGGACGATTGCGCCTCGGACCGCTTGAATTCCCGCTGGGAGCCCAGGGCCGTCCGCTCCTCCGTTTCTACGGCCCGCCCGGGACAATCCAGACCGAGAACGCCGCCTCGATCTTCGCGAGCTTGAACCGGCTAGGCGAGGAAAAGCCGCCCATCGTGCCCCTGGAGACCTTCAAGGACCGAGTCGTCTTCATCGGGCTCAACGCGGCCGGCCGGGAGGATATCTCTCCCTCGCCCGTGAGCGAAATCATGCCGGGCGTCGAGATGCAGGCGACCGCCTGCGCGAATCTCCTGGGTGATGAGTTTCTGCGGGAGCTGGATGGGCCGGTTCGCCTCGGCTACTGGGTGCTGGTCGGCGTTCTTTCTGGATTGCTTTGTTTCGGAATCTGGCGCGCTGTCCCGGCTGGAGGGGCCGTGGTGGCTGTACTGGTCGCGCTCACTGGCAGCTCGTGCCTTGCGTATCGCTCCGGGTGGGTGCTTGATTTGTTTTTTCCTGGTGCGGTGGTCGGCACGACCTACTTCGCAGCGGTCCTGTCGGCCTACCTGACTGAGGGCAGGGCAAAACGCGAAGTCTCCAGGGCATTCGGTCAGTACCTGAGCCCCGTCGTGATCCGCGAGCTGATGGAGAGCCCCGACGCTCTCAAGCTCGGGGGCGAGACGCGGGACATTGCGGTCTACTTCTCCGACATAGCCGGCTTCAGCACGTTTTCCGAGGGCATGTCGGCCCACGAGCTCGTGTCGTTCTTGAACGAATACCTGAGCGTCATGACCGACGTCATCCTCGAGAGCCGTGGAGTCGTTGACAAGTACGTTGGCGACTTGATCATGGCTTTCTGGGGCGCGCCGCTGGAGGTCGAGCGGCCCGGGCGCGTGGCTTGCCTTGCGGTTCTGGAGCAGCGAAGGGCCATGGCGAAGCTCAAGGAGAAGTTTCTGGCCGAAGGCCTGCCGCCGTTTGACTTCCGCACGGGGCTCAACCTGGGCCCTGCGACCATCGGTAACATGGGATCGACGCGCCGATTCAACTACACGGCGATGGGCGATACCGTGAACCTGGCCTCCCGGCTCGAAGGCGCGAATAAGCACTTTGGAACCAGCGTCCTGATGACCGAGCCTGTCAGGGTGTCAGCCGGCGACGCCGTCGTGGTCCGGAAGATCGGCAAGGTGCAAGTCGTGGGGAGGAGTGTCCCGACGATGGTATACGAGCTGATCTCGAGCCCCGACGAGATCGAACCCGATGCGAAGAAGCGGCTCGATCGGTATCATGTGGCGCTCGAGCGACTCGAAGGCGGGAAGTCCGCCGAGGCGCTCGAAGAGCTTGAGCTGTTGAACAAAGAAAGCCCGGACTCGGTTTTCGAGCTTTGCCTGGACAAGGCCCGAGAGATGGTCGCCACCGGCGGCCGCTGGGACGGCGTCTGGGTCCTGAAATCCAAGGGATGAAAATCAGCGGAGACGACAACATGCGAACAAAATGGAAGCGTTGGCCGGCAGCTGCGGTTCTGGCCGTGCTTGTGCCGATTCTGGCTGGCGCCGTGGCCTGGGCGGCGGACTTGCTCACGGTCACGGACCGCGAGACCGTGATGCGGAAAGAAAAGAAAGCCTGGAGTCCCAGGGTCGGTACGCTCAAGGAGAAGGACAAAGTCACTCTCGTCAAGAGGGAGGAGCCGTGGCTGCTCGTCGAGCTCCAGGGCGTTCAGGGTTGGATCAATCAGTCGAGCGTCTCGGATGATCCCAACGTCATAACCTCGGGGACGGACGCAGCCCGGGGAGCCAGGGCCACCATGGCCTCCGAGGCCGGCCGGGGATTCAACCCCGCGGTGGAGACGGAGTACAGAAAGGGCAAGCCGAACCTCGAAGCCGCCTTCAAATATATCGATTCGCTCGAGAAGGTTTCTTACCCCGAGGACAAGGTGGTCAGCTTTCTGAAGGCTGGAAAACTCATCGAATCGCTCGAAGGAGGTGCCAATTGAAGCGCTCGCGAGCTGGTCTCCTTTGTCTTGCTGCCTGCGCCGTATGTTCCTTGGGCGCGGCCGCAGCGGCTTTCTTCTCCGGCTGCAGCGCGATCCAGAGCGCAGCCGGGGCGATGGCCAGCGCCACCGCCGGCACGCCGGCCGGCAGCGTCTTCAAGGGCATCGAGCTTTCCGCGGAGTCCTTCAAGGGCTTTTCGCCCTCGCAGGAGCACTACATCGGTCGTTCCGTGGCCGTCGAGATTCTGAGCAAGTACACGGTGGACCCCGACGCGGCGATCCAGGAGTACGTGAACCTGGTGGGCCAGGCCGTGTTGATTGCTCCCGAGGCCGGGAAAACCTTCGCTGGTTACCACTTCGTGGTCGTGGAAGGAGACGAGCTGCAGGCCGTGTCCACTCCAGGAGGCTTCGTGTTCCTGACGCGAGGCACTGTGAATCGGGCAAAGGATGAGGACGAGCTGGCGAGCGTCCTGGCACACGAAATTGCACACGTAACCCTGAAGCACGGGATGAAGTCGATCAAGGCCGCGACTCGCAAGGCCGCAGCCGCGCAGCTTGTGAAAGGAGTCGGGGAGGTGGGCGTCGCTGCGGCGGGATCCGACTCGAAGGACTTGGTCGAGCTCACCTCCGCCTTCGGCAACACCATCTCCGACATCACCGGCGACCTCCTCGTCAAGGGCTACAGCCGCGAGACCGAGGTCGAGGCGGACAAGCTTGCCGTCACGCTAATGAAGTCGTCCGGATATGCCCGGGCTGCACTTGCGAGCTACTTGAAGCGGGTCGGCGAGGAGCATTCGGGCGGCGAGGGGGGCTGGTCGAGCACTCACCCCAAGCCTGTGGACCGCATCGCGCAGCTCGGCGAGGTCGGCACGGGCGCTGCTCTCGGCCGCGACATCCGCAAGAGGCGCTTTGCTCAGGTCGTCGGTGGCTGATTATGGGCTTGTACGGCAAGCAACCGGTTGGCCGAGTCGCAGGCCGGGTCTTCTCGATTCAGCGGACAATGGCCCCCGTCCCGCGAGGCTGATACAA
The DNA here is from genome assembly GCA_005772855.1 of Planctomycetia bacterium. Classification (GTDB taxonomy): domain Bacteria; phylum Planctomycetota; class UBA8108; order UBA8108; family SXIK01; genus SXIK01. Next base: position 14,369 of record SXIK01000089.1, on the reverse strand, counting down.
TCTGCCGACTTTTTTCAAGGAGTGCCCTGAGTTGTCCACCAAGATTGCAAAGCTGGCGTTTGAGAACGGTAGGGTCTTTGAAGGGGAGTCCATCGGTGCTGACGGCGTTTCGGTGGGAGAGGTTGTCTTCAATACATCCCTTTCCGGTTACCAGGAGATCTTCACGGACCCGTCCTACAATGGGCAAATGGTGGTGATGACGAATCCGCTCATCGGGAACCAGGGCATTAACACGGACGACGAGGAGTCCTTTCGGCCTCACGTGCGAGGCGTGATCGTGAAAGAGCTCAGCCGGCGCCCCTCGAACTTCCGCTCCAGGGGTGACCTCGGCTCGTACTTGAAGAAGTACGGGATTGTGGGGATCGCAGGGGTTGATACCCGCGCGGTGACGAAGCTCCTCCGTATCGATGGTTCCTGTAAGGGCGTTCTTGTTGCTGGCGACAAGGCTTCCACCGATCTCAGGGACGACGTCCTCGTTGAACAAGCGAGGGCCTGGCAGGGCCTGGGTGGTGTCGACATGGTGGACGAGGTGAGCTGCAAGGACAAGCACATCTGGAAGCAGGGTTTTGGAACGTCGTTCTCCTCGTGCTTCGCCAGCAATCGGCCCCGTGAGAAGATCGCCAGGGGGCTCCGCGTCGCCGCTTTTGACTATGGGATCAAGCACAACATCCTACGGATTTTGTACGAGATGGGTTTTGAGGTTCACGTCTTGCCCGCGAAGTCCACCGCCGAGGACGCCCGTGCGATCAAGCCGCACGGGATTTTCCTCTCGAACGGCCCGGGCGATCCCGAGGGCTTGCCCTATGCCGTCAAGGCGGTCCAATCGCTGATCCAGGATTTTCCTGTCTTCGGGATCTGCCTCGGACACCAGCTCACGGGGCTTGCCCTGGGTGGATCCACGTTCAAGCTTCGTTTTGGACACCACGGCGGCAACCATCCTGTGAAGAATCTCTTGACGGGTAAGGTCGAGATCAGCGTGCAGAACCACAATTACGCGGTCAAACCAGGGAGCCTTCCGCGGGACGTCAAGCCTTACTTCCTCAACCTGAACGACCAGACGAATGAAGGCTTGTTCCACACCCGGTTGCCTGTTTTCTCGGTTCAGTTCCATCCCGAGGCGGCGCCAGGGCCCAACGATTTCACTTTTCTCTTCGACCAGTTCGCGCGGATGATCCTGGAAAATCGCCCGCTCGCTGTTTCCTCGTGAACTCCTATGCAGCCATCATCGAAGCACCTCTGTGTCGTCGGTATCCAATGGGGCGACGAAGGGAAAGGCAAGATAGTCGACGTACTCTCCGCCGACTTCGACCTCGTCGTTCGGTACCAGGGTGGCGCAAATGCAGGCCACACGGTGAAGATCGATGAACGCGAGTTTGTCTTTCATCTGATTCCTTCGGGGATCCTCCAGGAGGGCAAGATCTGCGCAATTGGCAACGGAGTCGTGCTCGACCCCCGGGCGCTCCTCGAGGAACTCGACCAGCTCAAGAGGGCGGGAATCGACCACGAGGCGAACCTCAGGATTAGCGATCGCGCACACGTCGTCTTGCCGTATCACCGAGTGCTGGACGCCGCGCGAGAGCAAGCGGCGCAGGACGTCTCGGGCCGCAAGATTGGCACGACGCTGCGTGGGATCGGTCCGTGCTACACGGACAAGGCCGCGCGACTTGGCATCCGAATGACGGATCTGATCGACCCGGATCGCTTTCGGGACGTGCTGCGCCGCGCCCTGGCGCAGAAGAACGACGAGATCGTCAAGCTCTACGGCCGAGAGCCTCTGGGGTTCGAGCCAATCTGTGAGGAGTACCTGCGTTACGCCGACCGCCTGCGACCACGAGTCTGCGACATTGGCCAACTCCTCGTTGAGGAGGCTGGCCGGGGCAAGCGAATCCTTTTCGAGGGCGCCCAGGGTTCGCTGCTTGACGTTGACCTGGGGACGTATCCCTTCGTGACCTCGTCGAATACATCCTTCCATGGTCTTGGAGCGGGCACCGGGTTTTCGCCGCGACAGGTCGGAACCGTTCTGGGAATTACCAAGGCTTATTCCACTCGAGTTGGAGAGGGACCCTTTCCGACCGAGTTAAAGGATGCGACCGGAGCTTTGCTGCGCAAGGTAGGCAACGAGTACGGCGCCACAACAGGGCGGCCGCGACGCTGTGGCTGGCTCGACATGATTGCGATTCGGTATGCGATCCGATTTGGAGACATTGACGCTCTCGCCATAACCAAGCTCGATGTTCTCGATGAGTTCGAGGAGATCCAGGTCGGTACTCACTACTCAGTAGGTGGCGGTGACGTTGCTTCGTTTCCCACACGAGTCGACACTCCGATTGAGCCGCGCTATCGCTCGCTGAGGGGCTGGCGCAGGAGTATCACCGCTTGCAAGCGGTTTGCGGATCTGCCGCCGGAAGCGAAAGAGTACTTGCAGTTCATTGCCGATGAGGCCAGCCGACCCATTTCGATGGTTTCAGTTGGCAAGGAGCGTTCAGCCACGATATTGCTGGAACCCTGGTTGAAGCCCAGGAGCGCAGGTTCCAGTGGCGCTGGAGCTGGGTCGTGACCGGGGACGCTTCTCGGAGCTCTTTTCCGCTTGACAGGCTCCCGCGCCACATCGCGTTCATCATGGACGGGAACGGACGCTGGGCGAGGGCAAGGGGCCTTCAACGCCTCCTGGGGCATGAGAACGGGGCGATCTCGATCCGGCGGATCTCCCGTTTTTGCCGCTCGATCGGCATCTCGGAAGTCACCTTTTACGCTCTTTCGACCGAGAATTTCGCCCGACGCCCGAAGACGGAAGTGTCGCTCTTGCTGCGGCTCCTGAAGGACTTCCTGGTTTCGGAGCGTGCCGAGCTGCTCGACAATGACATTCGGCTCACGCACATGGGACACGTGGAGAAATTCCCCCCGGAGGTCCTACGGGAGCTGGAGGAGACCGAGCGCCTGACCCGCGAGAAACGGGGAATGATTCTGCGGCTGGCCCTGAATTACGGAGGTCGACAGGAGATTCTCGATGGCATCGCCGCTCTTGCTGCCGAGGGTGCCGCTGGCAAGCTCTCGGCGGCAGAGGTGCGAGGAATGGGAGAGGCCGGCTTTCAGCGTTACCTGTACGACCCGAGCATGACGGACCCGGACCTCTTGATTCGTACGGCTGGCGAATACAGGCTGTCGAATTTTCTCCTTTGGCAGGCTTCCTACACCGAGATCTGGGTTACGAAGGACCTGTGGCCTGATTTTGGTGTGCCAGCACTCCAGCAAGCGCTGAAGGACTATTGCTCCCGGGAACGTAAGTATGGAGCGATCCATGACGAGGCGTCCGGCCAGGAGAATGGCTCTGCCTCGCGCTCCGGGGGCACCCCAGAGAAATTGGGCTCGCGCCCGATCCGGTGAGCGCCCATGCGAACCCGCCTGCTTCTCGGCTCAACAATGATCGTCGTCATTGCGGGGCTGTTCTCGTTGGACTATTCCCTTGGAAGCCGCAGTGCGATCTCGGCTCTGATAGTGATCCTCGGTCTAGGTGCATACTTCGAGCTTGCTCGCATGGGAGGTATCCGCTCGACAGAGCGAGGGGGGAGCCTTCCCCTGTTCCTGGTAGGGCTTGCGAGCAGCGCATATTTCTTGGCCGCGCCCTGGCTTGAGCTGGCGGTGGCACCGGGCGGGGCCTGGGTCCTGCCTCTCGGAGTCCTGGGGCTCCTCCTTGGATCTTTCGCTTCGATAGTCTTCCGCAAGGACTATGCGCGCGGTTTTCCGCCGCTCCTCTTCAGCGTTACGAGCGTGCTGCTCTTTGGCTTCCTCTACTCTTACCTCTTGCGGATCTATCAGGCCCAGGATGGATTGTTGCGGGGCGTCGTATTCATTCTGGGCGTGAAGGGGAACGATATCGTTGCTTACTTTGTGGGGCGTGCGGTGGGAAGGCACCGTTTCCTCACGGTGAGCCCCAACAAGACGCTGGAAGGATGCCTGGCTGCGGTGGTCTTCAGCCTGCTCTGGTTTCCTGGGATGGCTTACCTGTGGCCGGAAAAGTTTTTTCCATGGCCGCATGCAATTCCGTTGGCGATAATTCTATCGTTTGCCACCCAGGTGGGTGACTTGGCCGAATCTCTCATGAAGCGTTGTTATCAGGTGAAGGACTCGTCCTCGCTGATCCCCGAGTTTGGCGGAATTCTCGACCTAATGGATAGCGTACTTTTCAGCGGTTTCATCTTCTGGATCGTGGGACCAGCCACACAGGTCCCTTGGCGATAATGCCGTGCTGGGAGCCAGGTCGATGGAGCTAACCATCCAGGTGGCCTCCACCGGAGAGGCGATGGCTCTTTTCGGCCCTGGAGACCGAAACTTGCGCCTACTGCGTGAAGCCTTTGGCGTTCAGGTCACTGGGAGAGGTACAGCCGTGCGGCTTTCGGGAGACCAGGCGTTGGTAGAGCGCGTCGCCGGCATTCTGAATGGCGTCATTAGCTTGTATCGGAGCGGCGCAAGGGTGCCGCGCGACTACGTGGAGCGTGAGGTCGAAGCTAATGCCCAGAATCGTGCTGAAGAGTCACCCTCAAATTCGAACGGGGATCCAAACGGCGAGGCTTTCGAACCTCCTCCGCAATTGCCCGATGAATCGCACTTGCGATCGAGTGAGACCAGGACGCAGGGCCGGTTTGCTGGCGAACCACCCGCAGAGAGGCTCTCCTTTCAAGGCATTGCAAGATCAAGGGGCCAGGAAGCGTACCTGCGCGCAATGGTCGAGAACGAGCTGGTCTTCTGCATTGGTCCTGCGGGCACGGGGAAGACCTTTCTTGCCGTGCGAATGGCCGTGAGCTTCCTCCGCTCGGGCGGGATCAAGAAGATCATCCTCTGCCGACCTGCCGTGGAGGCAGGTGAAAAACTTGGGTTCCTGCCGGGCGATTTGCAGGCGAAGATCAACCCCTACCTGCGGCCCCTCTACGACGCCCTCAACGACATTCTGGACTACGACCAGGTCAAACGATTCCTCGAGCGGGAAATCATCGAAATCCTGCCCCTCGCCTACATGCGGGGAAGGACGCTCAACAACGCGTTTATTATCCTGGACGAAGGCCAGAACACGTCCATTTCCCAGATGAAGATGTTTCTGACCCGGATGGGGACGCATTCCCGGATCGTTGTGAACGGGGACATCACGCAGGTCGATTTACCGGAAGATACGCCATCTGGGCTGATCCATGCCCACAAGATCATCCGAGATATCCCTCTAGTAGCATGGATCGAGATGCAGCGGGCTGATATCGTGCGCCACCCGCTGGTGAAGAAAATCGTTGAGGCTTATGAAGGAGCCGAGCCGGGCCTTCGTTGAGAAGTGTCCAGGAACGCCGCAATGGCCAAGAAGAAACGCAGGTTGGACCAGTTCCTGAACCCTCGGGGCAAGAATGCCGAAACGGAGCTTGCCGAAAGAGCGCAGCTTGCGAATCGTCTCTTTCGCCTCGCAGTTGGAGGAGCCTTGACCTTCGCTCTCGCGGTGCTGGCGAGGCCTCCCGACTTGCCCTACTCCACGGGCCTGGGCCTATTTCTTACCATGCTAACATTGCTTGGCGGCTCTTGTCTGCACAGGTTGCAGCCGGGAATATTTGATCGACCCTCGAGCTTCAACAAGTTCGTGCTACTGGTCTGCCTCACGGTGGCCGCTCACCGGTTGCTGATTGTTCTGGAGTGGTCACCGCTTCTCGTGCCTCTGCCGCTCTTCGCAATGGTAACGGCGCTCGCTTTCTCGCAAGGCACGTCGCTCATCTCGGTGCTTGCAGTTGGTTTTATCCTGGGGCTCATAAGCCCGCGCATATCATCGGTGCCTCTGGAGTCCGCCGACCAGTCGGGGTTGCCTTACTTTCTCAGATTTGACCTGCCGCTCACGCTTGCGGTGACCGCGGGCGCGGTGGTATGCACGCTCCAGATGCGGCGCGTTCGCGAGCAATCAAAGCCCGTCGTCATTGGGGTTTATGCGGGTATTGTTCAAGGGTTCATGGTGCTTGCCATGGAGCTCATGGCCCAGGGGTTTAGCCTGGAACGTCTGATAGATACAGTGGAGCTCAAGCGGACCCTTCATGACCCCGGATGGGCCATGGTGGGTGGTCTGCTCTCGGGTGGGATCCTTACTTGCCTCCTGCCTCCCCTGGAGCGGTTCTTCAACTTCGTGACGGAAAGGCGTCTCCTGGAGCTTGCAGACCCTTCCAATGAGGTCCTGCGGGTCCTCAGGGAGCGTGCGCCGGGCACGTACCATCACACGCTCAACGTTTCACAGCTCGCCGGCAATGCCGCCGAGGCGATTGGCGCTGATCGCTTGCTGGCCGAAGTGGGCGCCTTCTATCACGATATCGGAAAGATCCACAAGCCCGAGTACTTCGTCGAGAACATGGGAGAGGACAAGAGCATTCATGACCGTCTCCGCCCGCACATGTCCAAAATGATCATAGTCTCCCATGTGAAGGACGGAATCCTGTTTGCCAGAGAAGAGAAACTTCCGCAGAAAATTATCGACATGATCCCGATGCATCACGGGACCACAGTTGTCGAATACTTCTTCCAGAAGGCCCGGCGGGCTGCCGAAAAGGAGGAGGACACCCTGAGCGACATCGACTTCCGATACCCTGGGCCCAAACCTCGATTTCGTGAAGCAGGGATCCTCATGCTCGCAGACATGGTCGAGGCAATCGCAAAAACGGAGGCTGAGCCGAACCCCAGTCGGTTTCGCGCCATGGTCCACGACCAGATTTTGAAGCGGCTCCTCGATGGCCAGCTCGATGAGAGCGACCTCACCCTCAACGACCTCCGCGTGATCGAGGAGAGCTTCGTGCGTACGCTGACGACCATGTACCATGGCCGGATCAAGTACCCACCCAACTTCGATTCCGGACGGGTCTCCGAACGACCCGGTGGTGATTCACCCCAGTCTTCCGCTCCCGCTGAGCAGGTCGCCGCTCTGGCGGGGGTAAGACCAAGCAAGCCGGCGACGATTTGACGCTGAGAAGGCAAATGTCCGAGTATCGCCCGCCGCAAAGGGGTGTTGGGAATCTCTTGTGGTCCCGCGATCCTCTGAATGGGGAGCCCCGTGTTATTTCCCTTCCAGCGTCTCTGTATCAGAAAAGAGCCTGTGGTGGGTGGTAGTAAACGATCCTCGGTTCTGCTCTCCAGTGCGGTCTCGTGCAAGCCTTCGACTTGGTCGAAGCTAAGACGCGTCCTCTGCAGGGTGCTGAAAGACCACGAAGTCCTGGGAACTTTGAGCCTGGCCCTGGTCAGCGACGAGGAGATTCGGAATGTTCACCGCGATTTCCTGGGCGTCGACACGCCAACCGATGTGATTTCTTTTCCGCTCAAGTCTTCCGAGGGGTTCGAGCACGACGACGTCCTGGGGCAAGTTGTGGTCAGTGTCGATACGGCCCGCAGGGAAGCCCGCTTGCGGCGTCTGCCACTGGATCGTGAGGTGGCCCTCTACGCGATTCACGGCACGTTGCACCTGGTTGGATACGATGACCTCGAGTCGGCGAAGAAACGAGTCATGAGGCGGGCCGAGCGGCACTACCTGTGTATTTACGACGAGCTCAAGTCGCAGAGTCGATCCAGCCGCCGCCCAGAAGCACCTCGCCCGCGTAAAAAACAGCGGCCTGCCCGGGCTTGACGGCCTCCTCAAACTCGTCGAAGCGGACGTGCGCCCGATCCCCCTCGAGTACGGTGACTGTCGCCGCGCGTGGCATGTGGTGGTGTCGAATTTGAGCCTCGACTCGGATCGATTCACCGGTCATCGGAGAGTCGATGGAGGTCCACTGCACCTGGCTGACTTCCATCGTTGTTCTGCGGAGGGACTCACGATCTGTAAGTGTGACCGTGTTGGTCTCGGGATCGATGGCGTTAACGTAGGCTGGCTTTCCAATCGCCACGCCCAGTCCGCGTCGCTGGCCGATCGTGAAACTCTGATAACCCTCATGGTGGCCCAGCACGCGTCCCGAGAGATCGACGAAACGGCCGGGCTCAAGCCGCGTGGGTGTGCGTGCCCGCAGTACCTCCCGATAGTCGTTATCCGGAACAAAGCAAATGTCCTGGCTTTCTGCCTTCTCTGCAACTGGAAGCCCGGCTTCACGCGCGACGGCACGGATCTCGGCCTTCGTGTACGAGCCGACTGGGAATATAGTGTCGTGAAGACTGTCGCGAGGCATCAAGAAAAGAAAATAGCTTTGGTCCTTGGCATGGTCGCGTCCTCTCAGAAGCTGAGGGCGACCGCTCGGGTCCCGTTGGATCCTTGCGTAATGTCCAGTTGCAACGGCTTCGCAGCCGAGTGCGAGGGCCCTGGCACGAAGCGAGCCAAACTTGAGCCACTGATTGCACAGGACGCAGGGGTTGGGGGTTCGCGCCCGGTGGTACTCCTCGATGAAGTGGTCAATCACCCGGCCAAACTCGCCCTCGTAATTGAGCGAGTAGTAGGGGATCTCGAGCCTTGAGGCCACAAGGGCCGCATCCCGTGAATCTTCGATACTGCAGCACGCTCGGCGGGAGCCCCGATGGTGCGAGGCGGCATCGGGGCCCAATCGCAGGAAGATTCCGACGACGTCGTGGCCAGCCTCCTTCAGGAGGTACGCCGCGACGCTGGAGTCCACGCCGCCCGACATCGCGCACAAGACTTTGGCCATAGTTTTCTCTCACGACATTGGTAGCCAGGCCCTTTGAATCAGAGACTCCGAAATTGAATTGATACGCCAGCATGAGCCTTGCCAACGCCGATTCCAGCCGTACGCTGGGCCTCGAAGCCAAAAGGTCCCAGAGTTTAAGCTTCATCCCGTTGGTTTTCCATGACAGCCTTTGACCTCTTCCTCATTCTGACCCTCCTGACGGTGAACGCGGCCAGCGTCGTGCTCGTCTCCATGAGCTTGCCCGGCACCTGGACCATCCTGTTGGCCACGGCGCTTCTGGCCTGGTTTCGCTGGGAAGAGCGGCTTTTTGGGCCCGTCACGCTCATGGTTCTTGCCTCCCTCGGGGTGCTCGGAGAGATTCTGGAGCTCGTGGCTGGAGCGCTGGGTGCGAAGAAGGCTGGCGGAACCGCCTGGGGAGCTGTTGGAGCCATGGTGCTCGGCGTCGTCGGAGGAATCGCGGGAACCTTTTACTTGCCAGTTATCGGATCGATCCTCGGAGCGGCTTCAGGCGCGTTCGCTGGCGCACTGCTGGGCGAGCGGCTCAGGGGACGTAGTGTCGAGGCAGCGGCGGCTACCGGAAGGGGCGCCTTTGTGGGACGGCTGCTCGGAAGTCTCCTCAAGGTTGGTATTGCCGTCGTGATGTGGTTCTTTGTTGCCTTCGCCGCTTTTCTTTAGCACAATCCCGGAGCCAGTGGCTGACTTAGGACACAAATAAAGAGACGGACCTGGAAATAACGGATGAAGAGCCTTGAAGAGTGATCCAGGGGTTAACTTTCTCTTCCTGTGTCACTGCTGTCAAACAACTGCCGAAGAGATACGTTCCCGGATCCGAGAGTCAGGAATTCGGACCCTGGAAGATGCAGGAAGGCGACTTGGCGCGGGTAACGGTTGCACGATGTGCAGGCCCGAGCTCGAGTCACTGATTCGTGAAGTTTGGAGAGGCTTGCGCGCGCAGTAGTGGGACGGTATCAAGCCCTATGCCGACCGCTGCATTCATCTCGGATATCCACGCCAACCACGAGGCGTTGACCGCCGTTCTTGAAGACATCGACCGCCACGGCTACGGGGACATTTATTGCCTCGGGGATGTAGTGGGCTATGGCCCTGATCCCGTCGCCTGCACTGCCCTTGTCAGTCGGCGATGCAAGGTTACCGTCATGGGCAATCATGACGAGGCTCTGGTGAAGGGTGCCTGGGGGTTCAATCAGGTGGCTCGCACGGCCATGGAGTGGACCCGCAAGCAGCTCCAGCCGAGCTTTTTCAGACCCGGTTCCCGTGCTCGCTGGCAATACCTTGCCCGACTTCCACTTCGGCACGAATGGAACGGCATCCTTCTGGTGCATGGCTCCCCCAGGGAACCCACAACAGAATACATTCTTCCTCGCGACGTCGAGTGGTCGCCTCCGGGGATGTTCGAGGAGCTCTTCAACGGGTTTGAATCAGTTTGCCTGGTCGGGCATACCCACATGGCAGGGGTCTTCGAGGAGGGGCCCACTTTTACTCCGCAAAGCCAACTCGGCGAGACTTTCGGGGGAAAAGGCGCGAAGATGATCGTGAATGTGGGATCTGTCGGACAGCCTCGTGACCGAGATTGGCGCGCCTGCTACCTTTCGATCGAGGACGGGCTCTTCCGGTTCCATCGGGTCGAGTACGACGTCGAGACCACACAGCGGAAGATTCGTGCGGTGCCGGAGCTCGACAACCGCCTTGGCGACCGCCTTGCAGAGGGATCCTGAGGCTGACCTCGAGTCGAGGGCCGGATTTCGAAGCTTCCTTACCGCCGCTCGTAGGGCCAGGGGACCTGCGACCAGAGGCCACCATCCACGTACAGGGTCTGTCCTGTGATGAAGTCCGCCCGATCGCTCGCGAGGAAGCAGACGGCGCTCGCCACATCCTCCACCTGCCCGATGCGTCCAAGAGGAGTGAGACCACCCCAGAGTCCGGCATAGTCCGGGTCCTCCTCCCTCGTTCTCTCGATCTCAATGCAGCCCGGAGCCACGCAATTCACGCGAATCCGTGAGCGCCCCAGCTCGACAGCCGCGACAGCGGTCAAGGCCTCAATGCCTCCCTTGGACGCGCAGTAGTCGGCGAGCAGTGGAAAGGGAGCCTTGTTGGCTCCCGAGCCAATGTTGACAATCGAGCCACCTCGGTCCCGCATGGAGAGCGCTGCCTCGCGCGTGCAGAGGAAGGTGCCCTTGAGGTTGGTGCGAATGGTGCGGTCCCAATCCTCCTCCTTGAGCTCGAGGAGTGGGGCCCACGTCTGTACGCCCGCGTTGTTGACGAGTAGGTCGATGTGGCCGGCATCGAGGGTGAGTGCCTGAAACATCTGCCGCACCTGCGTGGCGTCACCAACATCCGCGCGCTGAACCCAGGCGATGCGTCCCTGAGCCCGGATGGCGGCAGCGGTTGACTCTGCTCCTTCCCCGTCGTTGTGGTAGTTCACGGCGACATCCCAGCCGTCCGTCGCCAGACCCAGCGCGATGCCGCGCCCTACCCCCCTGCTCGCGCCCGTGACCAAGGCGACTTTCTGTTGAGGGATCAAAGCGTCACCCAGGTGGATCCCTGTTTGCTGGACTCAACGGCTTTGGAGATGAATTGCATTCCGCGCAATCCGTCCCGCACGGTCGGGAAGTCGTACTCCTCTGGCCGGAGTGGGCTCCCGTCGATTTGGCGGCGAATGGCTTCGGTCACACCGCAATAAACGGTGGCAAACGCTTCGAAGTAGCCCTCGGGGTGGCCAGTGGGGATCCTTGTGCAATCGGTGGCTTCCGTGCAGAGATATCCTTGACCCCGGGTCAAGGTCTCTCTGGGCTTTCCGTAGCGGTAGACCTCCAAGTAGTTGGGGTTCTCCTGCGCCCAGAGTATCGCCCCCTGGGATCCGTAGATCCGGAGCCGAAGTCCGTTCTCTTCGCCGGTAGCAACCTGGCTAATCGTGAGCACGCCTTTTCCGCCGTGCTTGAAACGCAGGAGCGCGTTGACATCTTCATCGAGCATTCTCCCTGGCAAGAAGGTGCTCTTGTCGGCGCAAAGGGCCACGATGGGGTCCTGGGTCACATACTCGAGGAGGTTCACGCAATGGGATCCGACGTCTCCCAGTGCTGCACCGATTCCCGCCTGCGCCGGGTCCATGCGCCACGCAGCTTGCTTCTGGCCAAGCTTCTCGTGGGGGACCATGAGGAAGTCCTGGAGGTATTCCACGATGACCTTTCGCACCGTGCCCATCTGGCCGGAGCGAAAAAGATGCCTTGCATGGCGCACCAACGGATGTCCTGTGTAGTTGTGAGTGAGCCCGAAAACTTTTCCGGATTTCTCAACGATTCTTACAAGCTCCTCGGCCTCGGCCAGCGTGTAAGTCATGGGCTTGTCGCAAACGACGTGAAATCCGGCTTCGAGAAACGTCTTGGCAATGGGGAAGTGCAAATTATTCGGCGTGACGATGCTGGCGAAGTCGATGCGACGGTCCGCAGGCAGTCTGGCCTCGGACTGTGCCATTTCTTCGTGGGTGCGGTAACAGCGCGTGGGATCGAGGTAGAGCTGCTCGCCGGTGATTCGCGTATTCTCCGGATCACGGGAGAAGCAACCAGCCACGAGCTCGACCTGCTGGTCCAGTGTTGCCGCGATGCGGTGAACGCCACCGATGAATGCACCCTGGCCTCCCCCAACCATTCCCATTCGTAGCTTTCGCTTCCAGGACTTCATACGTTTCTCCTTAGTCCAAACCGAGAACTTTTCGGTTGTGTGCACGATCGGCTCCGTCGCTTCCAACGAAGTCATCGAAGGCCAATTCCGTTGTCTTGATCATGTGCCGTGCGATGAACGGCGCCCCCTCCTGAGCGCCTTGCTCGGGGCTTTTCACGCAGCACTCCCACTCCAGGACAGCCCAACCATTGTAGTTGGCTTCGGCAAGAAGTGTGAAGATACGCCGAAAGTCGACCTGGCCGTCGCCAAGCGACCGAAACCGGCCCGCCCGTCCCTTCCAGGGTTGATAGCCGCCATAGACCCCGACGCGTCCGGTGGGGCGGAACTCAGCATCTTTTACGTGAAAGCCTCTGATCCGCGAGCCGTAGATCCTGATGAATTCGAGGTAGTCAAGTTGCTGCAGGAGTAGGTGGCTGGGGTCGTAGTTGATGGCAGCCGCCGGGTGTTCGTTTGCCGCCGCGAGGAACATCTCAAACGTCGCACCGTCGTAAACGTCGGAGCCAGGGTGAAGCTCAAAGGCGAAAACGCAGCCCTTGTCGCGAGCGAAGTCGAGCAAGGGAATCCAGCGCTTCGCAAGTTCCCCGATTGCCTCGTCGATGAGGCCCTGTGGTCGCTGGGGCCAGGGATAGGCCAGGTGCCAGGCGAAGCCGCCGGAGAGGACAGGGATGACCGTGATTCCCAGGTTCACGGAGGCGCGGACGCACTTCCTCAACTCCTCAGCAGCCCACTCGGTGACTGCCTTGCCTGTAAGACCTGGCGGATGGAAGCCCGAGAAGTGCGCCGCGTACGCCGGGTGGAGGGCCAGGACCTGTCCTGCAAGGTATCCTGCGATCTCTGTGGCGAGGAGGCCCTTTTCTGCGAGTACACCTTTCCACTCCTCACAATAACCTCGTGACTCAGCCGCCCGGTCGAGGTCGATCACGCGCCGATCCCAGCCGGGGATCTGAATGCCCTTGTACCCCAAACTTGACGCCCAGTTGCAGAGGTTCCGAAGGTTGTCGTAGGGTTCGTTGTCGCGCAGGAACTGCGCGAGAAAAATCGCCGGTCCTTGAAAGTTTGCCATGCTATCCCTGAAGTTTCATTCCATGGAGGCTTACCTACCGCGTGGGAGGAAACAATACCAAAAGGGGCCCCTGTTATTCCAGCTTGGGCCTCCCAATCCGGGCCAAAGACTCCATGGTGCAAGTGCCCCGCCTCCCTCCCAACCCGTCCCTCCGCTGCTTGCAGATGGCCCTTGAGCAATTCCCGCGGACTGGCTCAAGGGCTGTTAGCTTCCGGGCAGGGATCGGTCGAGAAGGGGTGGACTTTTGCTGCTGTAGTCTCCTCAGGATCGAGTACAAATAATGGTGGGTGGTGATCAGGCCTGGATCCATCTTTTTCATCGAGGAAAGATGCGAGTTTGACAACGGGATTGCGCACACAGAGAGGACAACCATGAGAACTACTTGCTGGCGTCGACTCCGTGCATTCAGCACGTTTGCGGTGCTCCTGGGGATGGGGCTTGAGGTGCGAGCGGAGACCTACTACGTGTCGCAGAAACAGCCGGGGGCGGCCGACACCAACCCCGGGACTTTGGCTCAACCCTGGTTGACCCTGTCGAAAGCGGCGGCGGTGGCTGTGGCCGGGGACACGGTTTACATCAAGGCAGGAGTCTATCAAGAGACGCTTTCTCCCAAGAACTCCGGCACCCCGGGCAAGCCGATCACCTTTCAGGCCTTCGGGGATGACCCGGTGTTCATTACTTGCCCCAAGTACAAGATCACCGGCTGGCAGAAGGTTGCTGGCACCCAGAAGGTCTATGAGGCGAATTCCCCCGTGGACTGGCCCACGGGAGTGATGGGAGTAAAGGCGCCACTCGTCGCGGTGGACGGCAAGGCGCTGCCAGGCCCCGGGGCGCAGTGGTCTCTGGGAGTTCCGGGACTGAAGAAAGTCACTGACGAGCCCCACATTTTTCAGGGTGAATCAAAGGTGTCCATCCCGCGGTACTGCGCTCTTGGCGAGGATAACAAGATCCACTTGAACCTGGGCGGAGAAGAT
>SXIK01000088.1 GCA_005772855.1 Planctomycetia bacterium | reverse complement strand
CGCAATGAGCTGACGATGCTTCGCGGCTCGGAGACTTCGGCGCGGGAACGGCTCGAGGCTGAGCGGGCCCAGGCACACTCGGTCCGGGGTGAAGCGGAGGCCTTGCGGGCCCAGGCGGAGTCTGCAAGGAATACGGTCGAGTCTTTGCGTTCCGACCTGGAGGCAGCCCGGGCGGAAGCGGCGCGCCTCCGCGGCGCTTCCCGGGATGAGGCCGTCAGCTATCAGGCCGAGCGACAGAAGAGCGCCGAGAGACTTCAGGTTCTCGACGCCCTGCGGATTGGCCTCGAGAAAGCCCTTGCGGAGGAGTCGCGGAGCCGCTCAACGGTCGAGACTCGCCTCGAGGGCGTCCTTCAGGCTCTGGCGCGGGAGCGGGAGCTGCGGGCAGCCGATCGCGAGGAGATCAGCGTGCTGAAGATTGAAGTCTCCCGGGCAGTCGAGACGATCGAGAAGCTGCGGGGCGAAGTCTTGAGCCTCGAACGGGATCGAACCCGGGGGCACACGGAGGCGGAAGGGCTTCAGCGGCGGCTCGATTCCGCGACGGAGGAGCACGCGAAGGAGCTTTCCGGGTGGGTGGCTCGACTCTCCACTCTCGAGGGGAGTCTTCGAGCCGTGCAGGAGGCCGCGCAGCTCGAGAAGAAGGCTTTTGAGGCTCGAGAAGTCGAATTGCTTCGCGATTTCGAGCTGTCTGCCGAGGCCGATCGCGTCCGGGCGTTTGAGTCCGCCCGGGAGGCCGACCGTGCCGCACGAGAGCGCTTTTCCGAGCTCGAGTCACGAATTGTCAGCCTTCTCGCAGGGAAGGACGCGGAGCGTGCGAGCTTTCTCGTTCAGCTCGAGACGGTCCAGACTCGCGCCAACGAGCTGGATGGCCTTCTCGCCCGGGAACGTTACGAGGGCATGGCTCGCGAGAAGGCGCTTCGTGACGAGGCGGAGCGCTTCTCGGAGGTTGAAGCCCGAGAGCGACGAGCGATGCAGGTGCGGCTCGATGCGCTCGAGGGCGACTGTGTTCGATTGCGGCAGGCCCGCGAAGAAGTTGAGGCCTTACTGTCCGTGAGGTTGTCGGAGCTGGAGTCAGCCCGTGCGTCACTCGGGGTGTTCCAGCTGGAGCTTCAGTCGGCGCATGTCGATCTGGAGTCCCTTCGCGTGGAGCTTGCGGGCGAACGGGAGAGTCTCGGTCACGAACGCACCGAAATCTTGCGGAAGAACCGTGAGCTGGACCTTCTCCGGCTGGAAGTGCGTGATCTCGAGCGGGAGCATCAGGCGCGGCTGGTGGAGCGACGCGCTCGGGAGGAGTCGCTCGAGGAGAGCCTGGCCTCTCTCTCTGCTGAGTTACAGTCGCTCAAGGCGAGTGGGGAGCGCGACGGCGAGGAGATCGAGGCTCTGCGCACGAGCGGGGCGCAGGCGTCGACGGAGATCGTGATGCTGCGCGGCTATCTCGACGATCTGAAGGACAAGCTGCGGGACAAGGAAAAAGCAATACTTCAGGCCCGCGCCGAGGCCCGGGAAAGCGCCTCTCACGATGTGACGCGCCTCCTGCGCGAAAAGCGCAAACTCGAGGCGTTCGTGCGCGAGTTGACGCTGTCGCGACCCGTTGCCCAGGACTGAGGGGGATTCCGCATGCTGAGGAAGACCGTTGCGAAGGCTTTTGGCTCCGGGGAGCCCGAGGCGGCTCCCGTTGCGCGGGCCGCGCACGAGACGAGACGAGGGGAGGCGGTGGAGCGTCTCTTTAGCAGCCTCAACGAGGCGTTTCAGGCAGCTTTGCCCGAGGAGAGGTCGGGGCTTCAGGAGCCGGAGCCCACAGGTGCGCTGGATGGAACGTCATGGCTGCCGGGTCAGCTCGAGCTGTACCCTCCGCGCCCTCGCTCTGGCGGATTTGAGCTCACGCTCCGGGGGCAGGCTTGCGCCTTCACGTTTCTCAACTCCCTCTCCGGTTACATCACCGTCCTTCTGGGTGGTTCAGCCGTCGATGGGGTGCCCCTGGAGGTCCTGGGTGTGCAGCTTCAAGGCGGAGTGTTCCGGCCGATCCGCAAGCCGATTCTGTCGGGCCCGAAGCAGGGTGTGTCGGCCCACGCGAGACGTTCAGGCTTCAGGTTTACCTCGGTGCCCGAGGTGGCAAGGGAGTACCTGGCTCGGGCGAGAGGGATCCAGGAGGTTGACACATCCGGCGGGCTGACCTAAGATCCGGTTTGTTCTGATAACGGCGGGCGCGAGGTCTGACCCGTCAGGAATGCTGGTGGAGACGGAGTATTTCCAGGTGGAAGGGAGGGAGCGCCTGTGAGGCCCCGCGTTTTGTACGAGTTGAGCCGGCGCCTTGCGATCTTGCTCGAGGATGGTCTCGAGGGAGGCAGCGCTCTTCCACACATCCCTGTTTTTCTGTGTCATCCGCACGATCCCGTCGAGGGCCGGGAGGGGCTGGAATCGAGCGCTGCGGCGATTCTTTACCCGGTCCGGATCGTTCCGGAGCCGCGATTTCGACAAGCCGGCATGGAATGGGAGCCTGCTGTAATCGGGGAGCCAGAGGGCAAGCTCCGTGCCAAGTGTCTCTGGGTTAATGTACGTTATCTTTTTCTCGTGGCTGGCGGGACGCTTGAGCTGGAACTCGAGGTGCTAGCGGCAGCACTACGGACGCTCAATGACCACCCCTCCCTGGCCATTCAGCTCGAGGGTGACGTCGGCGGTTCGGCCGAGACCGTGCTCTTTCCGCTTCGGATCGTGGAAGCAACCGAGGGCTGGCGGGAGTTGGGGCTAGCGGATCACCGGCTCATGCTGGCATTCGAGGCCGGGGCACCGATCCGATCTCTTCAGACGGAGGCCGTGGGGCGGGTGCTCGAACGGGATGTTGTTGTGGAATCGGGGGAGCCATGAGCACCGCGTCCAGGATCGCCTCCGGCGGACTCCACGGTGGTATCACCTGGGTGGGCCCGGGACGCACCGCCTTCGCCGTCCCCGTCGCTCTCGGAGCTACCAGGGTGCCTTCCGAATGCGAGGACTCATCTGCCATTTCAGAGTGTCTCGGTGCTGGTTTTGATTCTCCCAGGGCGCAGGCCCTTCATGACTTCTTCGCGGTTCGAGGCGCCTCGGTACGTCGAGACTGTCCTGATTCAGGCTGCCTGATTCTGACGGACGAGCGTCTTTATGACGCAAGCTGGATTGGCGAGGACGCTGGCCCAGGCTCCTGCACTGGGATTCACAATCTCGCCGAGATCGACGACGTTGGCACCATCGTTCTGTGCGCTCCGGGCACGGGTTCAGGCCTTGCCCGACGTGAGGAAGCCGTGGTCGACCTCGCTGCGAGACGAGGCGAACTTCTCTTTCTCCTTGAGAAAAGCCAGGGTGGGGGGATGGCCAGCGGCAGAGGGCCGATCGACCTCATCTTCCCCAACGTGGCAGTGATCGATTCGCGGCGGACCAGTATCGGAGCCCTGGCCGGGTTTCTCGAGGCCTCCGATTGGGCCCCCGAAGTGACCTATCGAACGTGCCCCGCGAAATTGCCAGCGGGACTTGAACGCGGGGATGTGGCCCCACTTCAGGCCTGGCGGAGACGAGCAGGCCTCCGGCGCTCCGTCGACCTGGGCACCCGGTGGATCGTCTTCGAGCTCGGCCACCCGATTCTCTGGAGGAGCATCGAGAGGGACGTGAGCGCGTTCCTTTACCGCTTGAAGCGGTTGGGGTTTTTTACTGGGCTGAAGTTTTGCTCGGAGGACTGTCGTGTTGAGTGCGTGCCGAATGTGGACTCCAGGGCGGAGGCTAACGATTCTTCGCGCCTTCGGATCCGGATCAGTGTCCAAGAGGAATTCATGGCGTCCCCGGGACGCTTCAGCTTGAGATGAGGAAATAACGATGCAAACAGCGCCTTTCTTCGGGAACTTCAACTTTCTGGTCGAGATTGAGGATCTCACTGGCGACTCACGAAGTGTTGTCGGAGGCTTCTCACAGGTCAGCGGTATCGCCAGCATATCGGAAGTTGTGGAGCACCGTGTGGGCAACTCCAGCGCTCCGCTCAAGCTTGCGGGCAAGACGCGCTTTGGAAATATCCTGCTCCGTAAGGGTTGCACGTCGTCGGGGGAGCTCTATGAGTGGCGCCGGCGGATCGAAAATGGCGAGGACGACCGGCGCGCTGGCTCGATCGTGCTCCTGGACGGAGGCTTGCGCGAGAAGGCCCGTTGGAATTTCTACGAAGCGTGGCCGTGTCGCTACGAGGCCCCGGAATTCGATGCCGCCGACAACGCTATCAGCATCGAGACTCTGGAGCTGTGCGTGGACCGTGTCGAGCGCGTCAGTGCGCCGACGCTCACTACCCCGAAGGGGCTGTCGTCGTGAAGTCGTTCCAGCTTCTCGACGGTCTCACGGATTCAAGAGGCGTCACGCACCGCGATGGCGTCCTCAGGCCCGCCACGGCGGCTGACGAGATCCGAGCGCTTCAGGATTTTCGCATCCACCTCTGGCCGGAGCGCTTCCTCGAAGTTGTTCTTTCCTCTGTCCTTGTGCGGCTGGGCGGCCTCGAGGCAATGGATGCAGGGCTCGTACAACGACTCTCGGCGCGAGATAGAGATATGCTCGAGGGGCTATACCGCGAGGTCAACGGCTATGCAGAGAGGACCTGAGGTCTTCATCGCACATCGTTTTCACATCGAGATGGACGGAATCTCCCGCGCGAGCTTTGTTCGGTGCTCCGGCCTTGCCTCGAGGAGGACAGTCCTTGTCTACCGGGAGGGAGGAAACGAGACTGCCCACAAGCTGCGAGGCCCCGAGGAACACTCGAACATCCTCCTCGAGAGCGGCGTGACCCTTGACCGCTCGTTGTTCGATTGGTACGTTCAAGGCGATCGGCGCGACGGGGCGGTCATCCTGCTGGGCCCTGGAGGTGAGGAAGTGCTGCGTTGGTCCTTTTCTCGAGCCTGGCCCTGTCGCTGGCAAGGGCCTCGATTCGACGCCGAGGGAAGCGCAGTGGCCCTGGAGGTTCTCGAGATATCCCACGAGGGAATCGTATGGACACGTTGATTGAAAAGGTGAGGTCTCGATATTCGCCAGCGGGCCTGTTTGCCCTGTGGAGCACGGCCCTGTCGTCGAGCGCGGCGGAGCGTTTTGCTCTGGACGTCGGCGGGCGGTGGGAAAAGGCCGCCAGGGAGCTTCTCGAACACCTCGCGCGGCTTGAGATGCCAGCGACAGCCGCGGATGTTGTCTCCGAAGAACTGGGCGTGGCCGAGGCTCCTGGGTCCGCGAATCTGCCGTTGGCGAACGCTCCGGAGGGGTTCCGTGGCCGACGCGGCTCGCGCACCGAGCAGTGGGTGGCGGGTGCCGCCCATGATTTCTCGCTCGAGGCCACTGTGGGTCCAGGCCGTTCGAAGTCACGACGCAGGCTGGCTCCAGGGGCGCTGCCGGAGTTGCTGGGGTCGCGTCTCGGAAACGGGTCTCGGAGCGTGCCGGAGCCCGGGTCGAGCAGGGCCCCACGAGGGGCTGCCCACGATGCCCCACGGTCCGTGGAGGCGCCTCTCTCGAAGCCAGAGCCCTCCCGAAAGCCCCGTGGTAGCGCAGGGAGGGCCGGCCTGCGAGCGCCTTTGCTCGAAATTTCGCAGCGAACCGAGGGTCTGAAGCCGGAGGCATCGCCTCTTGCGTCGCGCTCGGCCTCTCGGGTCGAGCTCCCCGAGCGCGCATCCTTTGGCGTCGACGCATTTTTCGACCCGCTGTTGCAGCCTCCGACACGATCTACTGTCGAACTTCAGTCGGAGCCTCTCGTCTCCGGCGCGGCGCCCGGACCAGCTCACGGCCGGTGGCATGAGGAGGCGCGCGAAAGAGGCGGCAATCCTGAGGCGAAGGCAGGAGCCGTGAGCGAACCAGAGAGATTGCGCGTTCCGAGCTGGGTGGATCTTTCCAGCGATGATCTCTTGCGCGAGATGGTCCGTGCCGCAGCGAGGGACGTCTTTAGGTCCGAGGCTGCGTTGCGTGAGTGGAAGCGGACTCAGTTTTGACTGGAGTGAATGGTCCCGTGCTCGTCAGGGCAACCCTCACGCAACTTTCCACCCTGGAGTCCCTGGATGCGCTCTGGAATCCACAGTCTTACCGAATCCGGCGAACCAACCGCTTCGCGGCCGCCCGTGCTCCCGGGGTGGGCCTGGGCCGGTTGCAGGCGGCCCAGGGGGGTGAGGAGAGATTTGAGGTCCGGCTCTTCCTCGACACGTCCAGTATCGAGGGATCCGGGCGCGACCTGAGGCCCTGGGTGCGGCGGCTCGAGGGGTGGTGCGAGCCAGAGGAGGCGACCAGCCTTCCACCGCCGATCCTATTTCACTGGGGCTCCTTTCGGTTTCGCGGGCACCTGGAGGAGCTTGCCGAGGAGTGGCTCCTGTTCGATCCTGACGGCACGCCCACTCGCGCCTGGATCGATATCGTTTTGCGAAAATGAAACTCGCCCCCTTCCGAATCGAGGTGACCGCGGGTGGCGAGCCCCTCAGGAGCCCCATCCTGCGAGTGGAGATTGGCCTCGCTGTGGACCGGCCCGATCGGCTTGAGATTCTTACCGCCCCGACCGCAGCTTCAAGCAGGGAGGTTGCTGGGGATGGCGTCGTCGCTACCCTTGACGGAGTGATTCTTTTTTCAGGTCGGATCGACCGATCCGGACTCTCTCTGGACTCACTTCACGGCAGGACCGGGCGGCTCGTCGCCTACTCTCGCTATCACAGGCTCCGGAGGGGAAAACTCCCGCAGTGCTGGTATCAGACGACAGACTCCGAGGCGGCGGAGCGGCTCGCCTCGGCGCTCGAGCTGGCCCCGCGCGTGGAGCGGACAACGAGGGTACACGCTTCCCTGGAGCGGCACACGGATCCCCTACGCTTTCTGAGGGAACGCGCAGTGGAGTGCGGATTTCAACTCGCCGTAACGGGCGGCCGCCTTTACTTCTCACGGGAGCTACCCGCGCTGGATTCGATCCTCTGCATCTCGCGTCGTGGGGAGATCCTGAGCCTCGACGTCGAGGAGCGCGTGGGGCCCAGCTGCGCGCTCACAGGTGGCCAGCTCGAGGTTGAGCTGGATTCACGTTTCAGGCCTCTGACGCTTCTTGATCTGAATGGGCTTGACGGCCGGGACGGAGGCTTGTATCGATCGGTTCGCGTGATGCACACCATCGATTCCGATGGAGGTCGGACTCGAGTCGAGTTCGTGGAAAGAGGCCTTGACTATGCGCTTTGGCGCGGACGGGACCCCGAGAGTGAAGTCTTTGATCTCGAAAAATGACATTTCGCTGGAGAGGGGCGAGCCTCCAGACGTGGATCTCTCGGGCATTTCCCGGCATGCGAGGCTCGTGCTCGAGATCGTCCCCGGGGAGCGGCGGCTCTTGCCCGAGTTTGGCTGCAGGATCCACGAGCTTGACCTGGAAACGCAGCGCGCTCGTGAGGTGGCTGCGGCATTCGTGGAGGAGGCGCTCGAGCGCTGGATTCCCCAACTGGGGGTCGATCGAGCAGAGATTGGCAAGCTTGAAGCCGGGAGAGTGGAAGTGTCCCTCCACGAGGCCGGCCTGTGGCACCGGCTCTGGATAACGCACCGCCGCCTGCGAAGGGAGGACGAGGCATGACGCCTCCACGCCGGACTCCCCTGAAGCTTGGCCCCTCTCGCCGAACCCCCGGGAGCATCCTGGGAGAATTGAAGGATCGCCTTCGACTGAAGGCACCCGAGCTTGCAAACCGGGGACCCGAGGACCCGGCCTGGGTCCTTCTGGAGGTGCTGGCGGAGACCCTGCTGGAGATTGAAGACCGTATTGATCTCATGGAGGAGCGAGTCTTCCCCCGAGTGCTCGAGTCGCTGGGCGATGAGCCTCGCTGGGGGGCCGGAGCGAGCGTCGCACTCGTCTTCCATGGGTCGCCACCGGCGGAAGTCCCCACCCGCATCCCGGGGGGGACGACCGTGAGCGCGCCCCGTCGCGATGGGGAGGATCGAGTCTCCTTCGAGACACTCGCCGACGGCTGGACTGGCAGCGCTCGTCTCCTGAGGGCCGTGACCTGTGCAGGCAATTCTACGGCCGAGATTTTCCCGCATCCCGAGAGCGGCTGGGACGGCGAGCCCGTGCCACTCTTCGCGAAGCGGGAGGTCATCTTTCGCCACCTTTACCTCGGCGACAAGGTCCTCGGTGCCCTGCGCGAAAACGCCGGCTCCCTCTTGCTCGAGTGGCCGGGGAGCCCTTCTGTGCTCTGGGAGGGCTCGTGGGAGCACAGTGTCCGCGGAGGCTGGCGCCGCGTGCACGTTGAGCTTGAGGAGACGCAGGTGGGCTCGAAGAAGTGCGTTCTTCTCAGGGTGCGTGGGCCGCTGCCGGATCTGGCAGAGGAGGATGTCGATTCGACCCGGCTGCCATGGCTGCGGCTATCGCTCGAGGGCGGTCGAAGGACCACACTTTCGCAACCTCGCTGGATCGCGGCCGAGCCTCGGTCTGCCTCCATCGATTTCCCCCGACACGTCGCGCGCATCCTCTCCTTCGGGGGCGAACGCTGGGAGGATCACTCCCTGACCGCACAGAAAATAGTACCGGTGGAGTCGCCGGAGGCATGGGATCCGGCGCTTTACCTTGGTTGGGACCGGCCCATGGCCGCGTCCGTTTTCCTCTCGATCCTGGGGAGGCCGGCACCTCCGGGCTGGATGAACGCTTCCGGAAGAGGCCCCCCGGAGCTCGTCTGGGAGCACTCTGCCGGTCGCGGTTTCCGTCCACTTGCGGTCGCGGACGGGACCCTTGGCTTCACGACTTCGGGCTCGATATCGTGGGCGCTTCCCGGTGAGTGGTCTCCCCAGGAGCACTTTGGCGAGCGCCTCCACTGGGTGAGGGCTCGGTGGATTTCCGGAGCGTACCGGAACGCGCCGGTGTTGCGTGCGCTCATCCCGCATGGTGTGCACGCACGGCAGCAGACGACCCTCGAGAACCACTGGGTTGAAGTCGCTCTCGATCCCCTGGGCCGAGGCCCGCTCCACTTTCCGGGCTCGGGAGGTGCGCCCGAACGATTCCACTGGATTGATGTTCAAAAGGACGGAACCTGGAACCGACTTGCGTGGCGGCGGTCGTCGGTCTCGACCGAGGCGCCAACAGCTCCTGCCACCGAAGAAGAAAGAGTGGCTGGATGTTTCAAGGCCTTCCGATCGCTCCACGACGGATTCCTCCTGGACCTGGGTGTCCAGTGGGCGGGTGCGACAGGCGTCCGGATACCGAGGCTGGTCCGATCGTTGGGTGTGCGGGGCAACGTTGCTGCCGGGGCCTTGACGATCCTCGAGGGAACAATCCCTGGGGTGGTGGGAGTGAGTCAGCCCATCGCCGCCGAGGGTGGGCGCGACGTCGAGGATCCGGATGCTTTCCGCCGTCGCGTGAGAGCCGAGTGGAAGACCAGTGGCCGAGCTGTCACGGCGGAGGACTTCCGATGGCTCGCGATGGGGCTGGACCCCGAAATCGCTCGAGTGGAGACCCTGGCGGATCCGGGCTCACCCTGGCGTATCAGGGTTTGTGTTGTTCCAGAGGAACCGTGCCATCCGGGCCGTTTCTCCCCGGCAAGGCTCGAGTGGATCTCCGAGATGCTGGAGGCCAGGGCGCCCGTGGGCACCGTGGTCGAGGCGCTTGAGCCGGTCTACTTGCCCGTCGAGGTGCGCGTGAAGTCCTCTGATGGCCTGCTCGTCTGGCCGGAGCCTTTCCGTCGACTCATCGAGGAAACCCTCCGCGGTCTCTTTCATCCCTTGCGGGGCGGTCCGGACCATAAGGGTTTTCCTGCCGGAGCATGGCCGGGAAGCGAGGCTCTGGCTTCGTCGCTCGCGCGCCGGCTTTCCGAAGTGGACACTCAAGCTCCTGGCGTGGGCGTGAACCGTTTGAGCTTTGAGCTCCTTGTAACGGGCGGAGCGATGCGTCCGCCCGGTGTTGTCAGTGAGACCCTGTTCCTGTCCGCGCCCCTCGTTATCCCCTGCCTTGAAAGGGTGGTCCTGGATGGCCCTGAACGGTTCTGACGAAACAGTCAGATCGCCCAGAGAACCTGCCTGGAGGCTTCTCGAGCGACTGCCAGAGTTTTACCGCGAAAGTCCCGAGCTCCTGGGCCCTCTCGTTGGAGCTGCGGAGGACCTGCTCGGGCATATCCAGGGTGAATTTGAGCGAGCGGAGAGGGAGGTCGCAAGTGCTCGAGTCGTCGGCCCTCTACCCCGGAGTGAGGCCGGGTTTGCTTCCACAACCGGGGGGCTGATACAGGTTCTTGAGGAGGAGGTTGGATCGGCGCCCAGGGTCTGGAATGGACTTCAGGCTGTGCAGCATCCTGCGGGTGGGCTTGTGTTCAGGCCGGCGGCTTGCCGTTCGGCCGTGGTCGCCTGGGAAAAGGAGCGGCTCTCGGGGCTACCCAGCAGTTTCCTCCTGCGGGGTGACCTGCTGCCCACTGGAGTCCAGGTCTTTTTCGTGGCACTCGGCCGGTTCCCCGGGGGGCGGGCTCCACGCGTCGGGGAGAGGTTCGCCGGAGAGGTGCTGCGGATCCGGGGGGGAAACGTTGCCGGGGAGCTTTCGCAATGGGCCTGATCGTGGGTGGGCATTCCGACATCGGCATTGTGCGCGAGGAGAACGAGGACTCCCTTGCGATTTACGAGCCGACTGACCTTCAGGTCAAGTTGCGCAAGGGTGTCTTGATCGCCCTGGCCGACGGCATGGGCGGACTGAATGATGGCGCTACCGCGAGCAAGATCGCCGTCGAGACTGTGGTTCGGCGCTACAGTGCTTCCCTCGAGCCTCCGCGACTCGCGCTGGAGCATGCCGCCAGGGACGCGAACCGTGCGATCTGCAACCACTCGCACCAGGTGGCCGGCGGTCGCCTGATGGGCTCGACGCTGACCGCCGTGGCGGTGTTCGAAAACAGTGCCCTCCTTGCGCAGGTGGGGGACAGTCGCGCCTACTTGTACCAGGACGGTGTGATCCGACAGGTTACGAAGGATCACACACTTGTCCGGGAGCTTGCGGATCTGGGGCAGCTCAAGGAGGCGTCGCCGCAGTATGCCCTGAACCGGAACGTCTTGACGCGGGGATTGGGGCTCCGGCAGGAGGTGGTTATTGATATCTACGAGCTTGAAGACCTCAAGAGAGGTGATCGGATACTACTTTCCTCCGACGGATTGCACGAGCTGGTAAAGCTGGAGGAGATGGCTGCGTGTCTTGAGCGTTTTGGCAACAATGTCGATGGCGCCTGTCGCGACCTGGTCGAGCTTGCCCGCAACCGAGGCGGCCCCGACAACATCACGGCCGCGATCGCTTGCTTCGAGGGCGAGGCAAGAATGGATCCGGGACGTGGCCTGATTCCTCGGTCCGTGAAGGCTGCGTTCGTGCCGGGCTGGCTTCTTCCGACCCTCGTTTTTTTCAGCTTCGCGGGAGGCGTCGGCTTGACCTTATTGGTTGACATGCCTGGCCTGAGTGGCGACAGCTGCCTCCGCCTCCGTGAGGAGATCAACGCCGGTCTGGAAGTTTGGAAAAGCTCGGCACCAGATGCCGAAAGGGTGGAGCAGATGAAGCATCGCCTGGATCGAGCGAGAAGGGCACTGGAGGGCGGTCAATAGTGGGTCGCTCTCACCCGCGCTCTTTGATTCGGTGCATCTTGAGGAAGTTCGTGTTGCCAGCCTTGTTGAACGGCATGCCCGATACAATCACGATGGCGTCATTCGGCTCGACCAGTTTTTCGGCGAGCAGGGCCTTCTCGGTCCATTCGATGAACTCCTCCACGGTCGTCGGTACGCGCAGGAGTTTTTTTGTCTCGACGCCCCACATCAAGCCCAGGCGGCGAAGAATGTTTTCGTTCACGCCAAAGGTGTAGACGGGAACGCTGGGACGATAGCCCGACACAAGGGCCGCGGAGTAGCCGCTGTGCGTGTAGCAAATGATGCATTTCGCTCGCACCGACTCGGCCGCAAAAGACGCTGCGCCGCCGACCGCGGTCGCGAAGGTGACTTTCTTGGTCGAGAGTGTCCGTGGCTTGCGCTGCTTGAGCATTTCCGCCTCGGCCTCGGCGATGATCCGCGTCATCATGCGGACGGTCTCGACTGGATACTTGCCCACGGACGTCTCGCCAGACAGCATGACAGCGTCTGTGCCATCGAATACGGCGTTGGCAACGTCCGAGGCTTCGGCCCTGGTGGGCACAGGACGATCGATCATGCTTTCAAGCATCTGCGTGGCCGTGATGACCGGCTTCATGTGTTTGCGGGCCTCGGCGATGATCCTTTTCTGCATGACCGGGACCTTCTCGGGCGGTGCCTCAACTCCAAGATCACCTCGAGCCACCATCACGCCGAAGGATTCCGTCAGGATCTCATCGAGCTCTGCGAGTACCTCGGGCTTCTCGAGCTTTGCGATTACGGGTGTGTCAGCCCCAAGGCCAGCGATGGCGCGTTTGGCGCTGACGACGTCGCTCGCCGAACGTACAAAACTGAGCGCGAAGAGGTCTGCGCCGTGCTGGACACCCCACTCGATGTCGGCGATGTCCTTGTCGGTGAGCGCTGGAAGGTCACGGGTCAAAGTGTCGGGCAAGTTGATGCCCTTGCGATCGTTCACCATGCCGCCGGCGAGCACTTCGCAGATCCAGTGACCGTTCGACTTGCCCCTGGCCTGGAGGCAGATTTTTCCGTCGTCGATGAGAACTCGGTCCCCACTTCGCAATTTCGCGAGCGCTGCCGCAGGGGCGATCTGGATGAGCCCCTCATGGGAAGGATTGTCCCCACCCGTAATTCGGATCTCCGTGCCCACAACGAGCTCAAAGGGTCCGTCCTTGCACACGGTGGTGCGAAACTTCACGCCCTGAAGGTCGAGGAGCACCGCGGCGTTGTGGTTGAGCTCACGTGCCGCTCTGCGAACAAGAGAAATGCATTCAGCGTGCGCGCTGTAGGCGCCATGCGAGAGATTGATACGGAATACGTCAGCTCCAGCCTCCATCAGTGCGCGGACGACCTCGATGGTGGCGGTCGCAGGGCCCAGCGTACAGACAATCTTGGTCCTGTGTGGCTTCGGAGTCTGGGATCGCAAGGATTTCTTCCTTGGGTTGAGAGTCGTCTGGGTGGCTTCTTGCGTCATGTTACTGATTGCGTCAAGGCGGACACAGGTTTAGTTTCCACTTCCAGAACCATGCTTCATGCCCTGGGTGGATTGAAAAGTCAGTTTCGGATTATCGGGGGACAATACAGCACGGGGGGATCGTGAGTTCTGAAAGCTATCGGCGATATTGCGAGGAGGTATTGAAGGAGATTCGTGAGGCCGGCACGTGGAAGGAAGAGCGGAGCATTATTACTCCACAGAGGCCGCACATCGAAGTTGTTGACGGCGAGTCTGGCTTGCCGCGGCCTTCGCTCAACCTCTGCGCGAATAACTACCTGGGTCTTGCGGACCACCCCGAGGTTATCGACGCGGCCTGCCAGGCCATGCGGGAATACGGTTTCGGCATGGCATCGGTGCGATTCATCTGCGGTACCCAGGATCTCCACCGAAAGCTCGAGGAGTGCATCTCGAAATTTCTTGGCACCGGGGACACGATTCTTTACTCGAGCTGCTTTGATGCCAACGGAGGCCTCTTCGAGACTCTTCTGGGACCTGCCGACGCCATCCTTACCGATGAGTTGAACCATGCGAGCATTATCGACGGCGTGAGGCTCGCAAGGGCGAGGCGGCGAATCTTCAAACATGCCGACATGTCCGACCTACGCTTGGGCCTCGACGAGACCAAGGATGCGCGAATCCGGCTGATTGTTACCGACGGAGTCTTCAGCATGCAGGGCGACCTCGCCAACTTGCCCGAAATTTGCCGCCTTGCCGGAGAGAAGGGAGCGCTGGTCGTTGTCGACGACTCCCACGCGACGGGATTCGTCGGCCCGGGCGGACGAGGCACGCCGGAACACTTCGGCGTCCAGAGCGGCGTGGACATCATCACGAGCACGCTGGGTAAGGCGCTTGGAGGTGGCACGGGGGGATTCGCCTCGGGTCGGGCCGAGATCATCGCGCTACTTCGGCAGCGCTCTCGACCCTACTTGTTCTCCAACTCCATCGCTCCGCCAATCGCTGGCGGCGCCCTGAAGGCGCTCGAGATCGTTCAGCGGGAGCCGGAGCGCCTCGAGAACCTGCGTAGGAACACGTCTTTTTTTCGCGAGGCCATGACGCAGAGAGGATTCTCAATTTCTCCGGGAGGGCATCCGATCGTGCCGATCGTGCTCGGAGACGAAAAGCTCACCGTGCGCGCGGCCAGGGAGCTGCGGGAGCGCGGAGTCTTCGTCGTGGGCTTCACGTACCCGGTGGTGCCGAAGGGCAAGGCCCGAATCCGAGTCCAGATTTCCGCTGCCCACATTCGGGAGGACCTTGAGACTGCTGTGCGCCTCTTCAGCGAGGTTGTTTCCCCGACTGGGCAGAGCCATCCATCGGGCCCTCAGGGAATCTGACCTTTGAGAGGGGGCTGTTCGCGGCTCGTGGCAGGCGACGCGCTCGTCGCTGGCTCAGATCTCGAACCGTTGTCCCGGGAATGGGACCTCGACGCGCGAAAAATTGTGCTCACGCAGGCGTTCGGCGAAGCTGAGGCTTTGAACCTCTTCGCCATGGACGAGGAAGGTGTAGTCGGGCTTCACACGGAAATGCCCCAGAAATTTCAGGAGCTCGTCGCGGTCAGCGTGACCGCTCAATCCCGAGACCTCACAGACCGCGGCCTTCAGCGGATACTCCTCCCCGAAGAGCTTGATGGTTGGGGCGCGCTCCTCAACCCGCCGCCCGAGCGTGTTCTCGGCCATGTACCCAACGATGAGGATGGTGTTTTTTGGGTTGGGTGCGATGTGCTTCAGGTGGTGGATAACACGGCCTGCCTCCATCATGCCGCTCGCCGCGATGATGATGCACGGGGTGGTGATGGCGTTCAGCGCCTTGGAGGCCTCAGCATCGCGGACGTAGGTGAGCCGGCTGAACCCAAAGGGATCGCGCTCTTGCTCCAGGAACTTCAGCGTCTCCGAGTCATAGCATTCAGGGTGATTCCGGAAGACTTCGGTTACATTCGCGGAGAGGGGGCTGTCGACGAACACGGGCAGGGAGGGGATCTTTCCCTCGTGTGTGAGTTGGTTGAGAAAGTAGACGACGTTTTGTGTGCGGCCGACGCTGAAGGCTGGAATTAATAGTTTCCCGCCCCGAGCCGTCGTCTGGTTCACGACCTCGGCCAGGCGTCCCTTGATATCGTCCTCCCTGTCGTGGAGGCGGTCTCCGTAAGTTGACTCGGAGATAAGTACCAACGCGTCAGTGGGTGGCACGGGGTTGCGAAGGATCGGCATGTGCTCACGGCCCACATCCCCGGTAAAGACAAGCTGGATGCTTCGTTGGCCCTCGGTGATGTCGAGGTGAACAATGGCAGATCCGAGCATGTGCCCGGCGTCACGAAAGGTGAGGCGCACGCCGGGTGCAACTGTCACCGGGTGCTCGTAGGGGATGCCCTCGAAAAGCTTGAGGCAATCCTCCGCGTCCTTCGTCGTGTAGAGGGGCTCGAAGGGTGTCTGGCCGCTCTTGCGGCGCTTGGTGTTGACGTACTCAACATCCTTCTCCTGGATGTGAGCCGAGTCACGCAGCATCCACTCACAGAGGTCACGTGTGGCCTGGGTGCAGATGACGCGTCCCTGAAAGCCTCCCCGGGTGAGCTGGGGCAGGTTGCCCGAATGGTCAATGTGCGCGTGAGAAAGGATGACATTGTGGATCTCAGATGACTTCCACGGAACTTGACGGTTCCGCTCGAAGGCGAGCTTGCGTTTTCCTTGAAAAAGTCCGCAGTCGAGGAGAAGCCTTGTCCCGTTCACTTCGACCAGGTGCGAAGACCCCGTCACCGTGCGCGCAGCGCCATGAAAGTGTAGAAACATGGTGGCTGATCGTAGGGGGCAGCTCAGAAATAATCAATTGATGCCCAGCGGCGCTATTTCTCGTCGCTCAGCTTCTTTTTCTTCAAGAGCTGCTGGAGTATTGTCCTCGCCTTCTCGTTGGCGGAGTTCTCCGCGACAGCTTTTGTGTACTCGCTCAAGGCCTCATCCGAGCGGCCGGAGAGCTGGAAGGCGTGCCCCGCGTTCTGATGAATCTCGCTGCGGAGTGCCATGTCCGTCGTGTTCTCGAGTGCCTGTCGCAGGACGGCGATGCCCGCATCGATCTTGCCATCGGCCGCGAGAAGGATTCCGCGGGTCTGGAGGAGGTTGGCGTCCTTCGGCGCGTGACTCAGGGCCGAGTCGATGAGCTTTAGACCGCCCGGGATGTTCCGCATCTCGAGGTAGAGGTAAGCGACACTCACGGCGGTGATCGGGTCCTCCACCGCGTAAACGCTGGCGTCGGCGAGGCAGCTGAGTCGTTCCGCCGAATCCGTCGGATGGGCCCGTGCCGTGGCGAGGAAACCCGCGGCCAGGGTCCCGGGCAGCGACGGTCTCCTGGGTACGCCCAGTGCGCCCGAGGCCAGATCGTTGAGGCGATTGCGGAGCCACGGATCCGTTTCACGGGTCGACTGCTCCAGAGTCTTCAAGTGCGCGAAGATCTGTTGTGCCCTCTGGTGAAATTCCCTCACGACGCCCTGATCCAGAGAGCGCCCCTGTTTTTGCAAGCGCTGGAAATGC
This sequence comes from Planctomycetia bacterium, assembly GCA_005772855.1. Lineage (GTDB taxonomy): Bacteria > Planctomycetota > UBA8108 > UBA8108 > SXIK01 > SXIK01. Next base: position 13,869 of record SXIK01000088.1, on the reverse strand, counting down.
TCATTCAGGGACTGATTTTTTCTGTCAAGGATTTCGATGAGCTCGTGCTTCTGGAAGGCCTCGTTCAAGCTCTTCGCGCCTTCAAGGGACACGGGCCCCGAAATCCAGTCCTTCGACAGGGCCGCGTGCTCGATCGCTGCTGCGCTGTCGTAGGCGTCGAACGGGTGGCCGTAGAGGCCGTAAGGGCACGAGAACTCGAGTACGGGAAATGCGTCGGTATTCAGAAGGCGCTTTGCGGTCGAGTCCGCGTAGCGTCGCATGCCGGCCGCGTCGAGCTGGTAGTGACGAAGGAGCGTCTCGGGGCTCTTGATTCCCAGCCCGTCGAGATCGTGAGCGATTGCTGGATTTTTCAGCAACTCCACGAGCCGGGCCGCGTCGAAGTGAATCGGGGCCGTGCCGCCGATGAGAAGAGCGTCGTAGCCGAGATCCCACAATTGCGCGTGGTCGCCAAAGACCTCGAGAAATGTCCGCACGACCGTCTTGAAGTCGTCGGCACGCATGTTGATCTTGTGGATCCAGTTGCAGATCACACCGCGTTCCGTCAGACGGGCCCGGCAAATGCGGAAAAACTCGACCGTGAAGAGGTTGCCGATGCCGGCGATCCAAGGGTTGGATGGAACGGACGTGATCACGTCGTATCTGCGAGAAGTGTATTCGAGGTGGTTTCGTCCGTCGCCCACGATGTTTCGGACGCCTGGATTCTCGAGCGCGTGGTGATTGGCCTCGCCGAAGAAGTCTCGAGCAGCCTCGATCACCTCGGGGGAGATCTCGAGACTGTCGACGGAGCTCACGGGGTACAGCGTGAGCGTGCCGAGCGTGACGCCTCCCCCCAGGCCAAGAGTCACCACGTTCCTGGGGTCCGGGTGAAGGATCATGGGCAGGTGGCCCGCCATGACCTGGTGGGGGAGATCCGTGTTGTAGCCTCCGTCGGGTGCAAGAGAAGCCTCGACCTTGCCCGAGATCCGCATCGCCATTTCGCCCTTCCTGTTCTTGACGACGGCGACGGGAGCATGAATGCCCTCCGAGTAGCGAAGGATCTGGTTTTGCGCAATGACCCCGTCGATGAACTCTGCTCGGGGGATCACTGCCCTGGCATCGTCGTAGTAGGAACCCCTGAAATAGGCGTAGGCCCCCCGGCTGAGGAGTGCTGGATGCCAGAAGTGACGGGTGGATCCCAGGACGCCGTTGGGTAGGAAGAAGAACCAGTGTGGGGCGGCGAGCAGAAGGACGATGGCGGCTGCGGTTCGGAGTCGGGCCGGAAGCGATGTCTTCAGCGAAGCTACCACGAGGGTGACACCCATCGCGAGGCTCAGGACAGTGCCCAGGTAGAGTGTCCAGTAGATGCGGCCAAACAGGGGGATGAAGAGGAAACCCGCCAGCAGCGTTCCGAGGATCGATCCAAGGGTGTTCCAGAAATAGGCCGAGCCCACTGCGCTGCCAACCCTGTCGATCGTCTGTGTACGAATCTTGCCGACGATCGGGAAGACGGTGCCCATGAGGATCGTGGAGGGGAGGATGACGGCCGAGACGAGCAATACGTGCACCGCGAGGAACCTGGGATAGCTCGGCTCGGCGATGCTGTCGAACCAGCGCGACGCCAGCACTGGATAGTCTCCAAGAACAGGAATCGTGACGGACACCAGCGCGGCGGTGCCGACGATCAAGCCTCCGAGGAGAAGGGGTAGATTCCGCACGCGATCGACGAACGCCGAGACTACTCCGGCGCCGATCGCAATGCCCAGTATGAACAGGGTGACGATCAGGCTGAAGGCGTAGGTGCTGTTCCCGATCGAAAGAACGATGGCCTTGGTCCAGGCGATCTGAAGGAGCATGTTGGCGAAACCAACGAGCCCGAAGGCAAGGAGCGTGAGGCGCATGAGTCCGCGCGAGATGGTAGGCGAATCTTGCCCGGGCTCTTTCCGGGGTTGGAGGTCCGAGCCCGTGTGGACTGTCGGAGGCGGGCACGGTACCGCAGCGCCCGCCTTGCGCGACGCGATGATGACGACGAGTCCAATCGCGACATCGATGGCCACAGCCAACAACGTCGATCCCAGGACCCCGAGGGCCGGGATTCCGAAGAACCCCGTGAAGAAAGTGCCCGCGACGGCCCCGAAGGTGTTGATCGTGTAGAGTTGGCCGATCGTCCCACCCACGCTGCTCATGCGGCCTGCGAGGTGGCGCGAGAGGACAGGGAGAGTCGCTCCCATGAAGCTGGTCGGAATCAAGAGCACGGTTGCGGCGAACACGAGCCGCACGAGGAGCAGCGGCGGTGCCTCGGGGGTGCCATCGTAGCTCGTATAGAGCCTGCCGAGAAGCGGTCGGGCCAAAATCACCGCGGCGGGCACGAGGAGACAGCCAGCCCCCACGCAGAGGATCAGGATCCCATAAAGTCGTAGTGGGTTCCTCGACTTGTCGGCCAGCCGGCCGCCGATGAAGCTGCCCAGCGCGAGCCCGCCCATGAACACGCTGACGACGACGGTGATCGAGAAGTGAGTATTCCCGATCACGTTCCCAAGCAGGCGCGTCCAGACGACCTCGTACATGAGGCCGGTGCTGCCAGAGAAGAAGAAACAAAGGAAGGCCAGAGCTCGAAGCGACATTCTCAGCTTTCAGCTGTTGGCGGTGTCCAACAGGCCAATTTTTTCGATAGTACTGCGCGATCCTACGGGCTCACGACGCGCCTTCAACGAATTTAAGGAGAGCCTCCTCTATTTCGGCCCGAAATCGCGGCAGCGAGAATCTCTCGGCGTGCGAGCGGATGCTCTGTGGTGAAAACTCCCGTTTCCGGGCCTCAAGCTCCAGCATCGCCAGGGCCAGTGACTCCGCCGTGGGTTCGCCAAACAGGATCCCGGTGGGGGCGCAATCCTTCGGGGCTCGTAGGTCGACGACCGTCTCGCAAGCACCACCCCGGCCGAACGCGATCACGGGACGCCCCGAAGCCATGGCTTCCAGGGGCGCGATGCCAAAGTCCTCCTCGCCCGGGAGCACGAAGGCTCCACAGCGTGAGTAGAGGTCGGAGACTTCCTCGTCGCTTCGCCACCCGAGAAAGCTGACGCTCGGGCCGGCCATGCGCTCGAGGCGCTCGCGGTCCTCTCCCTTCCCGACGATGACAAGCCGCCGCTGCGTGCGGTTCGCGGCCTCGATGGCCAAGTCGATCCGCTTGTAGGGTACCAGCGCGCTGACGATCAAGAAGAAATCCTCGGGCATCGAGCGCAGGGAAAAGCGGGCGCAGTCGACCGGCGGATAGATTACCTCGCCGCTGCGGTTCCAGACGCGCTCCATCCTCTGAGCGACGAAGCGGGAGATCGCCACGTAGCGGTCGGGGTGAGTGGAACGATCCCAGCGACGCAGATCATCCAGGATCAGGTCGATCGCGAAGAGGAGCGCTCGAGGCTGCCTTTCCGCGTTGAAGTAGTGTTGTGACTGGTCCCACAGGTAGCGCATCGGCGTGAAGCAGTAAGAGAAGTGCGGCACTCCGCTGCCGGCGCCAGCGCCCTTCGCCACGCAGTGGCTCAGGGAAACGACCAGTTCATACCGGGAGAGATCGAAGGCGCCGATGGCCCTTGGAAAGAGCGGCAGGAAGTGTCGGTGCCAGCGGCGAGCCCGTGGAAATAGTTGCAGAAAGGACGTGCGAATCGGGTGACGCTCGATCGCGGGCGAGACCTCACCGGGGAAGTGGAAGAGCGTGAAGACGTCGGCCTCGGGAATGAGCTCCAGGAAGACCTCAAGGCACTTCTCGCCACCTCTCATGCCGGTGAGCCAGTCATGGACGATGGCGACTCTGAGTCCTCGCCATCGATCGCGTCCCCGAATCGCCCGGGCCTCGTTCACAGGACTCACCGCAGGTAAAAGGCGACCACTTCCGAGGCGATGCGCTCGACATCGCCGGGCTCGAGGTGTTGGTGAACGGGCAACGAGAGCACTTCCCTCGACGCCGCCTCGGCCGCGGGAAAGTCACCAGGCCTGGCTCCAAGGCTCGCGAACACGGGCTGCATTGAGACTGGAATCGGGTAGTAGACGCCGGATGAGATCCCACGCTCCTGGAGGTGGGCTTTCAGCGCATCCCTGCCTGGCGCCCGGATCGTGTACTGGTGATAGTTGGCGACTTCTCCGTCCCTTGAGCGGGGTGGGAGCCGAAGGCCTTCTCGTTGGGTGAGGATTCCACTCTCCGTGAAGAGTCGGTCGTAGATGGCCGCATGAGCCCTCCTTTTGCTGTTCCACTCCTCGAGCTTTCGCAGACGGACTCTCAGAATGGCCGACTGGATCGCGTCGAGGCGTGCGTTCCCACCCAGAAGCTTGTGGCGATAGGGCGCGTCCATTCCGTGGGCCCGAAGCTGTCGGGCTCGCTCGGCGTGGGCCGCGCTCGAGGTGACCATGAGACCCGCCTCGCCGCAGGCAGGCAGGTTCTTCGTCGGATAAAAGCTGAAGCAGCCCCAGACGCCCGCCGCGCCGGCCTTCACGCGCTGGCCCGAGACCGTGCAAACTGTGCCGATCGCCTGCGCCGCGTCCTCGATCACCGCGATCGGCTGCGGGGCGGACTGGGCGACGCACAGGTAGCTCTCGATGGGCCCGGGGTGGCCGTAGAGATGGACGGGGATGACCGCTCGCGTGCGAGGTGTGATGGCACGGGCAAAGGCCTCGACCGACATTTGATAGGTTTCCGCTTCGATGTCGACGAACACCGGCCGTGCGCCCAGCCGTGCCACGACGGTGGCGGTGGCGATGAACGTGAAGTTGGGCACGATCACCTCGTCGCCGGGACCCACGTCAAGTTCCTGAAGGGCGACCAGAAGTGCTTCCGTGCCCGAGGACACGCCGATGGAGTGCGTAGCGCCGAGATACTCCGCGGACTCTTTTTCGAAGGCAGCCGTCTCGGCACCCAGGATGTAGTCGCCGGACGCGAGGACGCGCAATACGGCGGCCTCAGTCTCGGCCTTGAGCTCCTCGAAGGCAGCCCTTGGAGCAATGATGGGAATTGGCTTGGGGCTCTTGGAGAGTTCGCTCACGTTTCTTTGTCTTTAAAAAATCGGGTCTGGGATGATGCCGCGGCTCGAGGGGGGCGAAATTATAACAACGGTGGTGGCAATCCCGCTACAATTGGCCGCGCTCGGTGGTGCGGAGTGCCCGCCCGGCTCGAATGAGCTATCTGACAGCGAAAAAAGCAGAGGAGCCCGTGGTTCCGCAACATTTTCTTCGACTCTCCTGTTTCGTCCCATGTCTTGTCGCGGTCTGGTTCACGTTGGCCCTGCGGGCCCCGGGCGGTGAGCTACGCTTCACCATCGAGGATACGAACGACGACGAGTTTGCCGCGGCACCCCCTCCCGCGCCAGTCAACGAGGTCGAGCACTCCTTCCAGGTCACGCGGAGTGGCCAGGAGCAGGTGATCCCGATCCTTTCGAGCAACTTGCGCAACCTTTCGATCAAGATCGAAAACAGGGGTAGAGGGCTGGTGCGCGCACCCTACCTCTTCGGCCCCCAGGGCTGGGACTTCCGGAGCCTGGAGCGCGTTGCTGCCGAGGTCACGAAGAGCCCTGGGCTCTCGACGACCGAGAAATTTATCCGAATCCACGAGTGGAAAGGCCTTCACGTCATGAACGTGCTCGGCGGATCGTATGCGCCGTACAACGACGACAACTTCTCTGGCAACCCGCTGCGAGTCTTGAATCAGTATGGTCACGCCATGTGCGGCCAGAGCACCAACACCACGAACGCGCTGCTCATGGCTGTGCCGCCGGTTGGCTCCATGTTTGGCCGGAAGGTCAAGCTGAACGCTCACAGGGTCGGCGAGGCCTTCTTCGATGGGCGCTGGCATGCATTCGACACAACACCGGGCACCGGGATCATTCAGTGGATCTATTACGACTCCGACAACATGGAGATTGCCTCGACGTGGAAGGACTTGATCCGCAGGCCCGAGCTCCTCTCACGCATTCGAAGCTGGAGCGGCTTCAGTTTGGACAGGTACACGGATCTGAAGACAGCCACCGGGGAGACGCTCGACGTGGGGAAACAGTTCCGGGGCTGGGACTTCAACTTCGATCTCAGACCAGGCGAGAGTATCACGCTCTTTTTTGACATGCGTGGCCGTCTCGACCGAACCAGCGCGCGACAGGACAACTCCCAGAGTTACCGTTGCTACTCGGACTATGGGAGCGCCGTTTTCAACTATCGCCCGGACCTCACGAGCAACCAATTCGCGCGCCACGCAGCCCAGATGAACAATGTGAAGGCCACGGAGGGTGGTCTCGTGCCCATCGATCCAACAAGGCCTTCGTCCGTGGTTTTTCCGTTGAGGTCGGTCTGGTGTTTCGTCGGCTCAGAGATTTGGGCCCGTTTCAAGACTTCGGGCAAGGTCTCGATTGCAGTGAACCGAGACCCTTTCGAAACTCGCCTGCCCGCGAAACCGCCCTGGCAGCTGCTTTCGAGCTCGCGGCGTGAATATGGGGAGAGCTCCATCGAGGGTCTCATGGCCTACTGGGTCCAGTGCGAGTTTCAGGGGGCTGGTTCAGGCCTGAGCGAGATCGAGATCGCGTCCGAGGTGCAGATGAGCCCCTGGTCAATGCCGGGGCTGCAATTCGGAGTCAACCGAGTCCGCCTCGAGGCGGAAGACTTTGATGGTAGCGCGCTTGAGGTCACCTACCGCTACGATGACCGCTCGCCGTTCCATTTTTACGAGCTCCCGACCAGCCGTTATGGCCGTCACATTCCTCTGCGCATCGGGGGTGTGCTTCAGCAGGGATCCAAGAAGGGCCAGCTTGACTGGCGGAAGGGCCGCTTCTGGGAGCGGCTTCATCAATCGCCTGAAGCACGCGTGCCTGTCCGCCTCGAAATCTACCAGGTCTCGAGCCAGAGCGAGGTGGGTCGTCGAGTCCGCACGCTCGTCGACAAGCCTCTCCATTACGGCTTCTACAAGTTCTACTGGGACGGAAGGGACGACTCGGGACGGCTCTTGCCTGTCGGCATGTACGCCTACAAGGCCGCTTTCGCGGGTGAGGTGGTGCATGGCGAGCGGATCTACCTTTACTCCGAAATTTGGCCACGGCCCAACGAGCTCAACGATCCTCAATCCCTCGTAATCGTCGAACCGGCGAGGCTGTTTCCCCGGAAGCCGCTGGTTTTTGAGTGGGCCCGGTTTTCGGTGGTTGCAAGGTCCGCGCCCGGCGAGACGCTCTTGTATGCCTGGGACTTTGGTGATGGGATACTGGGCACGGGACAGTCGCTGGTGCACGCTTACTCGAGACCGGGGACCTACAAAGTCGTGGCCACCGTAACCGATTCGAAAGGCAGTAAGAGGAGCGAGGTCACCGTGGAGGTGCTCCACGGTGACTCAACCCGATATGGATGGACAGAGCCCCGGATGGAGCTCGGGTATCAGGACCTTCAGCCGCCGGCGCCTGAGCCCGGGGCCCCGCTAAATCTGAACAACGTCGGAGGCGGGGGCGAAGAGGAAGAGAAGGATGGAGGTGTCGCTGCCGTCGTCGCCCAAGCGGCGGCGGGGCTGCCCGGACGGGCGAACCTGCTGATCAGTTCATTCTCCGGGAAGGTGCGATATGAAGGAGCTCGCCGTCGCAATGGCCGCGGGCCAGATGTGTGTGTGGTGGAGGGAGTGCTTCACGAAATTCCCGCGGGCTGGCACCCCCAGGGAAAGATGGTGATCGTGGATGTTGGGGGCGTGGAGGCCAGCTTCACACTCGATGGGCGTGGTCGCGCGCGAACAAATCTTGGCAGCTTGCGCCTTCGGCTACCCAGGCGCCACGGCGAGTTTGCGGGCGGCGCGGTCGCCTTTCGACTGCGTTTGAAGGGCGATCTTGCGAACGAATGGGTTGACGAAGGGGTTCTGGGGGACAGCGATGAATCGGGATCGACCGTGCGGTTGCGCGTCGAAATCGTCATCGACCAACAGCGCTTCACGGCTGACCTGAACACGCTCCTCCAGGTCGAAGCCGGCCGGTTCGCACGGCTCAGAGCCTGAACAAGAATTGCCGGGGCGCTCGATAGGCGTTGCTGGTGGGGGCGGCCAACCTTCCCCACGACGGACGCGACACACAGATGATGGCGCGGCCCGCAGCAATTCCTTTTTTCAATGAGCCTTGGCGGTGGTGGCACCCTGGCCAAAGGACACGCCGAATGCGCGAACGGCATTCCTCCAGAAGATGTCCTCGACCTTGTCCCTGGACCACCCGGCGATTTCGGCTGCCTGCTTCATCGACAACAATTGCTCGTAAATGCACAGGATCGGCCGACCGTCGCAATGTGGGAACTTGAGTTGACTGGTCTTCATGTCCAGCGCCTGCCACGCGCGGCCCATGGCAACGTACTGGCCGTGGAAATAAGTCGCGTCCAGGCCATCCGAACCGTAAAGAATGCGCCGATGATCCTCGCGCGAGAACAGGGTCAGCATGGGGCGTACATCCGTTACCGCGGAGACGTCGTACCAGATGTTCGGCATGTCGCGCAGACGGTCGACGCCTTGTCGGATGGGCCAGTAAGTGAAGCTGCGAGCACAATGAGCCAGGATCCACTTGATCTTCGGGTAGCGACGAGTGGTGAACTCATGGAGATCTTTCAAATTGAGCTCGTCCGCGCAGCCATGGAAGCGCGAGAGGTGCATCGTGACCCATAGCCCCAGTTGATTGGCCAGTTCCAGCTGCGCGTGTGGCAGGAATTCGTGGATTCGACACTGGTTGATGTCTCCGGTGACGGAAAAGATTCGGTAAGGCTTGAGTCCAATGAAGCCCCGTTCGCGCACGTCGCGCTCAATATCCTCCGGTCGACACGAGGGCGTCACCAGGCGGTTCATTCGAGACTGTGGATCCTGTCCGAGTTGCTCAATACACCAGGCGTTGTGTGCCGTCACGTCGATGCCCATGGAGGGCCAGCCGAGGACGAGAAAATGCGTTTCCCGCCCGGGATACAATCGCTGCGCCCACTGCTGAAGAGCAGGCAAATCCGCATGAGCGAGGGTATTGGCCGCGGCCGGCGGCCGGTTCGCCGCCGCGAGATGCTCCGGGAGGAGCATGTGGATGTGGGCGTCAAATACCCTGGAGGGGATGAAGTCCTGTAATTCCTCTTCCCAGATTTGTTGATCCTGTGGCTGATAGTCGCTGATGGAGACCGCCATTGTGTTTCTTTCCTCGGAAGTGAGAGCGTGCTTTGCACCCGTGACACTTGGGGAAAACGAGAATCCTCTATTCCCCACGGAAAATCAAGCTTCGTGGCGGCCTTCTTTGTAAGCTACCCGCCACGAGAATCTGAAGGCCCCGACCTTGCAGACCATGGAGAGTCCTCAGCCAGAAATGTCAGTATGCGTTCCGGTGCGTCCAGCCGCGAATGAAGGTCAGGGCGAGGATCTTGAGGTCGAACCAGAGTGACCAGTTGTGAAGATAGTAGAGGTCGTACTGGAGGCGCTTTTTGAGCGAGGTGGCGCCTCGCCAGCCGTTGACTTGAGCCCAACCTGTCATGCCTGCCTTTACCTTGTGCCGTAGCATGTAGCGGGGCATCGACTTGCGGAAGCTCTCGATGAAGACCGGTCGCTCCGGTCGCGGTCCGACAAGGCTCATGTGCCCCAGAATCACATTGAAGAGCTGGGGGAGCTCGTCAACGCTTGTCCTGCGGAGAAAGCGCCCGAGGCCGGTGCATCGCTCATCGTTTGGCTGAGTGAACTTCGTGTCATTTTCGGCGCCCAGACTCATGGTACGGAACTTGATCATTGGGAAAATTCGCCCGTCGTGCCCCATGCGGCGCTGAACGTAGAAGATGGGGCCGCCCTCGAGAAGCAGAATCAGGGCCGAAATGAGCAGGATCGCCGGCGAGAAGAAGATGATCGCCAGAAGCGAGATGCCGAGGTCAAGGCACCGTTTTGCAAAAACGTTCCAGCCGCCCAGGTGGTTTTCCCAGAGGTTCACGATGCTGAGTCCATCGAAGTCCATGGTTACCCGGTGGTTGAGGAGGAAACCCAAGTCCGGCACCATGCGAATAGCCACAAAGGAGTGGGAGAGCTGCTCCAGGACATCCTCGATCTCCTTTCGCAGGTGGAGGGGGAGCGTGATAAATACCTGGTTTGCTGCGTGCTCCTTGAGAACTTTGCCAATTTCTTTGGTTGTTCCAAGGACTGGAACACCGTGGATGCTGGTGCCGACTCGCTCCGCCGAGATACTCACGAAGCCCTGTGTCCGCAGGCCCGTCCATGGGTTGAGGCGCAGGCGGTGAAGGAGTGCTTGCGCCGGCCTTCCGGTTCCCACGATCAAAATGTGGCGCAGGTTGTAGCCGTGCGCTCGAAAAACTCGGAGCACGCTACGAATCCCGAAGCGGAACAGAAACAATCCGACGGGATTCAAGCAGGCAAAGATCGCGACGACGGACCTTGAGTAACTGAAGTTCCGGTTCAAGAAACAGAAGGTCATGAGGAGAAGGATGGCGACCGTGTTTGATTTGAGGATGTCCACGAACTCCTGGGCGAACTTGCTGATACGCCGCGCCTGATAGAGCCGGAAATAGCTGTTCGTGAAGAAGAGGACCCCGTAGAGGGCCGGCAGCATGGAGAGGTAGGCCTCAACTTGTGGCGGCTCCAGCTGTTTGCCAAGCCAGGAGGCCACCTCGGGTCGAAATCTGAGCCAGTACGCGAGCAGAAACAGGGTGGCCGACACGCTCAGGTCAATAACGACGAAACATGCCCGCCACAGGGAGTGGAGTTCGCGTAGCATCAAGCGTGGAAAACCTTCACTTTCTCACCGGTGCTCTTGCGATACGGCCCTTCTTCTTCTTCTCGTACCACTCGACGAATAGCTCGAGGCCGCGCTCGATGGGTATGGCGGGGCTGTACCCCAGCTCTTCCTGGGCCCGTTGAATGTCGGCGCACGTCAGCGGCACGTCGCCCGCCTGCGGAGGCAGGTGGTGAATTTCCGCCTTCTTCCCGAGGTCTTCCTCCAGGAGTCGTATCACCTCCCGGACCTCGATCGTCCGATGGTTTCCGAGGTTGTAAATTCGGTAACCCCTGGCTCTTTCGAGAGCCGCCACCACCCCGCTGACGATGTCATCCACGAAGGTGAAATCGCGTCGGGCTGAACCGTCGCCGAAGAGCGAGATCGGCTCGCCCTGATCGATCGACCGAGTGAACTTGTGAATCGCCATCTCGGGTCGCTGCCTCGGGCCGTAGACCGTGAAGAACCTCAGGCAGCTCACCGTGAGCTTGTAGTTGTGGTGATACGTGTAGCAGAGGAGCTCACCGGCCTTCTTGGAGGCGGCGTAGGGGGAGATCGGGTGGTCGACGTTGTCGTCCTCCCGAAACGGTGCGCCCTCGCGTTCCCCGTAAACGGATGAAGAGGAGGCAAAGATGAACTTGGGCACCTCCGCCCGCCTGGCGAACTCAAGAAGCTCGGTCGTGCCGACAAGGTTCACGTCAAAGTAGAGGGCTGGCTGCTCCAGGGACGGGCGGACTCCTGCCCGGGCTGCCAGGTGAATGATCCCGTCGAATTTCCCATGACTGTTCAGCGCCTCCAGGGCGCTCCGGTCGCGGAGGTCGCCCTCCACCAGCTTGAACGCCTTGGTCTTCTTCACTCCCTTGAGATTCTCGCGCTTGATCGCCGGATCGTAGAAATTGTCAAAGTTGTCAAGCCCAACCACCTCCCAGCCGTCAGCGAGCAGGGATTCCGTGACGTGGGACCCAATAAAGCCAGCCGCCCCCGTGATGAGAACTCTCATGTCCGAGTCTGCCTTTCTGGTGCAACAAGTCTTGATAGGCTCTTCGACTCATTTTTTCGGCTGGATTTTAGCGGACCCCTGAGATAAATCCAAGCCGTGATGGATCCGCCTCAACATCGCCACGCCGTTGTGCTGTTCTCCGGCGGTCTTGATTCGACCACGCTCTTGTGGATCGCCCGGTCACAAGGCTTCGATGTCACTGCGCTCCTTTTTCGATACGGCCAGCGACATGCCGTCGAGGTGGAGCACGCGGTGGCTCTGGCGGGAGCGCTGGGTGTTGATTATCGGATCCAGGATCTGGACCTGCGGGCGATCGGAGGGTCAGCGCTGACTTCCGATGAGGTCGCGGTGCCCAAGGACAGGCCCGAGGAGGAGATTGGGGCCAGTGTGATCCCGGCGACCTACGTGCCAGCCCGCAACACGATCTTTCTCAGCTTTGCGCTGGCATGGGCAGAGGTGCTCGGTGCTGCGGATGTGTTCATTGGTGTCAACGCCCTCGACTACTCGGGCTACCCCGACTGCCGGCCTGAGTACATTGAAGCATTCGAGCGCGTTGCCCGTCTCGCGACGCGCACCGGGACCGAGGGGGGGGTGTCGCTCCGAATCCGCACGCCGCTCATCGACAAGTCCAAGGCCGAGATCATTCGTTGGGGGCTCCAGCTCGGCGTGGACTACTCCAGCACATGGAGTTGCTATGCGCCCGTCTTCAGGGGGGGGATCCCCCTCGCCTGCGGTCGCTGCGACAGTTGTTTTCTGCGCAAGAAAGGCTTCCGCGACGCATGCGTACCCGACCCAACCCGGTACGCCTGATGGGGGGTGCGCGATCCCTGTGGATTTTTCTCCTCGTTGCGTCGTCGATTGTGGGTGAGACCCGGCCAGAATGTCTCCATCATGGCCGCGCGGAGTGCATGAGGAGCCCCAACACGGCAACTCACCTCACGCTGCCAGCGCAAGAGAACGACCCGGCATGAGAATCAGGGAATTCCAATCCGAGCTCTGGCTGCCGCTGCCGCCCGAAAAATTATTCCCCTTCTTCGCCGATGCTGCGAATCTCGACGCCATCACGCCGCCGTGGTTGAACTTTCGCATCGTCACGCCCACGCCCATCGTCATGCGCGAGGGGACGTTGATCGACTACTGCCTGCGCGTGCGTGGTTTGCCGCTGCGCTGGCGCACACGCATCAACGCGTGGCAGCCACCGCATCGCTTCGAGGACCAACAGCTTCGTGGCCCTTACCGGCAGTGGATTCACGAGCACACATTCGAGGCGCGGGATGGCGGTACGCTGACGCGGGACCGCGTTCGTTATGCCACACCCTGCGATTGGCTGGTGCATCGATGGCTCGTGCGCAGTGACATTGAGCGGATCTTCCGCTACCGTTCCGAGAAGTTGAAAGAGCTTTTTTCTCCCCCCGGAATGAGCAACGCATGAAGCACTCACCGACGAACAAGCCATCCATCCTCTGGCTGCGCCTCGACCTTCGACTCGCGGACCATCCCGCGCTCGAAGCCGCGTCAAGGGGCGACAGGCCGGTTGTGCCTGTCTTCATCTGGTCGCCGGATGAGGAAGCTCCGTGGGCGCCGGGCGGGGCGTCGAAGTGGTGGCTGCACCGTTCGCTGGCCGCACTGGATGTCCGCTTGCGCGAAGTCGGCTCGCGGCTCGTCATCCGCCGTGGGCCCACTCTCGATACGCTGCGCACCCTGGTGAAAGAGATTGGCGCAGCCTCGATTTATTGGAGCCGTCACTCTGCACCGGTCGTCATCGCGCGTGATGCACATCTCAAGCGCGTCCTGCGCGGCGACGGCCTTGTCGTCGAAAGCTTCAATGCTTCGCTCCTCCACGAACCGTGGACCATCCAAAACAGTAGTAAGAAGCCGTTTCAAGTTTTCACGCCCTTCTGGAAACATTGCTTGACCCAACCCGATCCCGCCGCGCCGTTGCCAGCTCCGAATACGATTCGCGCGCCGGCGAAATGGCCGAAGTCCCTGTTGCTCGATGAGCTGGAGCTCGAACCGAGGATCCCGTGGGCCGACAGAATGCGCGTCGCCTGGCAGCCGGGCGAAGCGGGCGCGACTGCCCGCTTGAAGCGCTTCTTGTCGGAGGCATTCGACGATTATTCTGTGCAGCGCAACCGCCCCGATGTCGTTGGCACGTCGCGACTCTCGCCT
>SXIK01000013.1 GCA_005772855.1 Planctomycetia bacterium | reverse complement strand
TCGAGTCGCTTCACGTAGATATATATCCTTGTCCGTCTCGCGTACCTTTGTGCCCGTAACGACCTCGCCCAACTTCGTCACCAGGGTGATCGCCACGTAATTCTCCTTGACGTTCCTGCCGGGCCTTAGCACCGAATCGACGAGGTAGTCGACTGGCGAACTCGACCCGACCGTGGACAGATCGGGCCCCACCTGTCCGCCGGCACCAGCGATCGCGTGGCAATTGAAACAGCCGTTTTCCTTTCGGCGAAAGACTGCTTCTCCGCGAACCGGGTCGCCGCGCTCCCTGACCGCCGAGACGATGTCCTTCATACCGCCATCAGAGAGGTCCCGGCTCCTAGTCCCCACGCGAGCTCCCTGGCGGAATATCTCGGCAAGGGAAAGGGCGTCGCGTCCACTCGCGTAGAGGAAGCGAAGCCCCAACTTCGCGCTGTCAGGGGGAAGTTGGGTCGTCTTGAGGGCTCCCCCAATCGCCTCGGCACCACCCTTTCGCGACAAAAAAATGGAGAGGATATCGGAAGGATCTCCGTCCGCCAACAAGCCCACAGCCAGTCGCGCCGCCGTCTCGAGATCGACTTCCGCCAGTGCGCCAACTGCGACGCGGCGGATTTGCGGCGGACCATTGGAAGCAAGGTCTTGAAGCAACGAGCTGTTTCCGTACTCGGCCAGAGACTCGAGGGCGGCTCGACGGATGGAGAGAGACCACTTTTCTGAGCGTGCAATCTCCTCAAGAACCGGCTCAAGCTTTTTCACCTTCCAGGCGCCAGCAAGACGTATCGCTTCCACAGCGTCCGGCCCTCCAAGCCACTCCTCGAGACGTGTGGGATCTAGTTGAGTCCCAAGCCCCCGGGGAAAGATCTTTCGCTCCCTTGCACTGCGGGCGAGCGCCGCAAGCGCCGCCTTGCCCGGGGCGGCCTCATCGAGAAGCGACAGAAGCTCATCGGGGCTTCCGCTCTCCGCGATCAAGGCGAGGAGCCTCGGTCTCTCCGCATCCGGCACGCGCCCTGACCGGAGCTGGGCCAGGAGCGCCGGGGCGCTCTGGACCGAGGCGGCCTCCAGCGCGTACGCCAGGCGCGGGTGCTTGATCTCCCCAGACTCCGCGCCCGGAACCCAGAGGGGAGCCAGTGAGAGCAGTGCGAGACGAAGGCCTGCCTCTAGATATCGGTCCATGGGCCGCTCCAGGGCCAAGAGCACGATCAGGAAGGACCGAAGAGATGGAACCCTCGAGGCTGCCACGATAGCCTCGAGCCGCACTCGTGGATGGTCATCTGCGACCTGCACCTCGAGCAAATCGAGCACGTTTTCAACCCCTTCAGCCAGGTAGCCGAGGACTCGAGTGGCAGCCGCTCGGGCCCGAGGCTCACGCGATCGAAGAAGCTCGCAGAGAAGCGGCCGATTCTCAACCTGGATCGTCTGATAAAGCCAGAGCGCCTCGAGCCGGTGATGTTCGTGCTCTGGATCTTTCGGGTCCAACTCCTTGAGCCACTCGCCCAGTGCACCAGCCACGTCCGCCGGCCTCAGCTCCGCAAGCTCTCGGCGGGCCTTGTAGCGTTCGAAATCTACGGGTGATTTGAGAATCTTCAGGAGATCCTGCACCCGTGCACCCTTGATGAGGGGCGGCTTGAGAAGGGGGCGCCCCGTTGCCGTGATCCTCCAGACCCGTCCGTGCAGGTGATCTCGCCGTGGGTCACGGAAGTTGTAGGTCATGTGCCCAACGATGAGGTTCGAAAAATCGAGAACGTAAATAGCTCCGTCGGGACCCATCTTCACGTCCACGGGCCGAAACGAGTTTCCGAGAGACTGAATAAGCGGCGGCTGTACCTCGGCGACACTGAACCCGGATCCCTCATCCTCGATCCGATACCGCAACACCGCCTTCTTGGTGCAGTTGTTGACGACAAGGTTTCCCCTGAGGTCGTCAGGCACCTGCGCCCCGCTGGCATATACCGCACCGCAGGTGACTCGCGGCACTGCAATTCGCGGGTAGCCTGGAGGGATGACGAGGCCAACTCTCGCCGGGGCGAGGTAAAAGAGGGACTCGTTTTGGGATGCATCGAGAAGCAGATCCTGGCCCCACCGGTCAAATACATGACTCCAGGGATTTGTCAGCTCGAGTGCACGCACATAGTGCCGGAGCTCGACCGAGCGTGGCCTGAGCTCAAAGACGCCGGCTATTGCCTCCGAGCGCACGATCCCGCTCGGGGTCTCGACCTGTGTATGGAGGAAGATACCCGAGCTCATGTAGAGCCAACCGCCGGGTCCCCAATTGAACGCGCCGATGGCATGATGACTGTCTTCGGTCCCAAATCCGGAAAGGAGGATCCTTCGAAGGTCGGCTTTCCCATCTCCGTCGGTGTCCTTGAGGAAAAGGAGATCCGGCTGGTTGGCCACATACACACCTCCGTCGCCAAGCTCGATGCCCGTGGGGTTGTAAAGATCGTCGGCGAAGACCGTGTGGCGATCCGCCCTCCCGTCCCCGTCGGAGTCCTCAAGCACGACGAGCGTGTCGGAGGGAAGTTTTCCTGCCTCGATCTGCGGAAAAGACTGCATGCAGATGACCCAGAGTCGGCCCTCCGCGTCGAAAACCATTTGCACAGGATTCGCTATCCATGGCTCCGAGGCATACAGGTTGACACTGAACTCGGGAGCCACCTGGAAGGCCGCACGCTCCCTCTCGGCATCAGGGACCGTTTCCTGAGCCAGCAATGCCGTGAGTAACAAGAGCATGTCAATTCCCAACTCGCCGAAGCTCATAGAGGTGGGAAGTCAAACTTGCCGCCCCGGCGATCTTTTCCTCGGCTTCCGAAATGACCCTCTCGATCATCTGAAATTCACTCTCAAACTGGGGGTTGCCAACATTGGGTCCTTCAAGCCTCGACCGCGTGCCATGGATATACTCGGCATTCTGGGGACGCCAGCGAAGAAAACAGTGTGCGTTCTTTTTCACAATGGCTCGCCGGAGCAGCTCGGTGCGTTCGTGGGCGGGCCTTCGCACAAGCTCAACCCCACGTGCCCACTCATCCGAGGCACAGGTCAAGACGCTGGATCCATCGACCTCGAGAGCGTAATTGCCCGCAGCCAGACCGGTTACCCGAAGCTGGCAAGGATTGTCGTAAGGCATTGGGAGCATTTCGCCCCTGGTGCGGAACCGGAGGATCGCCCTTTCAGCCTTGAGCTCCGAGATCTCAAGGCCAACCGCGCCCAGCACCTTTCCCGAGGCTTCAAGCTGCAGGTTCCAATGGGAGGGTGGCAGCTCGAGTGCTTCTTCCATCACCCTGGCAATCAGCGCATAACCACTCGACGAAGGGTGGACCCCATTTTCCGTGACGGGAACCGAGGGCCTCAAGAGAGGCTTGTGGATGTCCAGAAAGACCAAGCTTCTCTGACAAGCCAGTGTACGGATGGCCTCATGGTAAAGCCCAAGGCTCCGGTTGTGGGCAGCAGGATCGGGGAATGGTCGACCCTTCGCCTCATGGGGGATGGGCGACAGGAGGACGATCCTTGCCTTCGTCCCCGACAAGCGGTTCAGGTAGGCATCGTAAGCCTTCACGAAGGGCGCCAGTCCGGCATCGCCATCCAACGCCTCCATCATTGCGAAAGAGACGAAGATCAGAGTCGGCCTCAGCTTCTCGAGCTGGGCTTCGAGGCTGGGATACCCATTGGGCCGGAGCTGGAGGAAGACGGTGTCGGCTGACCAGGCAAGGTTTCGAAAGGTCGCCCGTCCCGGGAAACGACGGGTGAGCGCAGTCTCGATCCAGCCGTGAGCCCCTTCGCGCTCGAGAAACGTGTTGCCGAGAAGAAGAACACGGTCCTCCTGCCGAATCTCCAGGGTAAGGGCAGTCGAGAGCGAGACAAGAAAGGCTGCCAACCCAGGGGTTTCCATGCGTCTACTCGGGAATCTGCTGGTACCAAACACCACGCGCAGCAAATGGGTGCGCGCAAATCTCCGGAGT
>SXIK01000087.1 GCA_005772855.1 Planctomycetia bacterium | reverse complement strand
GGCGGCGGCTCCGTTGCGCTTGACCACCGTTGGCCTGCACGGCCCGAGGGTACGGGAGTACTCTCTGCCCAGGAGCCGTCGGGCGCCCGCGTGCCGATGGCCTATGCGTGGGAGATTCTTCATCGAGACCAACATGCGAAGCTTCCTTTCACGTCGACCAGCACGTCGAAGCGCGGAGTTCGGTCCATCGAGGCCCTGGGATCTGCGGCTGCAAGGATGGTATTGGCGGGCAGCGGTGGCAGAGTCAAGTTTGCAGCCCAGGTGGTCCCCAACTCGATCGACGAGCCCATTCAGGAAGATCTTCTACGCGAAGCGAAGCGCGGCCTCCGGGCGGCAGCCGGCGGCCCCAACCGCTTCGAGCTGGTGTGGCGTCCCGTCGCGGCAGCCTTGACCTGGATCCAACGATTTGGTGCTTCCCTCGAATTGAAGGGTGGGCGCCACCATCAGGCCATCGGGAGCCTGCTGCACTTACACCTGGGAGTCGAGGCTCTGGAAGCCACCTTTCTCGAGCTTGTGCCGCACGTGGAGGCAGGCGTCACCTGGCTCCTGCCGGGGCGCAGGACCCCGCGATCCATGGAGCTGCTCACTGGCGTCCCGGCGCAGTTGCTCGAGCAGTTGGCAGAGCGCCTCTTCAACGTACCCGACGAGGATGCCCGGGTACGTCGGCGTCGAGCCTGGTGCGCCCTGTGGGTCTCATCTTTCGTGGAGATGTTGGGCTCGAGGAGGGAGTCTCCCGCCGGCGGTGCATCCGCGTTGCCGCCCTGGCTCGATCCCGATGCGGTGGAGGTGGCGCGGAACGAGCTCATGCAACGGTTTCCGCATGCCGTGGCCCAGGAAGATCGATGGATCAAGGCTTTACGACCTGATCCATCCGTGCCGTCTCCTGCCTCCGTCGATGGCTGGCTCACGAATGTGAAACTGGGGTTTCGGGATAGGTCGGACCTGCTGGGCACGGTCGTGACAGGTCCCCTCGCCGCTGTCGCCGATGGCGCAGGAGAGACGCTCGGCATGAAGATCCTCCACAGGCTGAGTCTCGGTCGAGGCAGACTCCTGATGGAAAGAGTGGATGAGAGGAGCCTACTGGCACGCGGGGCCTGTCTCTACGCGGCGCGCCGCATTGCCGAGGAGCCGACCTACCTGGACACGTTGCCCATGGTGTTCACCATCGCCATGCGTATGGGGGAGCCGGTCTGGGAGAACCTCCTCGAGTCGGAGGAGCCCTGGGTGATCGGGGGGAGGACCTGGAAGTCCATTCCACAGAAAGTGCGCTTTCAGATTGACCGCGGCCAGGAAAACCTCGAGCTCGTTGTCCACCGCGAGGGAGCGCTCACCTGCCGCAAGGTTGGAGTGCAGTTCCAGCGCACGACCGAGAAGGCGTGTCCCGTCGAGCTGTCGATCGAGTTGGAGCCGGGTCAGGGCAATCCGCGCATCCAGGTCTTGCCAAGCGACAGGAGCTTGTTTGGTAAACAAGCTCTCTACCTCGACTGGGCAACCGCCACGGATACCGGCAAGTCCCCGAAAGAGGAGCTGTCCAACGTCGAGCGCGTTTGTCCGCCCCATGAGCCGAGGCTGGCGAATCGGGACCGATGGTTGAATCGAAGGAATAACAAGTTGTCCATGATCTCGGGCACGGGAGTTCGGGCTCTGATCCTGGACTATCTGAAGTATCCCAGTTCCTGGACTGTTGATGGACAGAAGAACTTTACTTACCTGAACAACTGCCTGAAGGAGCAAAAACAGATTCTCGACGATCAAATCTCCACAGCCGTGTCGTCCGATGGAGAGGTCATCGGTGGGATCGGGGACGAAGAGCTTCTCCGACGCTTCCTGGAGCTGGTGGCAAGGAGGCTGCAACAATCTGGTTCCGACAATGAGGTGTCGCTTGTGAGGCTACTGGGTTCTGCGTCTGCTCAAGCCAGCACCTTGTTGGATAGACTCCGAACCTTCCTCGTGCGCCCTGGATTGAGAAGATACTCTCATTCCCGCAAGGCCCTTCTCTGGGCGTGCGGTAATTGTCTCCGCAAGCCGGAAGATCTATCGCATTTCTTCAGTTACTTTGACCAGAACTTTCCGGACTACGCCGAGGCTCAGGCACTGGCGCACATCTTGATGTACCGAGAGAAAGCCCTCGAGCACGTGGAGAGCGCTCGGGCCGAGGCATGGGTCAAGAAGCTCTTGCCGCTGATCAAGTCAGAGAGAGCCCTGACGGGAAGAAACCTCGCTCTCAGCAGGTCCGTCATGGCCGTGGCCTATTTGCTTCGCAGGCGCTGCTTCGACGCCTCCTTCCTGTCGCCAGACAGCCCAACCGCGAAACGCCTCCGAGAGGCAGTACAACTCGTGATCAGAGAGCCTCGTCCCTTCGACACTCCAGGCACGGTGCGCATCATCGAGGCTCTCAAAAAAGTCGAGGAGTACCTGAATCGAAAAGGTCGCGGGCGCCTCACAGCCCTCATGGTCGAGGAAGATGGTGAAGGCGACGATTCCTGAGAGAGGTCAGCGGCAGGTCAAGGATCTGTGCGCCCTGACCGTTGCTCGCAAACGTCACTCAAGGTGTTCCTCGCAGCACAGTGAACCAGGAACCGCAGTGATCGCAAATTGCATCGCCTTGTGGAGAGATCACTGTGTTCCTTGAGGCGGTAGCCCCGCAGCACGGGCATGAATAAGCTCTCGTGGTTGCCGAGGTTCGTCGAGACTCCGGATGCACTTCGGGCTCATCTTTTCGCGCCGTGGGTCTGGAGTCACAACGACTGATCGCGACAAGAATCTCGTCACGTGCCTTGCCATGGACCACGACAAGGTTTCCGGAGTCGATTGGGTAAGTCATTTTCTCAAATTCCTTGCCCAGAGCGCGCCCCCTGGCAAGAAAGGTGGGTGCCCCCCGGTGTCAGGATAGTTGCCGCCTCTAGGGCGGCAACTTTTTCCCGCCGGTAGGCGGTCACCCCCATGGGGGTGAAAACCTTATCGGAATCGAGTTTGGTTGCCTTTTCTATAGCTCCCGGGGGCGGAGTAAGGATGCTCCCGAGTGAAATATTCAAAGGGGTTCAAGGCTCGCATGGTTC
>SXIK01000086.1 GCA_005772855.1 Planctomycetia bacterium | reverse complement strand
GTAGAGCATCTTCTCGAAGTGCGGGATGAGCCAGTCGCTGTCGGTCGAGTAGCGATGAAACCCGCCGCCCAGGTGGTCGCGAATTCCACCACGGATCATGCCATCGAGAGTGCCGCTCGCAAGTTCGATGGCTCTCGCGGCGTTGCCGTCGGAGCGAGCTTCCTTCGTGGCCGAGTAACGAAGGAGGAAATCGAGCACTGCGGTTCGCGGGAACTTGGGTGCAAAGCGAGGCGGCGAACCGAATCCACCCCTCTTGGCATCGTAGGTGTCGCGGAAGACCTCGAAGCCCCGTTTGAGGATTTCAGGCTTGAGATTGCCGCCTTCCCCCTCCAGTTGGACCGCCTTCTTCAGATAATCCGTGAAGTGCTCTGCCTGCTGAAGTACGTCAATGGGGCTCTCCTTCCAGGCCTTGTTAATTTGCTGGATGAGAGTGAAGAAGCCGCGGCCCCGCCGCGGGTCATCGACGGGCGGGAAGTAGGATCCCGCGAAAAAAGGCTTTCGCTCCGGCGTGAGGAACGCAGTCAACGGCCAGCCGCCGCTGCCGGTGACGCCGATGCAGAAGGCCATGTAGACCTGGTCGACGTCGGGACGTTCCTCCCGGTCCACCTTGATCGAAACGAAATGCTCGTTGAGGTAATTTGCAATCGTCTGGTTCTCGAACGTTTCGCGCTCCATGACATGGCACCAGTGGCAAGTCGAGTAGCCGATCGACAGGAAAATCGGCTTCCGTTCCGATCTTGCCTTCTCGAGCGCTTCATTCCCCCACGGGAACCAGTCGACGGGATTGTGGGCATGCTGAAGGAGGTAAGGGCTCTTCTCACTTGCGAGGCGGTTCGGCTTCCGGGGCGGGTCTTGGCCCGCGAATGTCACGGTCGCCAGCAGGACGAAAATAACGATGGTGCTTGTACGGATCATTCAGTTTCCCTGCAAAAGTGGCCCAGCCGCTGCAAGACCTTGTACATCGCCTGCGTCCCGAGGTCTCCCTCGTCGTGGGCCTCGTTGGCGCGAAAGTACTGTTGGCAAAGCGAGGTACCCGAGAGTGGTAGCTTGAGGCTCTTCGCCGCGTCGAGCACAATTCCCAGGTCTTTCTGGATCAGCTTCACCATGAAGCCGGGGCCAAAGTCGCCCTGGATAATTCTCTTCCCAAGGTTTTCGAGGGCCCAGGAGTTCGCGGCCCCACCCGTCACCACCTGGTGCATTTGCTCAAGGTTGAGCCCGGAGCGTTCTGCGAGCGCCAGGGCCTCGCAGACGCCCAGCATGTTGAGGGCGCAGAGGATCTGGTTGCAGGCTTTTGTTGCCTGGCCCGATCCGGGAGGGCCCATGAGTGTGATGCGCTTTCCCATGGGCTCAAAAACGAGCTTTACACGCTCAAAAACTTCCGGGTCTCCGCCCACCATGATGGTGAGAGTTCCCTTTTGCGCGCCGATGTCTCCGCCGCTGACGGGGGCATCGAGAAACCCGATGCCTTTCTCCTTCAAACGCGCGTGGATCTTTCGGGTCACCTCGGGCGAGATCGTGCTCATATCGATGATCACGCCCGCTTCCGGCAGGCCTTCCGCGGCACCTTCCTTGCCAAGCACGACAGCCTCAACGTCGCTCGAGTCGGTGACCATCGTGATCACGACCGGATTTCCCTGGGCGCATTCGCGGGGCGTTGATGCGACCTTCGCCCCTTCCGACACGAGCTCACTCGTCCGCGATCGTGTGCGGTTGTAGATGGTGACCTGATGCCCGGAGCGCAGCAAATTTCTCGCCATGGGCCGTCCCATGATTCCCATGCCGATGAAGCCGATCTTTAATGCCATTTTGCGATACCTCCAAATGTTCTTCGGCCGAATTGTCTGCTCGGCACCGGAAGAAGTCGACGACATTTTGAGCTTCTCGTTGCCAGGATATCGAGCCTGCTGTAATATTCGCGACCCATGAAGGTGGCTGTAGCCAAGGAGACGCAGGTTGGCGAGCGGCGAGTTGCTCTTGTGCCGGATGGCGTGGCTCGACTTTCGAAGGCGGGTGTTGAGGTGGTGGTCGAGGCCGGAGCGGGAGAGCGGGCCTTTCTTACTGATCAAGCCTTCGTCGCTGCTGGGGCCCGACTCGTTCCGAATGCTGCCGCGCTCCAGGCCGAGGCGGACGTGCTCTTGAAGGTGCAGCCTCCGAGCCTGGCGGAGGTTGAGCAGCTTCGCGAAGGCACGACGTTGATCTCATTCCTTCCGCCCCAGGCTAGCCTCGATTTGATCCGTCGCCTCGCAGAGCGTCGTATTACCGCGTTCTCCCTGGAGCTCGTGCCACGCTCGACGAAGGCGCAAGGCATGGACGCGCTGTCGAGCATGAGCACGATCGCCGGTTACAAGGGTGTGCTCCTGGCCGCGGTTGCTCAGCCGAGGCTCTTTCCCCTGATGGTCACGGCTGCGGGCACGCTCGCACCGGCGAGGGTGCTGATTATCGGCGCCGGGGTGGCCGGATTGCAGGCAATTGCAACGGCGAGGCGCCTTGGCGCGATCGTCCAGGCGTTCGACGTGCGTGCGGCCACAAAGGAGCACGTGGAGAGCCTTGGCGCAACCTTCCTGCAGCCGGACTTGAAGGACGAGAAGGCCGAGGCGACTGGCGGCTATGCCCGGGAGCTATCCCGCGAGGCCCAGGACCGCAACCTCGAGACGATTGGCAAGGCTCTCAAGGAGACGGATGTGGTCATCTCGACGGCTCAGGTCCCGGGGAAGCCGGCCCCGCGCCTCATCACGGAGCGCATGGTCAAGGAGATGCGACCTGGCTCGGTGATTGTGGATCTGGCGACTGAAAGCGGAGGAAATTGCGAGCTCGCCGAGGCTGGCAAGGAGATCGAGCGTCACCGCGTAATCATTCTGGGTCCAGTGAATGTGGCCTCGAGTGTCCCTTTTCACGCCTCGAGCATGTTCTCGAGAAACGTCTCGACACTGCTTCTTTACTTGCTAAAGGACGGCCGCCTCTCGCTCGACTTCTCCGACGAGATCGTAAAGGCCATGTGTCTCACGCACGAGGGCAGCGTCGTCCACGAGCTGCCGAAGAAATTGCTCGAACCCATGCCGGCTGGCGTCGTCCCTCAAGGAGTTTGACGTGATGGAGCTCATCGTGATCTTCGTTCTCTCGACGCTCGTCGGCGCGGAGTTGATCAAGAAGGTACCGCCCACCTTGCACACGCCGCTCATGAGCGGGTCGAACGCGATCTCGGGCATCACCATCGTTGGCGCGATCCTCGTCGGCGGCATGACCGGCGGCATGACTGGCATCTTTGGCTTCCTCGCAGTGGTGTTAGCCATGGTCAATGTGATGGGGGGATACCTCGTCACGGACCGAATGCTCCAGATGTTCAAGAAGAAGGTGGAAGGGCCGACGGCATGAAGTGGATCCTTGACTTTGGGTATCTCTTCGCGGCTTTCCTTTTCATCGTGGGGCTCAAGCGAATGAGCTCTCCCGTGACAGCGCGGAAGGCCAACTGGCTCTCGGCCATCGGGATGCTGATTGCCATCGCTACCACGTTGGTCGATCCGGCCGTGAAGCCGGGTTACCTTCCCGTTGTCTTCGGTGGTATTGTGGTGGGCTCCCTGCTGGGCATCTGGCTTGCAAAGATCACGAAGATCACGAGCATGCCGCAGATGGTGGCGCTTCTGAACGGGCTGGGTGGAGGGGCTTCTTGCCTCGTTGCCGCCGGTGAGCTCGTCCATCGACTCGGAAACGGCCAGGAGGTCCCCCCGGAAGTTGGCGCGGCGGTTTATTTGAGCTCCCTGGTGGGAGGCGTGACCTTGAGCGGAAGTCTTGTGGCATTCGCGAAGCTCCAGGAACTCATGACGGGGAAGCCGATTTCCTACCCGTTTCAGAAGACGGGGAATCTCCTGATCGCGATCCTCGTCCTGTCCCTCGGGATCTACCTCACGGCCTCGCCAGGCCACCTGGCTCTGTTTGCGCTCCTCAACCTCGCTTCGCTGGCTCTCGGGGTATTGCTGGTGATCCCGATTGGCGGCGCCGACATGCCCGTTGTGATCTCGCTCCTGAACTCCTACTCTGGCATTGCGGCCGCCTTCACGGGCTTCGTGATCAACAACAAGTGCCTGGTCATCACGGGGGCGCTCGTCGGCGCTTCGGGAATCATCCTCACCCAGATCATGTGCAAGGGGATGAACCGGTCCATCTGGAATGTGCTCTTCGGAGCCCTGGGTAAAGCGTCGGCGCCCACCGCCATGCCTGGACAGGAAAGCTTGAGTGACCAGACTTGTCGCCAGGTGAGCCCGGAAGATGCGGCCATGATGCTCTCCTGCGCCCGGCAGGTCGTCTTCGTGCCGGGCTACGGCCTTGCGGTCGCGCAGGCCCAACACGAAGTCCGGGAGCTGTCGGATCATCTCCAGAAACTCGGAATCCAGGTGAAGTTCGCGATCCACCCGGTGGCCGGCCGAATGCCTGGCCACATGAATGTGCTTCTTGCCGAGGCCAACGTCCCCTACCCCCAGCTCCTCGACATGGACCAGATCAACCCGGAGTTTGAGCGCGCCGATGTGTCCGTTGTGATTGGTGCAAATGATGTGGTGAATCCAGCAGCGCGCAATGCGCCATCGAGTCCGATCTACGGCATGCCAATCCTCGACGTCGACAAGTCACAAAACGTCATTGTCCTGAAGCGCGGCATGAACCCCGGTTTCGCCGGCATCGAGAACGAGCTCTTCTACAGCCCCCGTACGCAAATGCTCTTTGGGGATGCGAAAGCATCGCTCCGGGCACTCCTTCAGGAGCTCAAGACTCTCCAGCCCGCCTGAGAGCCCGTGGTGTCAGTCATCGCTGCGCAGACCTAGATCGTGTCGGAGCTCCCACTCGAGGGTTGCCTCGAGAGACTCCGCGAGGTCCTCGACCGAGAAGAGCCGTTGCTCGCTCGTGAGGGGCGCGACGCGAGGAGAGGCCCAGTTATCCCACAGGGAGACTACCGAGCCGAGCGAGGCGCTCAGGCAGACAAAGCCGGTGAGAAGATACAAGCGGCGAAGCCAAAATTTTCGCACTGCCGGGGTTTCCTCGGGAGCAAGGCCTGGTAGTTGTGTCCAGCTCATGGGCGATTTGTCCAACAGGGGTACCCGGAGATATCGGTAATGGGGGCTCTGTAAGGCAAGGGCAAAGAACGCGCCGGCGGCGATAGCGCCAAGATGGCAGTGGGCAGATCATCCGATCTCGAGTGCTCAGAAGCCATCTGCCACTCTGGCGTTTTGTTGGCCGATCCTGGCCTGGCTATGCGCCGTAAGTTCTGAATATGGGACATTTTGCCTTCCTGGTTCTCTGACGGTACACGGCTTGCTGCCCTCTGGATGCAGAACACCCCCTCAGGAGGAGAAACCCTTGAACCTCGAATTGTTCACCACTCGTTCCCAGGAAGCCTATCAGAAGGGTGCCCAGTTCGCGCAAGATCGCGGAAACCCTTCCTATGAGCCTGAACACCTCCTGGCTGCCATGCTGGATGACCCCGAGGGCCTGGCGCCGCGGCTGCTGGAGGGCCAGGGTGTGTCCGCTGCTGATGCGCGCAAGGCTATTGGCGAGAGTCTGAAAAAACTACCGCAGGCTTCCGGTGACGCCGAGCTTCGCATGGGCAGCGATCTGTCCAGGGCGTTGAGCGAGGCGGAGAAAATCGCGCGCAAGCTTGGGGATCAGTACGTGAGCGTCGAGCACTTGCTGCTCGGCATCCTCGAGGGCGTCCCCAACTCGAGCGCTGCAAAGACGCTCTCGCGCCTCGGGGTCCACCCCACCCAGGTGAGGGAGACGCTGCGCAAGGTGCGTGGAAACCAGAAGGTCACGACGAAGGACCCGGAAGCCACCTTCCAGGCGCTTGAAAAGTACGGCCGGGACCTGGTCCAACTCGCCCGTCAGGGCAAGCTGGATCCCGTGATTGGCCGTGATGACGAGATCCGGCGGGTCATCCGGATCCTCTCGCGCAAGACAAAGAACAACCCGGTGCTCATTGGAGAACCTGGAGTCGGAAAGACGGCGATCGTCGAGGGGCTCGCGCAACGCATCGTCCGTGGCGACGTGCCCGAAGGGATGAAGGACAAGAGCGTCTTTGCGCTCGACATGGGCTCCCTCATCGCAGGGGCCAAGTACCGGGGCGAGTTTGAGGAGCGATTGAAGGCGGTCCTGAAGGAGATTCAGTCGAGCGAGGGGCGGATACTGCTTTTCATCGACGAGCTTCACACCATCGTCGGCGCTGGCAAGTCCGAGGGCGCCATGGACGCTGGCAACCTCCTCAAGCCCATGCTGGCAAGAGGCGAACTGCACTGCATCGG
>SXIK01000085.1 GCA_005772855.1 Planctomycetia bacterium | reverse complement strand
GAGCTCCACCTTCCCGCTGCCGTCGGCGTCGCCGCGGAGAAAGCGCACGGGGAGCGGAACTTCCCTTGGTGCCCTGAGCACCGGGTCTCGAACTGCGGGCGGGTCAAAGTTTCCGATAGCAACGTCGATGGGAGTGCGAGCCAGGACTGCTCCGGCGAAGGAGGCGAGGAGGAGGGCGGCGAGTAAGAGGCCTCGGAGGGTGAGGATTGTGGTGCGCATGGGAGATTCCTTTCTCTGGAACTGGGTTGCTGGGTTACTCCACCGAGCCGGGCTTTCTGTCGTTTCCGGGGTCTCGGGTGTCCACGATCTCGAGGACACACCTCCGAGCGCAATCCGCCTCGTCGTGGGACAGGAAATCCAGGAATGGTCCCCGGGCTGCAGAAATTGAGAGTTTCCACGCTCCTCTCTGGTGCTTTCCACGAGAGCGGAAGATTCCCTGGAGGTCAAGCTGGTCTGGACACAAACGCCACAATGCCGCTCAGCGGCTTTGCCAGTTGGCGCTTGAGCCGGCGGCTCACCGGCTCAAGATCAGGCCCCAATCGGTGCACTCGGCCTCGCAGCGTAGAAGCTTGGCCCGGCGAGCCCGCAACTCCGTCTCAACTCCGCTGAACGCAATCGTATGCCGATAACTCTGCCAGCGACCTCCAGCTCCCTCGCGTGCGAGATCGATTCGACAGGTGCGATGGTGTCAGGAATCCTGCTCGAGGAGCGAAATTCAAGTGGCGCGAACGCTGGAGCCGAATTCCCCTTCTGCAGGCCCACACACCTGGGATGTCAAACAGATCCCGGGCAGACCAGCGCGTCGCTTGAAATCGAAATGCTCCTGGAAATCGAAGGCACGAAGTGTTTCAACCCGAAAGCAGCCCGAAAGTCCTCCTGATTGACGACGACCTCGCCTCGAGGACCCTGATCCGCGAAGCGCTGGAGGAAGAAGGATTTGTCGTCGCCGAAGCCTCCGAGGGACGCCAGGCTGTGCCTGCCTTCACCGAGCACAGTCCAGCCCTCGTGATCATCGACGTTCTCATGCCTGGCGTCGACGGTCTGGAGGCTTGCCAGGCCCTTCGAGCCCTGCCTGCGGCATCGATGGTGCCAGTGCTCCTCATGACCGGACTCAACGATCTGGCATCGATTGACAACGCGCGTGCTCTGGGCGCAACCGACTTCGTCACCAAGCCCATCCAGCCTCGGATCCTCTGCCAGAGGATCCGGTACATGCTCCGGGATAGCCAGAGGCTTGGGGAGTTGACGCGCGGCGAGACAAGTCTTGCCATGGCCCAGAGGATCGCAAAGCTTGGAAGCTGGGAGCTCGACCTTCGCGATCAGACGTTCAAGATGTCCCGAGAAGCGTCAAAGATGCTCGGGTTTCATTCACCGGATCAATGCTTGAGAGTCGGGAACTTCCTCTCGGTCGTGCACGAAGACGACAGAGAAGCCATCAAGTCCTACTTCGATTCTGCGCTCAGTTGTCAGGAGCCGCTGTGTACGGATCTCCGGGTCACCCAGGGCGGAGCGGAGCGCCTGATTCACCTGGAAGCTGAGCTCGTAACTGCAGATTCTGGCGCAGCAGTCCGCATCGTCGGCACCTTCCAGGATGTGACTGAACGAATGCTTGCGGAGATGCAGATTCACGCCCTCGCCTACTACGACGAACTCACGGGCCTGCCCAATCGCCCACACTTCAAGGAGCTACTCAACGAGGCCATCGAAAAAGCCAAACGAGGCCACCAATTGGTGGCTGTCCTCTTTCTGGACCTGGACAGATTCAAGCGAATCAACGACACACTCGGCCACAGCGTCGGGGACATGCTCCTCAAGGAGGTCTCCAATCGATTACGCGAGGTCGTCAGATCCAGCGACATTCTTTCGAGGGCAAACCGGGAGCTCAACGATCTTGTGCTGGCCCGTATTGGCGGGGACGAGTTCACGCTCGTGCTACCGGAACTCCTACGCATTCACGACGCAGCGAAGGTGGCAAGGCGTCTCCTCGACGCCATCGCTAGCCCCTTCACGCTTCAAGGGCAGGAAGTATTCGTCTCGCTGGGCATCGGAATCGCGGTCTACCCGGTCAACGGAGACAACGTCGATGCTCTCCTGAAAAATGCCGATACGGCCCTCTCCTGTGCCAAGAAGCAGGGCGGCAACAGCTTTCAGTTTTACTCTCGCTCCATGAATGCCACCGCATTCGAGCGACTTTCGCTTGAAGCCTGCCTGCGGCGCGCACTCGAGCGCCACGAGCTTGTGGCGCACTATCAACCGCAGGTCAGCTTGCAGACCGGACAAGTCGTCGGGGTCGAGGCGCTGGTGAGATGGCGCCGCCCCGATCACGGCCTTCTCCTGCCGGGGGCGTTCCTCCCCGTCGCAGAGGAAGCCGGACTCATCCGGCAGATTGACTCTCAAGTGCTTCACATGGCATGCCTCCAGAGCAAGGCGTGGGGAGAGACCCTGCGTCGATCGGTGCGCGTGGCTGTCAACGTCTCGAACCAGCAGTTCCAGGAGCCGGGACTTGCCGAAATCATCGGCAGTGAACTCCGCACATGCAGCCTGGATGCCCACCTCCTGGAGCTCGAGCTCACGGAGAGCATCATGATGCAGAACCCGGAGACCGCAATCGATACTGTCCAGAGGCTTCGAGCCCTCGGCGTCGAGCTGTCGATCGATGACTTCGGCACTGGATACTCCTGCCTGAACCACCTGCGGCGTCTTCAGGTGAACCGCCTCAAGGTGGACAGATCCTTCGTGAGGGACATCGCAACAAGTGCGGACAATGTCTCCATCGTAAAGGCGATCATCGCAATGGCGCAAAGCCTGGGCCTCGAAGTGATCGCCGAAGGGGTCGAGACAGAAGAGCAGCTCGAGATCCTGACCGAGCACGGCTGCGACCAGGTCCAGGGGAACCTCATCAGCGTTCCAGTGGACGCGAGCGCAATGTCTCACCTTCTCGCAGTGGGGATTCCGTTGCCACGCCTGACCCTTGCGGCGGTTTCTGCCGGCGGAGAGCCCACTGAGTACCGCCCACCGCAAGTTAGTGCCTGAAAATGCAGCTCTTGGGCGGTACTCGCCAGGGGGAGTGTGAGGGGGACAGCGTGGCTCCCCTCAGGGGGAGATTTCAGGCACCCATTCATGGCGCGCGGTACTGAGTGAGAGCCATTCGGCTTGCAGCTTGAGGTCATCGTCCTGGCGTGAACGTGGGCAAGAATCGGCCCGCCGCACAGTCTTACGATGGAGGCGGCGGCTGTGCCGGAGGCGCCCGGCGCCCGTCAAGCTCCAGGCGGATTCAGACCCTGCAGCCCGCTTTCTCGTAATATTGCTGGTGGTACTCCTCGGCGCGCCAGAAGGTGGGCGCCGGAGCAACCTGCGTGGCGATCGGGTTGCGAAAGCGGGCAGTCCTTTCGAGCTTTGCCTTCGAGGCCTCTGCCAAGACCTGTTGCTCCGGCGTGTGGTAAAAGATCACGGAGCGGTACTGCGAGCCACCGTCGAAGCCCTGCCCGCCCACTTGCGTCGGGTTGTGACTCGACCAAAAAACTTCGAGAAGCTGTTCGTACGTGACCTTCAGAGGGTCATACTCGAGTTGCACTGCTTCGAGGTGACCTGTGCGGTCGCTACACACTTGCTCGTAGGTGGGATTCCGGGTGCTACCGCCGCAGTAGCCTACTGCGGTGGAGGTGACGCCTTGCAATTTTCGGAAGGTCGCCTCCACTCCCCAGAATCAGCCAGCCCCGAAGGTTGCTTTTTCAACAGTCCTCGCAAGTAGCTGGTCTCGCATCATTTCCTCCCTTCGGGCATTCGCGCCCACGCGATTGTAACCGGCACGAATGACGAGCGCGGCAGTCACGGCACCAAGGATGATCCAAAACACTTTCATACCTCTTCGAGGTGACCTGGAGCCAGGAGGTTTCGGTGTTTTTGGTCAAACTCGTTCCACGCCGCGTCGCATCCCAATCTCGGTCGGACGCGACTTGCTCGCGCGCAACGAGAGCTCTAGCGGAGGCTACTTCTTGTGGGCCTTGTGGCAGGCGCCACACGCCTTTGTCATTTCGCCAAAAGCTTTCTTCGCGGCCTCACTGTCCTTCGCCTCGGCCGCCTTGACCACGGCCGCGCTGCCATCCCGCAGCACCTTGCTCGCCGCATCAGCCCAGGTCGCATCCGGACAACGGCCATCTTCCATGAGGACGTAGCTCGCCTCGTTCAGGAGCGCAGCACTCGTGGCAAGCGCTGCCCAGCCCTTCTCGTCGCCTGGCGGGGAGTCGACGCTCTTTTTCACCGCATCGCATTGCACCTTGATGAGACCACCCATGAGCTGCTTCGTCTCGAGAAGACGGCTCTTGCCCTTCTTCACCTGAGCCATGGTAACCGAGCCAGCAAGGACTAGAGCCGCGGCACAGACAGTCACAAAACCTAACTTTGCAAAACTCATGAGTGTTCCTTTCCTGTTGTCAGTTTGGGAAAGCTCAAAGTCTATCCGGAACGGCCCGAGAAAAGAAAGAAGGAATGATAGTTGCAAGCAGAGTGCCGTCGAATGCCTTGTAGAAGCTTGCCAGGAGGTGTCATGTTACGCAATTTGGCCATCACAACTGATTTTTCCGAGGCTTCCAGGGAGGCCTTTGGCGCAGCGGGGGACCTGGCGCGCAAGTTCGAGTCTCGGCTGATCGTCGTGCATACAACCAGGAGCCCTCCGATCTTCAGTCCGTGGCAACTGCCGGCCAGCGAGGTCAAGAGTGCGTCCACAACAAGTGAGGCTCTCTGCGACCTCGAGGCGCTAGCGAAGCACGCCACGGAGTTCACGGGAGTAAGGTATGAAATCCTGCTGCTCGAGGAGGCGGGAGCGGAAAAGGTCTGCGAGGAGATCGAAAAGAGAGGGGCGGAGCTGCTTCTCATCGCGACTCATGGTCAGTCCGGCGCTCAACAATTCCGCCTGGGAAGTTTCACGGCAAAGATGCTGCGGTTCTCGCGGATTCCCAGCTTGATTTTCAAATCGACACGGATTCCAGCGGGCGGCAGCAAACACTCGTTTCGGCCGGAGCGAATTCTGGTGCCCTGCGATTTTTCCCGCAGGTCCATGGCGGTCGTGGAATCCGCCAAGTCCTGGGCGCGCGCTTTTGACGGATCCCTGAGACTCCTCCACGTCGTCGAGTCGGGATTAAAGTGTGATGACGCTGTGGTCCCCAGCCCCAGCGTGAGTGTCGCAGAACACTACGAAAATCAAAAAGTAGAGACGTCCGGAAAACTCAGGGAAATCGTCAGCAAGAAACTTTCAGACCTTCGATCCGAAACCTCTGTTCGCTTCGGAGATCCGGGCGTCGAAATCGCAAATGACGCGGCAGAAAGTGGGACAAGCCTCATCGTCATGTCCAGCCAGGGCCTTGCGATCCGGGACCGACTCGCGGGGAGCAGCGTGGCAGAGCAGACGATCCAACGCGCACCCTGCCCCTTGCTACTTATGCCGCTGACGCTTTGACGGCAGAGAGGCTCAGGTCTGGCCCCGCGGCATCCCTTGATGCAGCGGGCAGAATCTCGTGGGGCCTCCGCCCGTGGGTGCCAGCAGCTTTCCACAGACAGGGAGCCTCTGGCGGCCCGGGCCTGTCCCAGAAGGCATCCCTTTTGCTTGAAATACGAACGCCGCAGGGCGATTAGCAAATCGCGATCTTGATCTTTTGGAGGAGGTGCAACCGTGAGAGGCCGTCGCCGAGCTTTACATGGGATCCTGCTATGCTGGGCCATCTCGTGGCTCTCTGGGTGCGGCCGCGAGCCCACTCCCGACGCAGACAGGGGCAGCGAAGCGGAGAGAGGGGCGTCCGATTCCGCGAGCTCTCCCCTGAAAAAAGCCGCGGAAACAGGCCCGCTTGGAACAACAGGGAACTACGAACCGGTCAGCTCGCTGGCAGTTTCACCCGAAAGTCTGGCGCTGGGGAAGGCCACGTACGTGAAGCAGTGCGCAGCTTGCCATGGCCTCGACGGAAAAGGACTCGGGTTAGCTGCTTACCTCCTGTATCCAAGACCGCGAGACTTCGTCACGGCGCGTTACAGGATCGTCTCGACCTGGGAAGGAGTCCCCACGGATGGGGACATATTCCGCACAATCTCTCGCGGCATGCCCGGATCGTCCATGCCATCCTGGGCACACTTGAGCGAGAGGACGCGGTGGGCGCTGGTCCACTACGTAAAAGCCTTCGCGGAAGTGGCCATCGCCGTCGTCGAGGGAACGTCAGGCGAAAAGGCGGGGATTGTCCTACCCCCTCCTGAACCACGCTATACGCCGGAAGCCCATGCCAGGGCCGCCGACGTCTTCCAAAAGGCCTGCGCCCCATGCCATGGAGCGACTGGACGAGGAGACGGCGTGCAAAAACAGCTCGACGACAGGAACTTGCCGATTCGGCCGCGAGACCTCACGCTTGGAATCTTCAAGGGATCTCCAAGACCCGAGGAAGTCTATCGTCGCATCGTTGCGGGCAGTCCTGGAACGCCCATGCCTTCCAGCGGGTACCTTGCTGGCGACGACGCATGGCACCTCGTCCACTACGTTCTCGGCCTTTCGAGCGAGACCCAGCGAAGCCGAGTCGAGATGCGGAAATTCGAGATCCGGGCACCCAGGGTCTCCGCGATTCCCACTCACCCCGACGAAGGCGCCTGGCGGGATGCTCCCCGGGTAAACCTGCACCTCATGCCGCTGTGGTGGAGGGTGGAGCGGCCGGAGGAGCTCACCGTGCAAGCGCTCCACGACGGCAAGGAGTTGGCGTTGCGCCTCTCGTGGCAAGACGAGACCCACGATCACACCGCGATGCGCCCGCAGGATTTTCGCGACGGCGCGGCTATCCAATTCGCCCAGTCCCTGGATCCTCCCTTCTTTGCCATGGGCGGCCCCGGCGAGCTGGTGAACATCTGGATGTGGAAGTCGGAGAGGCAAGCTGACCTCGAATCCACTTTTCAGGAGCTCGACAATGTCTATCCCTACATGGGAATCGACTCGTATCCGAACATGAAGCGCTCTCCCGTCGAGCAACCGTTCAGGACAGCGTTTACGCTGGACTCCGATCCAACATTCGTCACGGGCTGGGGCGCAGGGAACATTGTTTCGGATCCAACTCGAAAGAGTGCGGTGGAGAACCTCATGGCTCACGGCCTTGGAACTCTGGTTGCGCTCCCCCGTGTCGATCAAACGATCAACGCCTTCGGTGTCTTTGCAACCAGCACCTATCGCGTGGTTTTTCACAGAGAGCTCGCCGGAACCGGGAACAAGCCCGTAAAGTTCCAACCGGGCGGGTCTGTTGCCGTGGCATTTGCAGTCTGGAACGGAAGTGCGGGCGATCGCGATGGGAAGAAGTCGGTGACTATCTGGCAAGACTTGCGACTGGACCCATGAGAGGCTCACATGAAAAACACTGAGAAGACCAATCAAATCGGGCGCAGGGCCTTCCTGAAGTGGATGGGAGCTGGCGCGGGAGCGACGGCCTCGACGCTGGGCTTCCAATTCAACCTCTTCGCTGCAATCGACCCCAATGACAACCCGCTCTCCCGATCCGTGGGGCGCGAATGGGAAAAGATCTACAGAGACCAGTACCGCTATGACCAGGCCTTCGATTGGGTCTGTTCCCCCAACGACACTCATGCTTGCCGCATCAGGTCCTACGTGCGCAACGGCATCGTCACACGCAGTGGCGCAACCTATGACTACCAGGACTATGCGGACCTTTACGGGAACCACGCGACCAACAACTGGAACCCTCGGCAGTGCGCCAAGGGCTATACTTTTCACCGGGTTCTCTACGGCCCCTATCGGCTACGGCACCCGATTGTCCGCAAGGGTTGGAAGGCGTGGGCTGACGCAGGATTCCCGGAGCTAACCCCGGAGCTCAAGACAAAGTACCAGTTCGACTCTCGCGGCCAGGACGAATTCGTCCAGCTCCCCTGGGAGGACGCCTTCCGCTACATTGCAGAGGCGCTCCAGTCGATCGCCCGACGGTATAGCGGCGAGGAGGGCAAGAAGCTCCTCCTTGCACAGGGTTATCAGGGCGAGATGGTGGAGGAGACGAAAGGCGCCGGCACACGTTGTATCAAGATGCGCGGAGGCATGGGGCTCCTTGGCGTGATGGGGAAGTACGGAATGTACCGCCTCAACAACTCGCTGGCATTGCTCGACGTGCACGTGCGCGGGGTGGACCCCGAGCAAGCTCTCGCCGGCCGCAACTGGTCCAATTACACCTGGCACGGCGACCAGGCGCCAGGCCATCCGTGGGTTCATGGGCTCCAGACTTCCGAATGTGACTTCAACGATCTGCGCTTCTCGAAGCTCATCATCATGGATGGCAAGAACCTGGTCGAGAACAAGCTGACCGACTCTCACTGGTTCATCGAGTGCATGGAACGTGGCGGAAAGATCGTCGTCATAGCTCCCGAGTACGGTCCACCCTCGACGAAGGCGGACTACTGGATTCCCATCCGGCCTCAAACGGACGCAGCCCTCTGGCTGGGGATCACAAAAATCCTCATGGACAAGAAGCTCCACGACGCCGAGTTCGTAAGTCAGTTCACGGACTTCCCGCTGCTCGTCCGGACAGATAACCTGCGTCGATTGCGAGCCAGTGAAGTTTTCGCCGACTACAAGTCGGACCTGACGGCCAATGGACCCTCCATGAAGATCCAGGGCCTGACCAAGGAGCAACACGAAAGGCTCGGAGACTTTGTCGTGTGGGATGAGAAGACTGGCGGCCTCCGTGCAATCCACCGTGACGACGTTGGCAAGATCCTGAAGCAGAAGGAAATATCGCCGAGGCTCGAAGGCTCCTTCAAAGTAGAGCTTGTCGACGGCACCATGGTCGAAACACAAACTCTCTGGAGCCTCTATCAAACACACCTGAGGGACTATGACCTCGACTCGGTCTGCGAAATGACGCAGGCCCCTCGGGAGCTCATCGAGAGGCTGGCAGAAGACATCGCCACGATCAAGCCCGTCGGACTCCATCAAGGAGAAGGAATCAACCACTGGTTCCACGCGACGGAGATGAATCGCGCCGCCTACCTGCCGCTCATGCTGACCGGAAACATCGGCAAGCCGGGCGCGGGCTGCCACACCTGGGCAGGCAACTACAAGGCTGCCCTGTTTCAGGGGTCTCCCTGGACCGGGCCGGGCTTCAAGGGCTGGGTGGCGGAAGATCCCTTCCACCCGAACCTTGATCCCTCGGTATCCGGGAAGGACATCAAGGCCCACGCCCACACGAAGGACGAGGAGCCTGCCTACTGGAACCACGGAGACCTCGCGCTCGTCGTGGATACACCCAAGCTTGGACGGAAAAACTTCACGGGCAAGACCCACATGCCCACGCCGACCAAGGCGATCATCTTCACCAACGTGAACCTGATCAACAACGCGAAGTGGGCGTATGGGATGATCAAGAACGTCAACCCCAACGTCGAGATGATCGTCTCGATGGACATTCAAATGACGGCGTCCATCGAGTATGCGGACCTGGCGCTGCCAGCAAACTCCTGGCTCGAGTTCGAGGACCTCGAGATAACCGCCAGTTGCTCGAACCCATTCCTGCAGATCTGGAAGGGCGGAATCAAGCCGGTGTTTGATTCGAAGGATGACCTCACAATCCTGGCTGGCATCTCCAGCGCTCTTGCCGACGTGACGGGTGACAAGCGGTTTACCGATTACTTCAAGTTCGAATACGAAGGGAAGCGCTCGGTTTACATTCAACGCCTCCTCGATAGCTGCACGACGACAGCGGGATACAAGCTCGCCGACATCATGGCCGGCAAGTATGGGCCACCCGGCGGCTCTCTGCTCAACTTCCGCACTTATCCCCGGATCCCATTCTACGAGCAGGTGCACTTCAATGAGCCCTTCTTCACGGACACGGGTCGCATGCACGCCTACACGGATCTCCCGGAGGCAATCGACTATGGTGAGAACTTCATCGTGCATCGAGAGGGGCCGGAGGCGACTCCCTATCTCCCCAACGTCATCGTCAGCTCCAACCCCAATGTCCGCCCGGAAGACTACGGGATCAGCCACGACGACGAGCACTGGGACCACCGCACGATTCGCAATGTAAAACTGCCCTGGTCAGAGGTAAAGAAGACGAAGAACTTCCTGTGGGAGAAGGGGTTCCAGTTCTATTGTCTGACCCCCAAGACCCGCCACCGCGTGCACTCGGGATGGTCCAACGTCGACTGGCACATGCTCTTCGACTCCAACTTCGGTGATCCCTACCGTCTCGACAAGAGGGCGCCCTGCGTTGGCGAGCACCAGTTGAGCATGAATCCCGTGGCCGCGCGCGACCTGGGCATCAACGACGGGGACTATGTCTACGTTGACGCGAATCCCGCGGATCGGCCCTACTTGAACGCAAGGCCGGATGACCCCTTCTACCGGGTGTCGCGCTGCATGCTGCGCGTGAAATACAACCATGCTTACCCCTACAACGTGATCATGATGAAACACGCTCCCTTCATTGCCACGGAAAAGAGCGTGAAGGCTCATGAGACTCGACCCGACGGGAGAGCGCTCTCTGCCAACACGGGCTACCAGGCCAACCTGCGCTACGGATCTCAGCAATCGATCACCCGCAACTGGCACATGCCCATGCACCAGACGGATACGCTTTTCCACAAGTCCAAGGTCTTCATGAGCTTCATCTTCGGAGGTGAGGCCGACAACCACGCCGTCAACACCGTGCCGAAGGAGACACTCGTGCGAGTCACCAAGGCAGAGGATGGTGGACGAGGCGGGAAGGGAGTCTGGGCACCGGCGACCACCGGCTTCACCCCCGACAACGAGAACGATTTCATGAAGCGATATCTCGCCGGGGATCTGCACAAGGAAACCTGAGAGGAGAACAACTCATGCCATACCAGGAAGCAGACGAGACAGACCCCATGCTGCTCGTGGGTGTTGAGTTGGCCGCCGGCGAGGAGGCAGCGAGAGAGTCGGCGAATGCGATTGCACAGGAGTATGCCCGGATGGGTTTCGACGAGCCGAGGCTGATGGAGCTATTCACCAATCCCTTCTATGGAGGATCTCACCAGACGTTCCTCCTGCTTGGAGCGGAGAAGATCCGTGCCATCGTGAAGGAGCAGGTTGCGTTTTGGAGCCGCGTTTGCTGCCGGGACAGGGACACGGACCCCGAAACGGGACTCGGACTTCTCAACGTGCTTCAAGACGAACGGAGGAAAACACCATGAGTGACGTCTACAACTGGCAACTCGGGCGCCCAATGTCGTACCCCTACGAGGCCGCGTATCCAAGACAGCAATTTGCGTTCGTCTTCAACATCAACCGCTGCATTGCCTGCCAGAGCTGCACGATGGCGTGCAAGTCAACGTGGACCTTCTCAAAGGGTCAGGAGCACATGTGGTGGGCCAACGTCGAGACGAAGCCATATGGAGGCTACCCGCATAACTGGGACGCGAAGGCCTTGCAGCTTCTCGAGGAGGCAAATCCCGGCGGACAAACGTGGACCAAGGGGGACGGTAAAGACCCCGGGGCTCCGTACGGAAAATTCGATGGAAAGACCGTCTTTGAGGCCGCGGAAAACTTGCTGGTTCCGGATAGCTCCAGGGTAGTGGGGTATCTGCCAACCGACGAGGAATGGAACTCTCCGAATATCTGGGAGGACAATCCTGTCGGTCCGCGCGGTGTTCGCAACGAACTTGACAAGGAAGGAGTACAGCTTCCGACCCACAAGACTTGGTTCTTCTACCTCGCCCGAATCTGCAACCACTGCTCCTACCCGGCCTGCCTCGCCGCATGTCCCAGAAAGGCCATCTACAAGCGGCCCGAGGACGGCATTGTGCTCGTCAACCAGGCGGACTGCCGTGGCTACCGCAAGTGCGTCGAGGCTTGCCCTTACAAGAAGGTAATGTACCGCGGCAACACGCGAGTGAGCGAGAAGTGCATCGCTTGCTACCCGCGAGTCGAGGGAACCGACCCCGAAAGCGGAGGTCAGCCCATGGAGACACGATGCATGGCGGCCTGCATTGGCCAGATTCGCATGCAAGGACTGGTGAAGCTGAAGGAGAATGGTGCCTGGGCGGAGGATCGATACAATCCGCTTTACTACCTCGTTCACGTCGCCAAGGTAGCCCTGCCGCTTTATCCCCAGTTTGGAACACAGCCGAACGGATACTACATCCCGCCCCGCTGGGTCCCTCGACCCTACCTGCGGCAAATGTTTGGCCCCGGGGTCGATGCGGCCATTGAGCGCTACTCGCTCCCCGATCGGGAGCTCCTCGCCGTACTCCAGCTATTCCGGAGGTCGAACCTCATCATCTTCCGCTACGAAATCAAGGAAGGTCCGAAGGTTTACGAGGGTACGCTCAACGGCAAAGCGGTAACCCTCTACAACGACACCATCATTGCCTACAACCGGGATAGCAAGGAAATCTTCCGCACGACCATCGAAGAGCCGGTGCACGTCCGACCCGCGCAGCATGCCAACTCCATCTGAATCTCCAGTCAAGGAGGGACGATCATGACTCAATCCACGGCGGACACCCAAATCGAGATCGACAAGGCCCTTTGCCGGAGCATTCTCTACGACGTTCTCTGTGAGTGCCTCGGTGCGCCCACTCAGGCAACCATCGATCGTCTCTCTTGCGCTTCCACCCGGGAGGCAGTCTGCGAAGCCGCGCAAGAAATCGGGGCGGCAGCGGCACACGCAACCCGAGAGCTCTTCTCGCAGGCGGCCCACTGCGACGCCAGGAAGCTCGCGGAGGAGTTTCAGCGTCTCTTTGGGCATACTGCGCACGGGCAAGTGCCTCCCTACGAGACAGAGTATGGAAGCGACGACATGTTCCGCCAATCGGAGGAGCTTGCGGATCTCGCGGGTTTCTACCTGGGGTTCGGCCTGACTCTCCCCCCCACCCGATCCGAGCGCCCGGACCATGTTTGCGCCGAGTGCGAGTTCCTCTCCTTCCTCGCATGCAAGGAAGCCTACGAGCGAATCGAGGCAAGGGAGGAAGCTCTCGAGGTCGTGCAAAGGGCCGAGAAGCTCTTCCTCAAGGAGCACTTGGGCAGATTCGGGCGGGCCTTTGCCCTTTCACTCGAGAAGCACACTCGCCACGCCTTCTACCGTGCATCGGCCAGACTTTTCCTCGAGCTCCTCGCACACGACTGCACGGAGCTGGGTATCGAGCAAGGGCAAGAGTTTCTTGCTATCCGGGAAGGTCGCGATGACGGCGTCCCCATGGCCTGCGGCTCCTCCTGTCCGCTCTTGACCAGCGAGCCCTCCGACGCCGAGGATGGCCCATGATCCCGCCTCGAGTAGGGTACGAGATCGAGCCCGGCCTCATCGAGGAGGCCGTCGTCCTGATACGCCGCAGCACTCCTCAACATGCCTTCTGGAAAGAGCGCGCACTGATCTACGAGACTCCCGACCCCGAGGAGAGAGACAGGCTCTTCATTCAACTCCATGCGAGGGAGAACGAAGTGCTGCAATTAACGGCTCCGCTCCTGCAAGCCATCCTCGAGCAGCCTTTCATTGTCAGCCGGGTCAAAGTTTGCCGGGTCCTGCGAGCCAAGACCTTCAGGGACGAAGGTGCCGAGCTCTTCGTCGCAACGAACGACTCGCAGACTTCCAGTGCCGTCCTTGTCCGTTTGCGACCGTCGACGGTGGTGAACCCAGAGCTTCAGCTCACCTTGCTCCGCCACGAGATGCAGCACATTGCCGACATGCTCGATCCCAACTTCAAATACGATCCGACACCTGATGTGCTGGACCTCGAGCCTGCGCGAACGCGACTCGTGCTCGACCGATACCGAACCCTCTGGGATACGACGATCGATGGACGCCTTCTCCGCCGGAGCCACGCCGCTCCGCAGGCGCGGGCCCTTCGCGAGGGGCAGTTTCATGCCGCATTCGGCGGTCTCAAGGAACGATGCGCCGCCGAGTTCGAGCGCTGGTTCTTGGAGGAACGCCCCACGCACCCCGAGATGCTCCGTTTCGCGTCAGATCCCGTGGCGGCCACGAGCGAGACCGGACAACGCTCGGAGAGCAGCGGCATTTGCCCACTCTGTAGATGCCCCTCCACAGTCACAAGAATGCCCCCTGGAGAGCGTGGAGCCCTTGTCGCGCAGGAAGCCCGGCGCGACTTTCCGCACTGGACCCCCGCCGATGGCCTCTGCCCACAGTGCTTCGAGCTCTACGCTGCGCGGCCTCTCTCGCGGGCCGCACTCGAGACTCTGCCGCGGGCATCCAGGGCTTCCACTGGCGTGTAGACTCCTCACGAGGGAGGAGGACCTCGCCCACACCGGACCGCCCCTGGCGGAGCACGTTTCAAAATGTCTCAGTCTTGGCCGAGTGAGGTGTAGTTGTAGTTTGTGCTCGATGTGCCGTTCGGCCTACCTGAGCACGCTGTCCCACACGCCGTAGACCGCTGCAACGTATAGACCCAGCACTGACAGCCACAAGAAAAAATCCCAGAGCGGGCCCGAGGTAAGCCGGCGATCCGTGCGACGATAGCGCAGTACAATCGCGGCCGTGGCAATCATGGGGAGCGTCAGCGCCTGGACAAAGCCGCCCACCTGTACCATCCGCGTCAAGTTGCCCATCAGGCTGTAAATGCCGAAATCGAGAAGCGGAAAGATGACGCAGAAGAGCCGGGTGAGGCGCGCCCTCCGACCCGGTTTTTGCAGCTCGACGAGCTGATTGACGTGGAGGAAATCGACCAACGTACGGCAGCTGGCAGCCGTCGAAGCAAACAGCGTCGAGTAGAGCACGGCGAAAACGCCCAGCAAAAGGAACCAGTGCGCGCCGACCAAGCCCAGGACGGGTTCGTACATGTGGGTGAGCGTCTTCATCATGTCCTGGACATTACCCGGCAGCCCCTTGGCCTCCGTGCGGCCGTGGAGTACCGCGGCGCCGAGAATGTAAAAAGCGACGGTCGCCACGGTGTACACGAGCATGCTCACCCACGCATCGGCGTACATGACGCGCATCCAGCCACGACCGCGCTCGGCCCACGCCGCCGAGTCATCTCGAGGACCCACGTAGCGCGCATATCCCTTCTCGATGCACCAGTAGGGATAGGCGATCAACTCGCTCGCCCCCACGCCCGTGATGCCGAACATGGCAAAGGCCACGACCATGGCTCCCTCCACTTCGGGCAGGCGGAACTGGAGTCCGGACAGGAGGTCGGCGCTGGTGATGGCGCCGCCAACGGCCGGCAGCAAAGCGACGCAGCCCAGCGTCATGAGGGTGAACAGCGCCACCATCACCGTGGTGCCTCGCTCCACGGCCCGGTAGCTACCGAGCGCCAGCACCGTGGAGGTGGCAACTGCGACGAACGCCGCCCACGGCATCTCGGGGTGGACCGAGAGCCACCGTCCACTTGCCGTGGATTCTCCGCCGGCAAGCGAAGCCATCCATGGCGCGGCACCAGGAAAGGCCATGTGGAACGCTTGGCCGAGGCCGCCCACCATGGCTCCCATTTGCGTCTGCGTGACGAGCAGCATCACAACCCACCACCATGTAAGCAGGGTCCCTGGAGCTCGCAACGAACGGAACGCCATGAGCGTCGTTTGCCCTGACGAGACGGAATGCCGCCCCAGCTCGATCTGCACGAAGACCTTGATGAAACAGCTCAGGAGCACGAGCCACAGCAACGTGAAGCCCGCCTTGGCTCCAGTGTTGGTGGTAGCGATGAGCTCCCCCGTGCCGACAATCGAGCCGGCGAGGATGAGACCCGGTCCGATGCGGCGAAGTGCGAGGGCCAAGGTCGGCGGCGGCAGCTCGATCTCAACGGGGGAGAGCTCGTAGGGGTCACGTTCGGGCTCAGGCACGGTGTGGGAGTCTACACTCTGTCGCAAGGCAGGCAAGACGCAGCGGCCCTGCTCCATGACAATGGCACAGGACCCCGCCAGATCCGAATTACTCCATTCTTCCTTCCGGGCGGCTCACTTACCTCCCTCGGCGGCACGCTCAAGCGACTTGGGCGGTAAC
Source organism: Planctomycetia bacterium (assembly GCA_005772855.1). Classification (GTDB taxonomy): domain Bacteria; phylum Planctomycetota; class UBA8108; order UBA8108; family SXIK01; genus SXIK01. Next base: position 10,026 of record SXIK01000085.1, on the reverse strand, counting down.
GTGGACTTCGATGACATTCCACTCCATGCGTGTTCTGGTTTCGAGAGGATCGTGTCAATGACTTTGTCGACGATCTGTGCCTTCTCTGCCTTGCCCCCGGCACTGGCACGCTGCGTGAGCTCGAAGGCCTCGGGGATCAAGTGTAGATAAAAGCGCTCGGCGACCTCGAACATGCCATGCCAGTGGGTATAGTCGGGGCCCATCATGCTGGCGCCCATGCGCGCGCGACGCCCCTCGTGATGCCAGAGCAAGTACCAGGTCCATTCGATTTTTTCGTCAAACTCCTTCTTCGTGAGAAGGTCGTTCTCCCAGAGCGCATTCATGATGGCCAGGCCCGGCTTCGCGAACTTCTCGTTGTAGAGAATGACGAGGTTGTCGTACTGGCTATAAAATGAATTGATATAGTCCGAGGTGTGGCAGTGCGAGCAGACCTCCTTCATGCGGCCTCGCTTTGTCTCCCAGCTGTCCGCCACGAGCGGCGCACGCTTCGCGGGGTCCGCCTCCTTGATGAGCTTCCCGTTCAAGTCGGTGTCCATGACGAGGCTGATCGGAGGACGATTCGTCCAGGAGATCCTCTTGCCTGGGTCGTGCGTGATCTTCTCGCCGTTGCGCCGATTCGCTGACATGTGGCACGTCGCGCAGGTCGGGGCCTGCGAGTAGTCCTTGCCAAGGACCCAGGAGGAGGCGTCCAGGTTCATGTGATCCTTCAGGTCACGGAAGGCCACACCGTGCTTCGATTCCTCGAAAATCTCCTTTTGCGGGTGGTCCGGCCCCATGTGGCACTTGCCACAGCTCTCGGGCTGACGTGCCCTGCGGGGCGAGAAGTCGTGCCTCGAGTGGCAGGCGGCGCAGGACCCCAGGGAGCCGTCCAGGTTCAACCGCCCGATCCCCGTGTTGGGCCAGGTACCGGGGTGCAAGAGCGGACGACCGTTCGCGTCCTTCGCGACTTTTCCGACGGCGTCAAGATTCGTCGGTTTGCCGGCCCCGTCAGGCTTCAGCTCGGAGACTGTGATCATTCCGCCGTCGGTCGACTTCAACCCGACCTTGCTCCCGTGACACTGCTGGCAACCGAGGAACGAGCTCGCCATGCCATCGACCTTTTCCACCGATCGGCCCGGCGTCGGAGAGTGCGGGTTGAATGGTGTGCGGTTGCCCTCAACCGTCTCGGCCATGATGTTGTCGAGCGAAGCCAAGATGTTTCCTGCGGCAGCGTGGTGGCTCGCGCCGAACTCCTTCGCCTCTTCCACATGGCAGCGGGAACAGTCACGAGGAGTGACAACCGTCGCGATCATCGCCCCGTAATGGTTGAATCCGTCAATGTCACCCTGTTCGGCTTGATGGCACTCAACACACCCAACCCCCTTGAGGGCGTGGGTGCTGCCCTTCCATTGGTCCACAATACCCGGCGATGCCTGCGCATGGCAATCCACACAGCCTTTCGAGCTGGCGGGGACGGCGATGTGAGGGCTAACAACCCCGGCTTCCTCTTGTTTTCGAGTGACTTCTCGGTACTGCACAAAAATCAGCGAGAGCAAGAATGCCCCGCCCAGAATTGCGATCACGACTTGCTTTGTCTCCAAGGTCATCTCGAGGCGCTCCGTTTCATGAATCCAACCCAGTTAATGAGCGACAATCGCTTCCCAGACTGTCATGCCGATGATGGTGATCACGGCCACGATCCCGATCCAGACGCTGGCCTCCGAGGCCCTGGTCTTGCGGCGAATCCATCCGTCGATGAAAGGCCAGAGAAACATGGTGAATACGATCAGTCCGGTGCTCAGGACAGCCACCGTCCCGGAGAAGAGCTTCAACCAACGAAAAGTCACGTAGAAAAACCACTCTGGCTTGATCACCTCCGGGGTCGAGAGGGGGTCCGCTTTCGGACCCATGGTCGCAGGCAGGACCGTCGCCAGGGCGCTCAGGAGGATCATCAAGACAAGCCCAATCGTGACCTCGGTGTAGAAGTGGTCTGGGAAGAAACTGAAATGCTGGGGCCTGTCTCCACGCTCGTTCGCAAACTTCAACTCGGATACCCCCTGAAGCCTCAGGATCGTGATATGGATCAGAAGGAGAAGGATCATCGTCGCCGGGAGCACGGCGCCGTGGAGAATGAAGAAGCGCGAAAGCGTACGCTCGTTGTAGCCGTCACCGGCGAGAAGCATCCTCTTCATGAACCCACCAATGATGGGCACCGTGTCGGTAATGTTCGCCCCCACCGTGGCGCCCCAGTAGCTCAACTGCTCGTAGACGAGACTGTAGCCCGTGAAACCCGTCAGAAGGGTGCAAATGAGGAGGCACATACCCACCATCCAGTTAATTTCTCGAGGCTTTCTGTAGGCACCCGTGAAGTAGACTCGCATTTGGTGCAGGATGACGGCAGCAATCATCATCGTCGCAGCCCACTTGTGGAGGCTCCGGAGGTACCAACCGTAAGTTGCCGTTTCGGTGATGTACCTTACCGACTCGTAGGCCGTGGCAGGAGCCGGCTCGTAGTAAAACGCCAGCAAAATGCCAGTGGCGATTTGCACCGCGAACAGATAGGCAGGGGTGCCGCCGAGACAAAACCACCACCGTTTCAGGTGATTCGGAACAGGCTCGTTGGTCCATTCGCGGAGCTGGTCGCCGTCAATCGGCAGGCGCTCCCGGATCCAGCGCGTGAGAAACCCCATGTCAGCAAGCTCCTTCCGGGTCACGGACTCCCGGGCAAGAATCCTGGCCTCCAGAGAGTGACGGCTCGGCGCTCGCGACTGCCCGGTCGACCGAAACCTCGATGAAGAGGAGGCCGCCCTCGACCTTGAGCCGATAGCGAAGGAGCGATTGCCCTGCAGCGGCCGGCGGCCCACTTGTCGCTCGACCTGAAGCATCGAACGTCCCATTGTGGCAAGGGCAGAAGAACCTGTTATTTTGAGCCTCCCAGTAAACCTGGCACCCCAGGTGGGGACAAACACTCGACAGCGCGAGAAAATCCTCGGCCTTGCCCGTCTTTCCAACACACGCAATCGCGATCGTATGGCCGGAAGGGGCCGTGTACTTGAAGGAGTCCCCCGGCTTCATCCGACCCGTTTCGGTGAGGAACATCCAGCGCATGGGACTGCCGCCCGCCGGGTACAGGAATCGTCCAGCCATTACCGCGAGTGTTCCATAACTTCCTGCAAGTCCGCCCAACATCGCCAGAGAGCTCGCGCTCGCAAAAAAGCTGCGCCGATCCCCGGATAGAGCGCCGTTTTCGATCCTGTGCTCCGCCTCGTTCACTCCTTCTTCCACGTTGCTCATTCTCCTGCCAAATCCTTCGGTTGAATCCTCGGCCACCACTGCATCGGGGACGCCTTTTAACAAAGTAACAGGCCTGCTGCAATCAGGCGCTACGGGCACTTTCGTATAGCCACTATTTCGCCGAGTTATCTAGAAAGTGACTGCGAGCTGCGCGAAGACGAAGTCCCGGCCCGGATCTTTCCCGGTGTCGTCAACAAAGTCGCCGGGAAAGAAGTGAGAGTAGCCTGTCCAGATGACGGCGATGGGCGGCACCAGCGCGTACTTCAGGGTCAGATCCACTTCCGACCCAACGAAGCCGTCGGCAGATCCCGTGGTGTCTCGCCGGATTTGCGCAAGGCCCGCGTTGAACCAGCCATCCTTCTTCTCCGTGAGCCAGAAGAGATGGAACTGGGCTTCAGCCTCGATCACTCGCGTCTCCCTGGGTGGGGTCACGCGCAGATTGAAGGAGAGGTCTTGCCCGTTCTTCCAGCTGAAAGTGTCCTGGATGCCCTGATAGTTGTGCCCAAATGGAAAAAGGGGATCGAACGTCCCGCGGTCACCGTCGTTGGGGTCAGAGTCACCCGATCCGTGGTCCCACTCGACGCCGGGTCTCACCTTCCAGCTCCCGAGGGACCCTCCAGCCAGAGTGTAGCCTCCCGCCACAACATATCCAAACGCATCGATGGGATCCCCGGCCCAGCTCCCTGTTTGATAAACGAACTCGCCAGAGTAGTCCCAGCCGCTTCCCACGGCGTCGCGGAAGAGTTCCCCCGAGCCTCGAACCCCGAGCGTGACCTCGTCCACATCCCCCCTCGATCCATCTTCCGCCGTGAAGACCCCATCGGCGAGGTCCCTGTAAAAGGTGTAGAGATCGAGCTGATGTCGCCCCAACACAGCCAGGAGCTTCCCGTCGGCCGAAGTCCAGGTCCAATCATCTGCAGGGTGGATGTCCTCGAAGGCAGCATAAATCCCATGAAATCCCTGCTTCTGATCCACCGTGGTCACTCCCACCGGTCCTCCACCCACGTTGGACGATGCGGTGTCGCGGAGAATCGAAGCAAAGATATCGACGCGCAATCCCCCCGGAGCGTTGGCTGGATCAATGACCACTCGCGCCGCGTCCCATGCTCGGGCAATGTTGGACCAATCGAGTGGGCTCACGAGGCGCTGATCGCCAAAGCTCAGCTCCTGCCGGCCGATCCGCAGGGCCAACGCACATTCGCCGAAGGAGTCTTCCAGGAGGTGGTTGAAATCCAGGTAAGCCTGATGGATGTCGACGTTGTCGATGCTGGTGGTCGCCGATCCCACCGGAGCGGTCCCGGTTCCGGCGCCCTCCTCCCCCCATATCCGGGAGTCTTGAAGCTGAAAGCGCGCCGAGATTTTCCGGTGGAGCGTGAAATTAGCTCCGAGGCGCGTCCGGAGAAACACGGCATCATCGCTCTGAGCAACACCGCTCGACGTGTAGGAGAAGGGCCGGAAATATTCGTAACGAGTCCGGATCTGACCGTCGAACCTGACAAATCGAGCCAGGTCGACCGCGGCGCTGGACTGGGGTCCTACCGTCGGACCCGGCGGAGTGGCGGAAGAGTCGGCCCTGCCAGAATCGGCTCCTACCACACGCGGCGAGCCATCCTGCGCAAGCAGCCCGGGTAAGAGCGCGGACATCAACAAGGCACCGAAGAGTGATCGAGGAAATTTCATGGCTGTCGCCACGCAATAACTGTGCCTCGAGACTCCAGGATTTCTTGGGTGATGCCTCAAACAGGATCACTTGGGCCGAAAAAACTCGGCCAAGCCACCCTGCGAGGTCCGACCCTGGTCGGGTGAAGGAGGCAAATTCAAGGTTCGCTGCCCAGGCTGCCGAGAGGAGAGTAGCCCCGGGTTGAAATCGGGGATGGGTCAGGAATCGCTCCCGTGAGAGTTGTGTGACCTCAATGGGACGGCTCCATGTCAAAACCGCTGGATTGTTGGGAGATCCATGCGAGGTGTCACCATGCGAATTGGATCAAGATTGGCGCAAGGGCTGATTCGAGCTACCGGGCTACTCGGAGCTGTCCTCCTTGCCGGTTGCAGCGGCGGCGGGTCGGGAGGGGACTCCACGGGTGTAGCGGGAATCGAATTGCCAGCGGAGGTTTCGGCAGTTTCGGCGAGGAACAACGCCGAGGGGGCCATCCGATCGGGAAAGGCAGCGCAAGGCATCGCCTCGAAAGGACTCCGAGCGCAGCTGGAGAAAGCTGCGAGGGCAGTCGAGGATCTTCCCGCGGAGTCGGACTACAACAACGTGCAAGTGAGAAAGTTTGTCGAGATCAAGGTGCTCGCCGTCTTCGACATCATCACCGTGATCTTCGATGCCTTCCGCCAGACGCACTACGCTGACCCCGAAAACGTCGGTGACGGTTGGTACAAATGCTTGGTCGCATTCACCGATGACGGTGAAGGTGGCTCGGTACAGAAGTCCCTTCAGGAATGGTACGTCAACTCCACACTCGTCCCGAGCGGCGGGAACACAACCAACCGCGTCTTCGTGAAGATCCTCGAGCCTGACGATGACGGCGCCAGGCGACTCATCCGTGTTCAGGTGGACATCACCGAGCCGCCGACGACGAACGAAGACGGCACCCTCGTGAACCTGGGCGAGTGGCAAATTCGAGCAATCTTTGGCGAGGAGGAAGTCTCATCCGATTTCTTCCAGGCGACGGCGACAATCGAGGACGATGGCTCGGCACGCATGACCATTGAAGAAAGCTTCACCGAGTCGCACGGTGAGGGAGAGGAGATCACGGGAAGCACCAAGGCCATCATCTCCCGATCGCTCGACGAGGGCTACGGCGTCGTCCAATACCCCGACTGGCAGGAGTGCTTCGGCCCCGGGGGCAGCTGCGACGATGGCCCGCCCATGTTGACCGTGGAGTTCGCTTACAACACAAACTACCTCTCGTGCGAGCTTGACAATACCGAGGAATTCTCATACGACCGCACCGACGAGCACGAAATTGTGCATCGCTACGGCTTGTTCAAGGCCACCGATGGCAGCGACGTCGCGCGAGAGGTTAACTTCGGCTTCCCTGTCCGGGTCGACGAGGATGGCGACAACCGCTTCGCGTGGTACGGCGCATGGCAAGGGCACCACCAGCTCTGGACGCGAGGTGTTTCACTGGCTGACGGCACGGCAGTCGTCCGCAACAACGTTCCGCCGGGCCAGGCGGCCCCGAGCTACACGACGAAGAGCTTCCCTGGCGCCCTGACCCGGGTAAACCTCGTTCAAGGAAGTCTGGATCAGCTCGAGGGCGTCGCCGCTGAGATCTTCATTTCCAACAACTTCCGTCTGCGCTGGAACGACGCCGAGAATCGGTGGGACGAATGCCGCGGAGACAATGGCTTCGGCGGCTGTTCGTCGACGGAGGACTTCACCAACAAACTCCCCAGCCTTGCTTCGGGTGGTGAGGGCGATCAGAAGCTCGTGTTCATCAACCACTGCGAGGGAAGCGAGGGTGGCTTCGCGTGCACCAACTACGTGTATGTCACGCAGGGACCTTCCCCCGGATTCTTCCATGCCGAGCTCAACCCCGAAAGCGGACGCTTCGAGTCCACGGACGAGGCACTGGACACCGAGGGACTGCCGGATGGCTTCGAACTCTTTGGACGTGTGAACGGCAGGGCTTACATTCAGTACACGGCAGACTTCGACGGCGAACCCACCAGCACGGGTTGGGTGGAGAAGACCCTCACCGACTTCGACTTCCAGACGTACACCCCAACTTTCGATGACGAGGCAGATCGTGAGTTTATTTTCGAAGTGGGCCGCATGTACTTTGTGAACCAGAAGGGAGCCAAACTGCGCGTCTTTCGCATCGCCAACAACGGCGACGCCGGGGACTATCAGGTCTTCCTGGAGGTTCAGGCCGTCGCGACACCGTCGATCAACCGGAGCGACGTCTACCCGGACGGTACCGTCCTGGTCGAGCCGTGGGACCCGGAAAGCCACTCCACGTATGTGCTCGACACCGATCCCGACTCCGAGAGTTACTTGCTGCTCATTTACAACACCGTCGCCGGTCAAGATGAAACCGACGGATCCGAAGTGGGCGATGTTGTGGAGAAGGACATCTGGGGCCTCAGGGTCGAAGGTGACGTCTCCAACATCTCGGATGCGACCCTTTACAACTGGGAATACCAGAGCGACAACGAGTTTCGCGGCGGCGTGACCTACCTCCTCGACTCGGAGGGCGACTACGTTCTCCTGAGCGATCCGATCCGCTTCGATCCGATCCAGCTCGCAAGCACGAACGAGCGGGTAAATGCAATCCCCGAGGAGGACTGGCAGACTTACGCCCTCTCCTTCGATGGATCCCTCCACGGGCTCCCCGACACGTGGTGGGAGCTTGAAAAGGTGAGTTTCTCGGGAGACAACGTGCCTTCGATACTGTCCAAGAACGTGCGCATCCCGGACGGGACGGAGCTCAGGGACGCGGACTCGGATGCTACCTACTACTTGAAGGCAGTGGACGTCGGCATCTTCCTCGGACAGATCGATGCTTTCCCGCTCGGAGAAGAGCCGGACCTCTCGCAGACAGACGGCATCAACCTGGAGACAGACTTGCCGGAATTCACGGCACCGGTCATCGACACCGAGATCCCCGACGCCGCAGTGCGGTACATCGAAGGCGTTCCCGTCGAGTAGGGACTGCAGGTAACGAAAACTATCACCGCGGCGTGGTCCCAGATGACTCTGGAGCCACGCCGCGGGACTTTCGGGGAGCCCGAACAGCAGCCCGGGGCCACTTCCGGCCGTTGCCCGTCAGGAAGGAATAGCGGCGGGCCCCCCCACCCTGCCGGTGACTCGAAATCGCGCCGGGGAGTCTCCACGCCCCTCAGAGGCGCGCCCTGGCTCCGCTCGAGACTGGCTTCCCGGCATTCGCACTGCGCCAGGACTCGGGCAAGTCCTCCTTCGTTTCGAGCAGGATCTCGTAAACGGCCTCTCGATCCTCGGGTGGTATCCGCGCGAAGTCCTTGCCAGTGTCGCGGCCCAGGAGGATCATTCGCAGCCGCTCGTAGAAATGGTCGCGGAAAACCTCCGGGAGCTTCTTGAATCCATCCCAGTAGATCAAATAGGTCATGGGATAGCGGAAGAGGCGGTACGTGAGGTCAAGTTCGCGAAGCGATCGCCCTTTCCTGTCTCTCGGACCTCGCGCCTGAAACTCCTCCGCGAAACTGGACGTACCCCGGATGGGGCTCAAGAGCGGCGTTTCATCGACAAAGAGGCAGTATTTCAGCAGCGGTCTCGCTGCAGAATCAAATCGACGTCGGGTCGCCTCCGTCAAGGGGCCCTCGGGCTCTTTCGTCAGCTCGCGAATGGCCACTTGGTCCCGCAGGGCAAGGCGGGCTTGATAGTTGGCCGCAGTGACGAGGTTGTGGAGCTGAGTCTGGTGCTCCATCACCATCAGGGCAACAATATCGCTGTGCTCCGAGAGGTAGCCCGTGGTTGAGAAACGGGTCTTGAGGTCGATCAGGTTCGCTCCAGGGGCTGGGTTGAAGGCTTCGGGAACGCCCGCCGTGTCCGTCAAGAACGAGTTTCCGAGGTGCCGTTCGGAGCCATGCGTCCCGGTCACATACCATCCGCCCCAGCGTTGCTTGAGCGGACTCGTATGGTCAGTCAGGAAGGTGCCAGCGCGTAGAACAGGCTGCCCAGAGGCATCGGAGTAGACGGATCGGACAAAAACGCCCGGCACCCCCTTCGTGAGAGCCGAGGCATGACACTGCAAGCACTCGGCGTCGCGCCGCACGATGCCCGCCGGGCTCGCCGGGTCTTGCGACATGGTGTAAAAAAAGGACCCCTGTTCAGGATCGACGGAGGCGAACTCAAGGACCTCACCGTATCGAACGTAACCAACGTACGTGTCGTCATTGAAATAGAGAGCTCGGGGTGTTTGAGGAGCAATCAGGTCCCGCTGGAAACTCGTCTTGGAAAAGACGAGCACCTGGGAGGACGGGGCAATCCCTAGCTCCTTGAGAAGGGCAGGCAAATAGCCCCGCTCGGTATCGTACGGAAGATGCAACTGGCCTGACTTCAGCCGCCTGGCAAGACTTGCCACGCGATCGACGGAGGGCGTGGAGCTGTACAGAATTGGCTCGGCATCGAAATCAATAATCTGCGCTGAGGCCCGCGAAATGATGGCAAGGATCTGGGTGGCCAGGAGACACGTCAGAAAAATGCCCGGCCGCACGGAATCCGAGAACGAAAAACTTCGCCGCCAGTGGGGAAATATCCGCGGGATTCTCATTCAACACACCTCCAAATTGCCCAACCACTGGGCGCATAGCCACAACTTGCAAGCGGCATTCCGCACGGGCAAAATTCGCAATATACCTCGCGCGCCCACACATGAGACATTCCGAATGGGCAGAGGAAGACCATCTCAAGTCTGCTGCTCGTTTCTGCTGGTGGGGGACCCTCCCCCACGTCGGCTCGCCGTCCGAGCGGAGCGAGGGCGGAGGCAACAACGACACGCGGCCCCTCCGGTCGCACGCTGCGCGTGCGCCTCCGGGCCAGGCTCTCGGGAGCCGCCAGCTAGCGCTGACGCCGGCTCCCTCCGAGCCGTTTGCGGCTCCGCCAGCTCGCCGCAAACCCCCTCCTCGGCGCCTGATGGGCGCCGGGCGCCTCTGGCGCAAGCAGCCGCAACCTTTCGCAGGCTGCAAAAGGTCTCATCACTGCCCGCGTGCGGTATAGAATCCTATCACAGATCAACGGATGCGCGTGGCTCCTGGCCAGCGGAT
>SXIK01000084.1 GCA_005772855.1 Planctomycetia bacterium | reverse complement strand
CGCAGTGGACGGATACTTTATTCCGAATGACAACCCCTGGCTCGATCCCAACGGGAGCGTGCTGGAAGAATTTTATGCGATCGGGCTTCGCAGCCCGCACCGGATGACGATCGACAGAATCACGAATCAAATCTGGATTGGTGATGTAGGGGATGCGACGAGAGAAGAAGTCGACTTGCTAAAGAAGGGAGCCAACTTCCAGTGGCCCTTCAGGGAAGGCAGCATGCCTGGGCCGAAGGCTCGTCCAGCGACAGTGATCGGAACGGAAACGCCCCCGGTCCACGACTACTCTCGAGACCAGGGCAACTGCGTCATCGGAGGCATCGTTTACAGAGGCCAAAGGTTTGCGGCGCAATTTGGTGGAACCTATATCTTCGCCGACAATGGCTCGCAATCCGTGTTTGCGATGTCCTACACGCCGGGGTTGCCGGGGCAGGTGAATCTCATTGTCACCGGACCCAATGGAAACGAGCTCAGCGGAATTTCGTCCGTGGGAGAGGACGCTGCTGCCGAGCTGTACTTCCTGAAGTTGGCCGGCAGCAACAAACCAGGCGCGACGATTCTCCAGCTCGAGCCGGAAACTGCGTTCGAGGTGGCGCCAGCGCTCCTGTCACAAACTGGGGCCTTCGTAAATCTACAGACCCTCCAGACACGTGCCGGTCTGCTCCCCTATGACGTCAACAGCCCATTGTGGTCAGACGGAGCGGAGAAAAGGCGCTGGTTCGCGATCCCGAACGACGGTGTGGCCAATTCGCCCGGGGAAACCATCGCTTTCTCCGAGACCGGAGAGTGGTCATTTCCAGTCGGGACGGTGTTCATGAAGCACTTCATGCTCCCCACCGATCTGAGGAATCCCAGCGTGCAGCGCTGGCTCGAGACACGTTTTCTCGTGCGAGCGAGCGATGGAGACTATTACGGTTTGACCTATCGCTGGCGCCCCGACCGAAGCGACGCAGACCTGCTGGCAAGCAGCCTGGATGAGTCGATCCCTGTAACGGATGCCAATGGAATCACTGGACAGCTTGCCTGGCATTATCCCAGCCGCTCCGAGTGCTTGTTCTGCCACTCCGTCCCCGCGGAGCAGGTACTGGGAGTCAAGACGCGCCAGTTGAACGGGCTCTACAGTTACCCTTCCACGGGCATCGTCGACAATCAGCTCCGCGCGATCAATCACCTGGGCTTTCTGTCGCCGGCGTTGAATGAAGCAGCCATTCCTTCGTTTCTGACGTCGGCTCCGCTCTCGAGCACGCAGGACACCGTGGAGCACCGCGTCTTGTCCTACCTCGACAGTAATTGCGCGCAATGCCATCGGCCTGGCGGCGTGCGGGCCAACTTTGATACTCGTCTGTCCACACCGCTCGCCCTCCAGAACATCGTGAATGGAGGGGTCGAGAACTCTCTGGGCATTCCTGGCTCCAGGGTTGTCCTGCCGCGCGACCCGGCTCGTTCCCTTCTGTTGCAGCGCGTGATCTCACTGGACAGCTGCTGCGCGATGCCTCCGTTGGCCAAGAGCACGGTGCACACGGAAGCCGTCGATTTGATCACGCAGTGGATTCTGGAGCTGGACCCAAGCCAGTTTCAATCGCCCTGTCCTTGCCACCTCTTCAAGGATACAGACCTGCCGGCAATCGCTTCCTCCTCCGATGGCGGCGCCGTTGAGCTCGGAGTCAAATTCCAAACAGAAGCGAATGGCAACGTGGCGGGAATTCGCTTTTTCAAGGGCAGCGGCAACACCGGGCAACATAGAGGCAACCTGTGGAGGAGCGACGGCACTTTGCTCGCGACGGCTCTATTCACGAATGAGACGATTTCGGGTTGGCAGACGGTGCTCTTTTCGAGCCCCGTGGCCATTTCTCACGGCAACACTTATATCGCGAGCTACCACGCGCCGTTCGGCCACTTTGCTGTGACGCTGGACTACTTCACCACCGTGGGCATAACTTCCCCCCCACTGCGGGCTCCGCCAGCCTCCGAGGTGGGCGCAAACGGCGTCTATCGATACGGAACCACGAGCGGGTACCCGGATCAATCCTACCGCGCCTCGAACTACTGGGTGGACGTGGTGTTCAGCGAGTCAAGCCCCGGGACACTTCCGCCGTCGGTGGCGTCGACCTTGCCGCAAGGCGGCGCGACCAGTGTGCAGCCGACGGTACGAATTTCGGTGACTTTCAAGGCGGCCCTGGATCCCCTCTCCGTCACCAACTCGACTTTCATTCTTCGGGACTCATCGGGCTTGCAAGTATCCGCTTCCGTCACCCACGACGGGCTCATCACGACCACGTACCTGACTCCAAGTTCCGTACTTGAGCGCGGGGTTACCTACACCGCGACCCTCAAGGGCGGATCCTCCGGCTTGAAGAGTGTCTCGGGCACGCCTTTACTCTCCGATGTGTCCTGGTCGTTCACAACAGCTTCAACTTTGGAGTCCCAGTTCGTGCGGGCAGACGCCAACGGGGATGGGCTCGTTGACATCAGCGATGCGATTCGCACGCTGCTGATGATGTTCCTGGGGGAAGGCGAGCCGGCTTGCCATGATGCCGTCGACTCCAACGATGACGGCAGACTGGACCTCTCCGACGTCCTCTACACACTCGCATTCCTTTTCCGGGAGGGCTTGAGGCCACCTGCCCCCTACCCTGCTCCGGGACCCGACCCGACGCCAGACAATCTTGGCTGCGTTTCCACGTCATGAGGCGGGTGCTTGCAGGATCTCTTTCGTCGCGTGCAAAAACGCACATCAATCCACCGCTCACCTCACGCAGGCGTGACGTGCCACCGGCGGCGGCCCCCTGTCCCCCAGGAGTTCGAGCGCCTCGAGGATGACCCTCCGCTGGATTACTGGATCTCGAGGTCGCCCCAACGGGTAGCCGAAGGGGAACGTGGTATAGAGGCACCGCGGAGGTCCCACCTGCAACGTGATCTCCTCGCAGACACTCACGCTTGTCGTGGCGATCCCAACGCTTTCGATCGCTGCCTGAATCAATCCCACGGATTGATGGCACATGGGTCAGACGGGCGTAAGAAAGGCGACATCGACTTGAGCAGCCTTGAGCCGTGCCGCCGCCTCCGGCGCCGTCTTCTTCACAAGCCGGCCCGGTGCCGTGATCGAGCCCATGAAACTCAGAGCCTCATCATGCAGCCGGCCGATCACACCCTCCCGCTCCAGCTCAAGAAACCGCTCGACGGGCAATGCCAGGTTGTAGTCAGCCTCAATTCCCGCCGCGTCAAATGCGCTCGATCGGTGACCGATCTGGACGCTCTCGAGCGCAGCTGCCAGAACCCCGTCGGCCTCACGGATGCGCAGCGCTCGATAGCTGGTGTCCCCGCCCTTCATGGCATCGTCGAACGGAACCTGCCCTTCGAGGTAAAAAGCCGCGGTGGTTACGAGCGCCACACGAGACCCCGAGAGTGCCCCCGAGAACGCCGTCCAGGGCGATGGGCTCAGCTTGCGGAACTTGTAGGTCCGCACGAAGAGCTGGTGCTTGAGCGACAGATCAAGAATTCGGGCCATGAGGGCTCCAGGCTTCCACGAAGCGTGGGATGCTCTCACGGAAATCACCCGGGGGCAATGAGGAGCCCAATCTTGTGCTCAACGGCTGCTCAAGTCAGAATTGGAGTTCCTGGATTCAACGGCGGCCACGAGAAAAGGAGTCTTCCATGAGAAGCTGCGTCTCTCTACTAGCGCTCACGTTGGCCCTGGGTGCCAGGACCCTTCTGAAGGCCGACTCGAAGCCAGAAGGTCTCTACTCCCAGCCCATCAGGATCGGCCTTTGTGATGACAAGCGCCTCTGCGAGGTCTCGGGTCTTGTTCCCATCACCGGACTCGAGCGCTGCTACTGGGTCCACAACGACTCGGGCGACAAACCCCGAATACTCGGAATCCGTGAGACAGGGGAAGTCATCGCAGACATCAGGGTTCGCGCCGCCGCCACCGACTGGGAAGACATCGCGAAAGGCCCAGGACCGAAGAGTTCCAGCGACGCAAGGGCGCCAACCTGCCTCTTTGTCGCCGACACAGGAAACAACGATAGAACACGGCAGGAGCTTGTCGTCTGGCGGTTTCGCGAGCCAGAGCTGCCGAAGGCTCTCGCCTCGCCTGATGCCGCGATGCAGGAGGCCGCTTTCGACACGGAGCCGGCGACAGGGCTTCGTTTTCGCTATCCCGGCAAGGCGAGGGATTGTGAGGCGATGATCGTGCACCCGGAGACAGGCCAGATCTACCTCCTCACCAAGGAGATCCTGGGTGGAACGGTCTTCAGGATCGAGGGATCGCTTGCAGGCATTCAGAACAAGCTGCAGACTGCCGAGGAGGTCTGTGGCATTGGCCGAACGATGATCACGGCCGCGGACTTGTCCACGGACGGCAAGAAATTGCTTGTGCGCACCTACCTCGAGGTACAGCTCTACCTCTTGCCCGTTGGCAAGCCGTTCGAGGAGATCTTCACCCAACCGAAAATCAACTTGCCCACGAGCCTGCTGGAAGTCCAGGGCGAATCGATCTGCTTCGACTCCGACGAAAGCGTCGTCACGGTAAGCGAAGCGAATCCAAGGCTGATCCATCGGATTTCACCATTGCGTCCCGGGAGGTAAACAGCCTGTCGAACAACCCCGCGCCGGCGACACCGAGGGCGGCCTGACTTCGGTGCCACGCGACCCATCTCGGCGAGCTCCTAGCCTCGCCCAACCAATGGCATTTGAGTTGCCATGACCGTCATGAAGAGGACATTGGCGTCAAGTGGCAGGCTGGCCATGTAGACGACGGCTCGAGCGACATGGTCGACAGCCATGATCGGCTCGATGGCAATTCGGCCGTCGGCCTGAGGGATCCCTTGCTTCATGCGAGCCGCCATGAGCGTATCCGCATTCCCAATATCGATCTGCCCGCAGGCAATGTCGAATGCGCGGCCGTCAAGTGCCGTCGAGCGGGTCAGGCCGGTGATGGCATGCTTGGTGGCTGTGTAGGGCGACGAATTGGGGCGCGGGACCTGAGCCGAGACCGATCCGTTGTTGATGATTCTCCCGCCACGCGGCAACTGGCTCTTCATCACTCGAAACGCCTCGCGTGTGCAGAGAAAGGCTCCCGTCAAGTTCACGTCAATTACGCGCTGCCAATCGTCCAGGGACAGCTCATCGAGCGGCACGGCACGAACGTTGGTCCCGGCGTTGTTGAAGACGACGTCGACTCGCTGGAAGGATTCGCGGGCCCTGGCGAAGAGGTTTGCCACCGATGCGGGGTCACTCACATCCGTGGGTACTACCAGCGCTTGCTCGGCCGCAGGGCGAGCAAGCGCTGCTGTTTCGCGCAGCGCCTCTTCACGGCGCCCCGCCAGCACCACGCGATAACCTTCCTCAAGGAGCGCTAGCGCCACGGCCTGGCCCACGCCCGATCCGGCTCCGGTTATAATGGCCACTTTCCCGAGAGAACTCATGAACTTGGGCTCCTTCCAGTCACCATCACTTGGAAGATTATTGTGCCAGCTCGGGGCCCGAGGCAGAAGATGGAATTCCCCCGAGGCGGCAACGTGAGTGGCAATCCACGGGGGACGAACGGCCGGCCATCTTGCCCCGAGGAGAAGAAGCCGGGTCAAAACCAGTTGTCAGGTGGAACCCCGTCCGGTAGTTTCTTGCGATCCATGAACTCTGCCCCAGCTACTGACTCCGCCAACCTTGTCCGTCGGGCCCAGGAGGCCCGGGAGCGACTCGACGCCCAGGTGCGCGAGATGATTCACTGGCATTTCAATCCTCAAACAGGCTGTCCCTTCTGGCTCGATTTCGCGAGCAAGCTTGGCTGGGATCCCCGGGAAGAAATCCACCAGTTCTCGGATCTGAGACGTTTCCCGCCCTTCGAGGATGACTGGCTGCGTGGCGGGCCTGTGCGTCGCTGGGCCCCAAAGGGCCTCGCTCACTTGCCCGCCTACGTCTTCGAGACCGGAGGGACGACCGGCGTCCCCAAGAGTCGACTCGGCTTCAACGACTTCAGGGAAGACTACGAGGTCTTCTCAAGAACGCTTCCGAACGAGCACTTCCCGCCGGGCGCCAACTGGCTCATGCTCGGGCCTTCGGGGCCGCGCCGACTCCGCCTGGCGGTGGAGCACCTCTGTCAGCACCGGGGCGGAGTCTGCTTCTGCGTTGACCTCGACCCCCGCTGGGTGATCCAGCTGATCCGCAAGGGTTGGCTGGACGAACTCGAGCTCTACAAACAGCATGTGATCGATCAGGCCTTGACGATTCTGGAGGCTGGCCACGACATTCAGTGCATGTTCACCACGCCCAAGCTGCTGGAGTCCCTCGCGCTCGGCCTTGAACGCCGTGGCACAACAATCCGAAAAGCCGGCATCAAGGGCATCTTCTCGGGTGGAACGGAGTTTACCCCGCAGTGGACTCGCTTCGCCACGGAGGAGCTCCTCGACGGGACGTACATGACCCCCACCTACGGCAACACGCTCATGGGGCTCGCCTGCTCCCGGCCCGTGACGGCCGAGGATGGCTACAAGATCGCCTACTACGCTCCCCAGCCACGCGCCGCGATCGAGGTGGTCAGCTTCGACGACCGGGACCAGGTCGTGCCCCACGGCAAGACGGGCCGGGTACGCCTCACGACGCTGACGAAGGAGTTTTTCGTCCCCGGATTCCTCGAACGCGACGAGGGCGAGCGAGAGCCCCCCTGCGCGCTCTATCCCTGGGACGGGATCAGTGGGGTGCGGCCGTTCCGAAAGTTTGCGGCCACAACCGTCGTTGGCGTTTACTGATCGTTCCGGCTCCAGAGGACACTTCGAGAGAGACTTGAGCATGTTAAACCTTCCCATCCTCCGCTGGGGTACCCCGTACACGAGCCTCGAGGTCGAAGAGGTCGTCCACTTCCTCTCCGGCCAGCCGCTCGCCCGTGTGAGCCAGGCCAATACAGGTCTCCTGGTCCGCGACATGCGATATGCGCAGCGTGCTCGCGACGCTCTCAGGGAGGTTCCCTGTCGTGAGCTCACGGAGATGATGAAGAAGGCTGCCGATCTCTATCTTCACGCGACGCTGCCGATGGGCGATGGAGAACAATCGCCCGACGATTTTGCAAGGCAGCAGTCGGCCACGACAGGCCTCCCCGAGCACATGAGCAAGGGAAACATGCAGAAGAACCACTTTGTACTCTCCCGCATGGATCAGATCCTCGATGCACTCACACGCGGCCTCGACCTCAAGATTCTCACGCAGGGCTACGGCGCGGAGCCCCGGGGCGTCCTTGTAAGCTATCAGGCGCAGACACCCGCCCTCGGCATGGTGCTACCCTCCAATTCCCCGGGCGTTCATACACTCTGGCTGCCCGTGATCCCAATGCAGATCGCGCTGGTCCTCAAGCCAGGCCCCCAGGAACCCTGGACTCCGTACCGAATGGCGGCAGCATTCACCCAGGCGGGCGTGCCAAAGGAGGCCATCTCGATCTATCCCGGAGGCGCCGACATGGGTGCCACGGTGGTCAACTCACTGCACCGCTCGATGATCTTCGGTGGCACCGCCACCGTGGAGCGCTACAAGGGGAACCCGCGAGTTCAGGTACACGGGCCCGGCTTCTCGAAGATCGTACTGGGCGACGACGTCGTCGACGAGTGGGAAAAATACCTCGACATCATGGTCGACAGTGTCTACCTGAACAGTGGACGCGGCTGCATCAACTGCTCGGGCATCTGGGCCTCCCGCCACACAAAGGAGATTGCGCGAGCCATCGCCGAGCGGATTGGGCCCATCGAGGCCTTGCCGCCCGAGGACCCCAGGGCGGCCCTCGCCGCCTTCACGGTGCCCGGGGCCGCGCAGGCAGTCTGGCGCCAGATTGCGCAGGAGGCCCAGGAACCGGGTGTGACCGACATGACCTCCAGCCACGGCCCGAGGCTTATCGAGAAGGAGCGATGCGCTTACTTGCGCCCCACGGTCATGCACTGTGATTCCCCGGACCGGGCGATGGCAAACCGGGAGTACATGTTCCCCTTCGTGAGCGTGGTCACGTGCCCCCAGGAGAAGATTCTCGATCGCATTGGTTTCACTCTGGTTTGCACGGTCATCACGAACGACCGGGCGTTGCAGCGGGCCTACGTCGACGCTCGGCACATTGACCGCCTGAACGTCGGTCCGATCCCGACCATCAAGCTCGACTGGCTCCAGCCGCACGAGGGCAACATTGTCGATTTTCTCTTCCGGGCGAGAGCCTTTCAGACGCCTGTCGACAGCGCCGCAGGTTAACAGCCCGCTTGGACGAGTCCCGGTAGACGCCGCGCGGCCATGATTGGGACATCTTGACCAACGCTCACCCACAATCGGCGCCGGAGGCGCCCGGCGCTTATCGAGCGCCGAGGAGGGGGAGGGGTGCCGCCAGGCGCCCCGGTGCGGGGGAGGTCGTCCTCCCCGGCGAGGAGTATAGCCATGCCTCCGGGCAGGCAACTCCGCACCGGTCCGGGCATTGGGTGCATAAACGATCCTGCGGCAGCCGCAGGATCGTTTATGCACCCCCGGGCATTGTCCCGCGGGCCAATAGTCCCTACCATGGGCTGTCGTGAAAAACTCCGCGTACCGTTCCATCCCCACCATTGCGCTACTCGTGGCGGCCACCGGGGGGGCTTTCGCCCTGGCCCTTCCTGGTCCGTTCCTCTCCCTGGATTGTCTTCCCGAGCCTGCAACGCTACCGGTCCGGACATCGATGCCCGATCCTCTTGTTTTTTTCGATGGCACGAGGGTCTTGTCGAAGCAGGATTGGTCCGGGAGACGTCGGACGGAGCTGAAGGAGCTTCTTCAGCACTACATGTACGGCTACTTGCCCCCAAGGCCCGAGCGTGTCGAGTCAAGCCTCGTCGCCGTTCACAAGGACTTCGCAGGGGGCCTCGGCACAATGAAGCTCGTTTCAGTCCTCACAGGACCTCCGGGGGCACCCGTCATCGACGTGCTATTGCTTGTGCCCAACCAGCGCCGTGGCCCCGTCCCTGTATTTCTGACCATGAACTTCTGTGGCAACCATGCCGTGGTCGAGGACCCGCGAGTGCCCATCACGCGCAGTTGGGTCTACGCGAGTTGCAGGGGAGCCATGGACGGCCATGCGAGCGAGGCCGGCCGGGGCTCCCAGGCAGCTGAGTGGGCCGTCGAGAAGACACTCGAGAGAGGCTATGCGCTTGCGACGTTCTCTTCCGGCGACATCGACAGCGACCGCAAGGAGCTCTCCGATGGCGTCTACGCCTGGCTCGCGAGGCAGAAGAATCCCGGTGGTAAGCCCACGCCCGAGCATCGCGGGTCGATCGCTGCCTGGGCATGGGGCTTCCACCGAGTCGTCGATTTCCTCATGACCGAGCCAAACCTCGACTCACAGCGTATCGCCGCTGTGGGGCATTCGCGCAACGGCAAGACAGCGCTCCTCGCTGCTGCCCTGGATGAGCGCATCGCGCTCGTGATCCCGCACCAGGCCGGCTGCGGTGGAACGGCGCCAAGTCGTACGAAAGTCGGCGAGTCGATCGAACAAATCAACAGCGTGTTTCCACACTGGTTCTGCCGCAGCTTCAAGGAGTTCAACAAGACCCCCGAGAAGCTGCCGTTCGATCAGAATGCCCTCGTCGCCCTTTGCGCGCCACGCCCGGTTCTCTTCTCGAACGCCGAGGAGGACCTGTGGTCGAATCCTCCAGGACAGTTCAGCGTGCTAAAGGCTGCGGATTCGGTCTACAAGCTCCTGGGGGTTGATGGGCTTGAGACAGAGGAGATGCCGAGGCAGGGCGAGCTTTCCAGTGGCAAACTCGGCTACTTCATTCGCCGTGGCAAGCACTCGATGACCCCCGAGGACTGGCAGGCATTTCTGGCGTTTGCCGACCGCCACTTCAACGTGAAGAGGCGGTGAGCGCATTCTCGAGCAGGCGAACGCAGCCCGACGTCCAGCCTCGAAAAGTGGGCGAAAATCCAAGGAGGATCCACTCGCCACCGGCCGTGCCATCGCGGATGCGTGCAAGCACGGACCCACCCCGCACAGCGGCCAAGGTCTCCGGGCCAAGAAGGCCAGAAACGAGAGGGGTTTCGCGGTCCAGACTGAGCAGCGTCTCCACCCTGGACCGATCGACGGGTCGCCAGACGGGCCCCTCGTCAAAGAGAACCGCCGGAGGGGCCAAGTAGCCCGCCAGAACCGGATCCTCGGCACGCGCCACCCCAAACCGAGTCTGGAGAATGGCTCCGTGAATCGGTTGAGTGCCCGTTCCAGCCTCGACGAGGCCCAGGCTGACTTCCCGGACCACGTCACGGGCGCTGCGTCCGATCGCGAGGACTCGTCCCCCGGCGCGTACGACCGCCTGCAACCTCTGGACGACGGTGACGGAAATCCCGGTTGTTGAATCGGGTACAAGAATGATGACCCCACGAATGCTGTCAAGCTTGTCGGTCTCGAGATCGTTCGTACTCAGGCTCTGGAACTGAAAATGCAAGTCCTCGAGCATCCAGCGAAGCCAGCCCTCATCGCTCGATGGGATCCCCGGAGCGAGGAGAAAGATTTTCCCGTAGGACTCCGGAGGATGCGATGGCCGGGAAAAAGCCACCGTCTCTCCCCTCCAGGAGCGTAGAGAGGGAGACAGCTTCTCCACTTCGGGCCCGGTGAGCGAGCGGGCTCGAAGCCCGGCCAGGCGTGCAAGGTCGTGCCCCGAGGTGTCGTAAGGCGCCGCGTCCACCGCTGGATAGGAGCGTGAGAGAAGCAGCGATCGGCACCACCCACGGCCCCACTCGGGGTCACGGACAATCCAGGTAGGCCTGTCGAGTACTTGCTCGATACGCACTCCTGCAACCCTGAGCGACTCGAGAAGATCTCGAGTCGCCCGGTCCTCGAGCTCCATGCCGTCAAGCCTCACCGCCGAGGGATTCCCAATCTGCAAACGACACTCCTCTCGAGCACTGCGGATGGGATCCTCCAGACTGATCTCGAGCGCATATTCACAAGCTGCGCAGAGATAGTCCGTGATCTCGGGCAAGCCCCAGCGCCCCCCCCGCCACGGCATCGGATGGTCGTCCGTGGCGGCGTTCGTGCCCCCGAACACTCGGAGCGCGGAGGCCGCGACATCCATCGAGTCCTGATACCTTCCCGAGGCGGCTTCAATGAGAAATCGAATTCCGCCGTGGTACACGCTATAGGCTCTCGAGGGCGACCAGAAATCGTAGCCGAATCGCCTGGCGACGCCAGGGCGACCGCTTCGCGTGAATCGCTCGAGCACCTGGTCGCCAAGCACCCGGGTCGCCTCGATGAGCTCCCGCGGGGCCTCGGGATCGTAAGGCTCGGCGTAGGGAGGGACAAAGAGACGAGGGCCATTCCACGCCATCTGGTGAAGATCCAGCGTGAGCCACGGCTTGAAACGGTTGTGAAGATGCTCGATTGCAGCTCGCGTCTCGGCTTGAGTTCCGAGGAGCCAGTCGCGGTTCAAGTCGTGGCCCACGAATCGGTGCTGGAGGAAAGGGAGCCGCTCATCGCGTTTCCCGCCACCCGATCGAAGCCACGAGGCGACGCGATCCGTGCCATCGGGGTTCATGCAGGGAACCAGGATCACGATCGTACTTTCGAGAACCTCGGCCGCTCGGGGGCTCAGCCCGGCCAGGAGCCTGTAGGCGAGCCGTAGACCGGCGAGAGTCGTCCCCACTTCGGCCGGGTGAATGCCGCAGGTGATGAGAGCCGATGGCTTCGTCTGCTCTTCTCGAAGGTCGCCGAGGCGCAGGAGGTTCCTCTCTGAAGAAATCAAGGCGGCCAGGAGCGGACGCCCCTCGGTCGACAGGCCAAAAGTCAGGAGCCGCGCTCGTTTCGTGGTCTGTTGCAAGCGACGCAGATACCGGCCGGCCTGCGTCGAATCCAGCACAGCACCCTCGCCGCACGCATTCAGCCCAAGGACGGTTTCCGGTGACTGGAGGTTCTCCTCGGACGGGATTCCGCTGGCAGCAGGAAATAGCGCCGCGAGGAACCACGCCAGGGCCGGGCACCTGTTCATCGCTCGCCCCTCAGCGCGCGCCCCGTGTGGCTCTCCCTGGAACTTGCGATTCGGGCCGGAGCTCCCTCCACCACGATGCGTCCGCCCGCCTCGCCAGCCTCGGGCCCAAGGTCGATCACCCAGTCAGCGGCGCGAATCACGTCCAGGTGGTGCTCGATCACGACCAGTGTGTTTCCACCCTCGACGAGGGCCTCGAATACCCCGAT
>SXIK01000083.1 GCA_005772855.1 Planctomycetia bacterium | reverse complement strand
TCGCGCCAGCTCTGGTGGGGG
Organism: Planctomycetia bacterium; assembly: GCA_005772855.1. Lineage (GTDB taxonomy): Bacteria > Planctomycetota > UBA8108 > UBA8108 > SXIK01 > SXIK01. Next base: position 11,104 of record SXIK01000083.1, on the reverse strand, counting down.
CATCAGATACCCATCTGGTACGGGCCGGGAGGCGAGATCTTTTGCGCCCATGACGAGGCTGGCGCCCGGGCGCAGGCGGAGAAGCAGCTTGGAAGCGGCGTGGCGCTCCGGAGAGATCCCGATGTGCTTGATACTTGGTTCTCTTCGGCGCTGTGGCCCTTCTCCACGCTGGGTTGGCCCCAGGAGACTCCCGAGCTGGCCTACTACTACCCGACCTCGACCCTGGTGACCGATCGCGGGATTATCTTCTTCTGGGTCGCTCGCATGGTCATGATGGGCGAGGAGATGTTGGGTCGCGAGCCCTTCTCGCATGTCTACATCAACGGCACGATACTCGACAAACAAGGCCGGAAGATGTCGAAGAGCCTCGGGAACGGAATCGATCCCGTCGCCCTGATCGATGGGGGCCTTGACGAGAACTCGGGCCACACTTACAAGCCGCACGGGGCCGACGCCGTGCGCTTCTCGCTTGCGACGCTCACCGTGGAGGGCCAGGACTTGAAGTTGTCGCCCGAGCAGTTCGCTGAAGGCCAGCGGTTTCTCACGAAACTCTGGAATGCCGGTCGTTTCGCACTCGGGCACCTCGAGGGCGGGGAAGAAAGCGTGGAACGTTCGATCGACCCGCGGCTCTTGAAGCTGGAAGACCGCTGGATCCTGGATCGGCTCGCGTCGGCGATCGAGGAGACGACCGAGAGGCTTGAAGGGTTTCGATATTGCGAGGCGGCCCAGCGGGTGCGAACGTTCGTGCGGGATGACTTCTGCGACTGGTACCTCGAGGCCGCGAAGTTCCGCTTTGCTCCCGGGGAGTCGCCGGATGCGCGGGTCTGCCGTGGGGTGATTGCACAGGCACTCGATGTGCTGCTCAGGCTCCTTCACCCTGTTTGTCCATTCATCACGGAGGAGATCTGGAGCCTCCTTGGCGCAAAGCTGCCGGATCGAACGCTCACCTCGGGCGCCGGCGCGGCAGCCGGGTCCATCATGGTGGCTCCCTGGCCGACTGTGGATGGCCATGCGCGGGATCCTCTCGCGGTGGAGACTTTCAGCACGATTCAGGAAATCGTTGGCCGTATACGCAAAATTCGCCAGGAGAGGAACCTCTCCGCTGCCCAGACCTCCGAGGTGCTCCTGGCCCTCGCCGATGGACGTGCCTCCGAGCGACTGATCGCCGAGTCCGGGATCATCAAGAACCTCGGCAATGTCTCGAAGCTGAAGATCGGGTCGAGGCTGGCGAGGCCCGAAGTCTGCGCCGTCGAGGTTCTGTCCGGGCTGGAGGTGATCGTGCCCCTCGAGGTTGCGGACACCACAAAGGAGCGTGGGGCTCTGGAGAAGGAGAAGGAGCGCCTCGTGAGCTATGTGGAGCGTGAGGAATTGAAGCTCTTGAACCCCAGCTTCAGAGAGAGGGCCCCGCGCGAGGTTATCGACAGCGCCCGGAATCGATTGGATGAGGCGAAAGCTCAGTTGAGAGCTCTGGAGGAGCAGCTCCGGCGGCTATCAGAGCACTGAACAAATCCAGGCCAGTTTTGCCGACTTGTTCAACGCCCTGGTAGGATTGTGATCACGTGGCAGCTCGAGCTGCGCGAACTCCCATGGACCTTGACCACGAGCTTTGCTATTGCTTTCACGTCTCAAAGCGGAAGATCGTCAACTTCGCCAGGCAGACGCGTCCCCGAAGGGCCTCACAGCTCTCCCAGTGTTTTGGCGCCGGGACTGGCTGTGGCTGGTGTGTGCCGTTCCTGGTCAAGATCCATGAGCAAGTGATGCGAGGCGAGGCAGTGGGCTCTGACGACATCAGCCCGGATGAGTACGAACAAATGCGGGCCAGGTACAGAAAATCGGTGGCCGAGGGCGAGCGCTCACGCAACACCTTCACCGCGGGGACGGCGCCGGTCACGGAATCTTCCAGGGCACCTGGGCCGCCCCAGGGGTCGCCTGCGTCGGAGGGGAAGCAGCCGTTCGACTTCACACGATACTTCTCCCGTTCCAGGCCGGACCCCGAGCCCGAGACATTGAAGAATCCCGATTCGCAGGACGCGGAGGGCTCATAATGTTTCCCGAAGAGGCTCCTCAAGCTCGAGGGCCAGGCGGGTCGAACTCAGAGGTGGGAGGGGACCCTCATGGGGCTCGATTGACATGCCTTCGACGCTTACCTGCACAGGATCTCTCGACTCGATCATCGATCAGGTGGCCCGTCTCCCGCCTGCTGTGGAGCGAATACTTGCCTTTTCACTCCACGAAGGATCGACGGCACGCCACCTCAGTGAGGTCTGCGAACGCGATTCGGATCTCTCGGCACGTATCTTGCGTCTCGCAAACTCTCCCACGCTGGGGTGCCGTCAGCCAGTGAACCGGGTGCTCCAGGCCGCTGTAGTCCTTGGGATGGGGCGCATTCGAAACGTGGTGCTTGCGGCCCATCTGGTCCGCACTGTTCCCGCACCCGGAGGAATGATCGGGCCGGTGCGGTTCTGGCGGCATTCATTTGCCGTGGCCACTCTGGCGCGTGAAATCGGAGTGGGGGCGCGATCCAGACTCGCCGAGGACATGTTCCTTGCGGGGCTGATCCACGACCTGGGGGTTTGCGTCCTTGCCGAGCTGGATCCTCACGCCTTCGAAGTCGCATGCGCGAGCGCGCTCGAGCGAGCTGCGCTCCCCGGGATGGTCGACTCCCCATGTCTCGACGAGGCCCACGCCCAGGTCCCGGCAATCTCGGCCCGGATCGCCAGTCGGTGGCCCCTGGAACGTCGAGTGATCGAGGCCGTCGGGCCTCGCTTGGCTACATCCCACGAGGAACTCTCCGCCGAGGCTCGAGAGGTGCGCGAATCTCTGCTCCTGGCGGTCCGGACCTGTCGCCACGAGGGGGCCGGGCTCTTGACGGACCGAGGGCTGTGCTCGACGAGGGGTGCTTCCGGCTCGCCCCGGCCAACGGGCATCGAGTCTCTCCGCGCCAGCTACAGTGCTGTGGCGCAGGCCGCGGAAGACTTCCAAAATATCGCGAGCGCCTGACCTTGAACCGTCCCGGCGGCGCGTTGGGAAAGCCAGCGGGGCTGCGGGAATGGGCTCCAGGGGTTGTCAACACTTCGGCGAGTTGTCCGGGCACCCGGAGACCGGTTTGCATGGGCAGGAGGCATTGCCCGCGCAGTTGAACGGTATCGGGCCGCCGACAAAGAGAAAGCTCAAAGCGAAAACCGCGTCCGAAAGATTGATCGCGCCGTCGTTGTTGGAGTCGAGCAGCGCCTTGTTGCCGGGGGCGTTCAGGGTGCCGTCGCCGCAGGGAAGGCTCGGGTTTGTCCCCAGGAAAAGGTGGTTCAAGATCGAGACTGGATCGCTCAGGTCAAACTTACCGTCCTGGTTCTCGTCGTTTGGCTTTTGAACACCCGACGCCACGACCTCCTCATAATCGAAGCCGCTGCTCTTCGTGTCACAACCGTAGGTGTTGCACACCTCCAGGGGCGCAAATCCCGAGCTGCCGCAAGCGGGAGCGGTAACTTCGAGGGTGACTCCATCGCCCAGCAGCGTTGCCGTCGCAAGGGCGCCGCAGACCTTGACCGAGAGCCCGGGTTCACCGAAATGTGAACCCACGACCTGGAATTTCTTCCCGGCGACGCCCTGATTGTCTTGAGTGGAGGTGATGGTCGGCTTGCAGTCTGTGATGGTGATGGTGCCATTGACAAGTGTTGGGACAATCGAGTCCCCCTGGTCGTTGGTCATGACGTTCTTCACCGGACGATCAGAGTTGGGGTTTGTCAGAACCGGCTCGAGGCTGATATCCGTTGTGCCGGGGTTGCCGATGACGTTGGCGATCAGCCTGGCAATCGTCTTGTTTTCGCCGGCGGGCAGAGCGTCGGCAAATGTGGGGCCGAAGTCGAGCACACATCCATAGCCCACGAGCCCACGAGCGGCGTCGATTTTTCCGTCGAAGAAGTCAGGCGCCCCCGGGGGGATGGAGGTCCCTTCCAGGCTGACCCGGGTCACCGTGAGCGAGCTCTCGTCGTAATTGAGTCCGAACGAGAAGCCATAGATGGTTTGGTCCGTGTCTGCCTTGAGCAAGATTGCAATATCCTGCTGCTCCATGCAAACGGCCTGGTTCACGATGAAGAACCGGTTGGCGGCCGTCAGCGGCATCGCGAGGGAGATCAGGAACGCGAGGCTTGGTAGAAGCGGTCGAGACATGAGAGAACCTCGTGAGGGTAAAGTTTGGGAGCTCCCGGACCCATTGGGGAGCCAAGCCCGGCGATGGTATCACTCCCCAGGAATACTGTAAAGAGTCATTGCCCTGGCAAGCAACCGGTCGAAGTTCGCGGGGGAAGTGTTGGGGTGGGCTTGGCAGGCTTCCCGTGCGCGACATCGGAGGAGAAAAAAAAGGCCTTCGACCGAGAGGGGATAAGTCGAAGGCCCCTGGTGAAATGATCACTGTACGAATCGGTCTCGGGAGGTTGAAGGCTTGAGCGGATCCAGCAAAATTACCTTTACCGGCGAGTAAAAAGTGTTACCGCCGCAAGAATCCATGTATCTTCCCAAAAGACGCGCGGCCAGGGCTACGTTCCTGCGCATCCCTGGAGTGCCGCGGAACGTCTGGAGGGACTGCCCAGGGCCAGAAAGTGCCTCCCTGGACGGGCTTCCTCGAATTGGCCCCAGGCACAGACTCACGGGAAATCCGGCCAGGCCGGGGGAAGAAGCGCGAAACTCTCATCAAGGCTCACCACGAATGACCACCTCCAATCGAATCGTCTCCCGCCAGCTCGGCTTGAGGCGCGCACGGCGCCTCGGCGTTTTCCTCTGCACCCCTCTGGCGTTGCTCTGCCCCGCCCAGGAAGGCATCGGCCCTCCTCCCAGCGTCGAGCAGCTCAAGGCAAAATTCCAGAGTGAGACTGGGAAGGAGGCCTTCGAGAGGATCGCCACGATCGAGGCATTTGGACGGATTCGATCCACGGAGTCAGCCGAGTTCCTCGCCGGGCTATTCGCGCTGGAGACAAACGGAGGTGTTGGAGCCGCTGTCACTCGCACGCTCGGGCGAATTGGGACCGAAGCTGCCGTGAAGGCCCTGATCCAGAAGGGTATGCCTTACTTCCTTGAGCCGCAAGGCGTTGGTCCAGGGGCCAAGGATAATGCCCTCAGGGAGGATCGCAGGGCGCTACTCGACAGCATGGAAGTGGCGCTCTTGAACGAGCTCGAGCCCAGAGCCGAGGAGTGGCTTGTCGGCAATGGCCTCACGCCTTTCGTGCGGAAGCATGAGCGGGCGACTGGGATCGTGGTCAAGGCGATCGCCGGTCTGAGGACGAGGACCCGATTTCCACTGCTTCTTTCGGAGATCTCGAAGCTGGCATATCCGTCCGCGCAGATAGCGATACTGGAGGCATTACGCGAAGGGACGGAGAAGAGCGACAAGTTCGCGAGCGCCGCTCTTCAGCTGATCAAGGCCTCGAACCAGGGGGTTCAAACGGCCGCGTACGATCTCCTCGCTTCACTTCCGGGCGGAAAGCATCGGGGCCCGCTCATTTCTGGCCTGAAGCACCAAAACTGGGCGATTCGCGTGATCTGCCTGGATGGCTTGAGTCACCTTGGCGACAAGGAGATCGTCAAGCATGCGGTTCATGCCCTTCAGGACCCGGATCTCAAGGTTCGACTCGCAGCCATCGAAGCCCTGTTCGAACAAGGTGGTCCCGAGGTGATTGAGCCTCTTTTTACTGCTCTCGACAAGGCCGACGGCCGCACCAGGGACGATATCACCGACTCCCTCACTCGCCTGACGGGAAAGAATTTTGGACCCATGGCCACCCAGTGGGAAAGTTGGTGGGCCCAGGCGAAGAACACTTACAAGAAGACCACACCGCTCACTCCGGACGAGTTGGCGCTGCTCAAGGCCCAGGACGCGAAGAAGTTCACCCTGGCCATCCCGCTTTACTTCGGGCTGCGTATACTTTCGAAGCGCACTGCGTTTCTCATGGATTGCTCCGAGAGCATGAACGAGGAGTTCGTGCCGCAGAATGTCCCAACTAACCGGGGCAAGACTGTGGTTGTGAAGAAGCCGGAGCCCAATGAGGGCGCCTCGGCGGGGGGAGGCCCATCGAGGGCAAGGCCCGGGGCGCGCAGGAAGCAAGAAGGTGCCGTGTCGCGCCTCGACGAGGCGAAGAGGGAAATGTTGGGTATGCTCTCGAAGCTCCCGGAAGACCAGAGCTTGAATCTCTTCCGCTTTAACTCGCTGATCACCGATTTTATCGCTGTGACTTTCCCTGAAAGGCAGGCGAGAGGCGGAGTCGAGAACAAGATGCTGGCACGGCTGGACGCACGTGTGCGAGCAGCAGCCGGGGCCTTTGTGACCAACTCCAGGGCGGAGGGGCAAACGAACCTCTTCTCGGCTCTGCGTGAGGCCCTTGAGTATGGCGACCTCGATACGATCTACTTGCTTTCGGATGGAGCCCCAACCATGGGCATCACGAACCATGAGCAGTTCTTGCGGGAAGTCCGACGCATCAACCGTCTCCGCAGGGTCAAGATCAACTCGATCAGCTTCCATCCGCTCCCTGCTGAAAGGGCGCTCCTGCGATCTCTCGCCGTTGAAAACCATGGAGTTTACGTGGAGCCCTGAAAAGGCACGCTCGCAAGCCTCTTCCCGAACATCGCACTTCGGGTCCTCGCGAGTGCTGGAATAGCATCTGCAGAGTATTTTCACCGGCTTGGCCTGTGGTAATATCGGAACTGAAACGGGTCAACCAGAGGACTTGAACTACCATGTCGATTCGACGAGCCAGCCGGGATGAAGACGAGATTCTCGAAGGAGGCTCGCCACCGCTGGAAAGTGATCAGTTCTCCGACTCGAACGGCGAGGATCTTGACCTGTCGTCCTTGATCGGGGGATCCAAGGCTTCCCGGGTGGAAAATGAACCTGTGGGGACTTGCAAGAAAGACCTCAGCGAAGTGGACTCGGTCGGGACGTTGCCCGACGATCCGATTTTGATAGTTTCCGGGGACGGCGAACCTTCCGAGGTGGGAGGTGGAAGCCTTGGCGAGCCGCGCAGCTTGGAAACTCGAACATCCAGTGAAGGAGTTTTGGCCGTGGAAAAGAAGGACGGTGACAAGGAAAACAAACCGGAGCAGGCTGCTGAAAAGTCGGGAAGAAAATGGAAGCGACTTGGCAGGCCTGGCAAGAAGCTCGCGGTGTCCGGAGAGACGCAGGCAGAGGGTTCGAGCCCTGAAGGAGCGAAGACTTCAAGCAGTCCGGAGGTCAAGGAGAGTAAAGGCGCAAGAAAAATAACAGGAAGAAAGACGAAGCTCCCGTCTTTGAAGCAGAAGGCCAAGCCTGCTCGCGAAGAAGCCTCGACTCGTCCCGCTGCATTCTCGGGCGGTATCGGGGGTTCCATTGGCTTCGTTTGCAGTGAATGCTATGAGGAGTTTCTTCTCCCGGCCAGCTACTCTCAGGAGACAGTCTGCTGTCCGGAATGTCTCCATGTCGGCAAGCGTCCCGATGCTGACTTCCTCCGCACGGTGAACCGGCACAAGGCGGGGGAGCGGAGAGCCCTTGCCCTCGCCATTGCCTCGGGAGTTTTTGTTGTTGGGCTTGTGCTTTACCTCCTCTGGCTAACGAGCGACATGTACGTGGTCGCCCACGGCAAGCCCGAGAAGAATTTTGTCATGGGACTCCTGGGGGGCTCGGCGATCCTCACAGCGATTTTTGTTTGGCTGAGCGTCAAGTCCGAATCCAACCTCTGGGAAGTCTACTTCTAGCGGGTTGTAGATCGGGCCACACAGAGGAACGGGGCTTCGTCACTCGGGCTCGGCCCTGGCGCCGCGGAAGTGTCGGACCGCTGCCAGGGCCTGACACGGTGAGTTTTCTTGCTCAGGCCCGTGGTGGCGCCTCGAGGCGATCTCCCGAGTTGCTGGGGCTGATGCCGTCGTGCCACGGACAGGCTCACAGTGCCCGTGAACCCCGGACGGACAGGGCAGTCGCGGCCATTTTGCGAGAACACTGTTCCCAACGCTAGCGGGCCACAATAGTATTTCGGCGCGCCGCGCGTCAAAGGGAATCAAGGAGCTGCGAAATCGGTCAATCATGCGGATTTTTTTTCGGACGATCCTTTATTCCATAACCCTTCTCGTGATTCTCAGCTTCGCCTCGTATCGGCTCTATCGATCCCAATCCCAGATCGAGGCTCGATGGCAGCGGGTCCTTGATTCGATCGTGAGCACCCCTGTGAAACTATCGGGCTGCGCGGAATCGCTCTTCGGCGATGTCACCTTCGAACGCCTCGAGATTCCGGCGGCTCCGGTTCTTGTCGAGCGAAGAGTCCTCGAGCTGGAGGGGCTTCGATTTGCAGACCCGAGCACGCGCCGCATGTTTCGTTCTCGCACAGGAGCCGAGCCAGCTGTTGAACGACCGACACTGCAGATCCAGAATGCGACCGTGTGGCTCGATCACGAGGTGGCAGGTCCTGCGGGTGCGGAGGTCGAGCGTTGGAATGTGAGCGATTTGGTTTCCCCCCAGGCGATTGCCGAGTTACTCGAGGCCAGGCATGCGCAAGTACTCATCCATGCGTTGAGTGTCCGGCTGCGTGATCAGAGGCCAACGCGAGAAGAATTCAAGGCAAGAGTAGATTTCCGGGATGTGGAGATCCGATATGCAGATCCCAACCGCGTCGCGCTTGAGGCTGATCTTGCCGAGGGAGAGTCGTGGGGGGGTGGAGAGTTGCTTCTCTCCTGGGGCAAGACCGACTGGAACATTCGTGCTAGCATTGAAGACCTTCGGGTCGTGGAGCGACTTCAAGACCTCTGGCCGGAACCGATGCAGAGACTCTGGAATCACTTTCGGCCCAGTGGTTCGTGGAACGTCGATCTGCGAGATTTCACCGTTCGCTCCGGTGCCCAGATTGACTTTGAGGCGTGGGTCAGTCACTACGACACATCCTTGAAGCTGGGACGCTCTGGCCTGTCTCTCCAGCGATTGAATGGCCGAATGAAGATCACTCCAGGCCGAATCTCACTTGCGGACGTGGGCAGCGCGGAAGTCGTCAGAGCCGAGCTTCTGGGAGCCCCGGTGCTTGTCAGCGGCGCGGCTGAAGGCGATTCGGGCGAACTGACTCTCAGGCTCCAGGCGGGCACGATGGATCGGTTCATTGACGAGATCGTCGTGAGGGAAGAGCAACCGCTCAAGGCGTTGATTGCGCTTCTTCGTCCCGCCGGAGGCTTGAGCGGCGCCCTATCCTACAGGTTCTCGTCGAAGGCTGCGGAAACCCTCGAAGGAGAGCTCAAGCTCTCTGGCTGCGCTTTCGATGGAACTCCCTTTCTGAGGCAGCTTGAGGGTGGAATTCGTTTCAAGAGGTTACCGGACGAAAAGGGCGGATCCCTCGGCAGCGGTAAGCTTGAGATCAAATCGGCCGAGATTGCTGGTTTGGGGCGTGCGAGTGGCGAGGTGAGTTTTGATTGGAGCGGGGGTAGTTTTCATTTCAAGTGCTCGGACCTCAAGGTGGAGAAAAGGCAATCGGGTGGCGGAGGCGCTGGCACCAGGCCGGAACGGCAAGACGGTAGCGTGATTGTCGAGGGGCACTGGAGTGTGAAGCAAGGGCTTGAGTCGCTCGAAATCCGTTGCCTGGGGGTGCCCTTGGATCTCGAAAGCTTGCAAGCGAGCGACATGCAAGGCGAGCTCAAGTACCCGGGAGGGACTGAGCCTTCTCGGGGGCGCATGGAGTTGGGCTCGGTGACACTTCGCCAGGGAATCCTCGCGACGGAATTGCCTGCGATGCTCTTCTCCTCGGGCGATGTGAGGTTACGCTTTGAGAGCGACTCACGTCAGTTCCTGGTTCGCAGTTTCAAGCTGTCTGGCGAAGGTCGAGTGCTGCGAGCTGTTGGCACTATTGACCTCGTGGGCCAAGTGTCTCTGGTTGCCTTTCTTGACGAGGGGCCAAGCGGCGCTGCTGTCCTGCGATTGCCGGAAGACAGTGGCCCCGCCGAGTGGAAGGCCGCCGCTCGCGGGAGCTATCGGGCCTTCCGTGTCACGGGGCCCATGGGGGCGCTCGAGTCGCGAGAAATTACCGGCCTGGACTCCGCCTTCGTGCCTGCCAAGTAGATGGCCGCAACCGTGCTAGTCTCTTGCCGCCTCCTGGATCGACGGATATACTTCCCCCTCCCAAGGATAGAGAAATCCGGGCCTGTAGCTCAGTTGGGAGAGCGCTGCGTTCGCAATGCAGAGGTCAGGGGTTCAACTCCCCTCAGGTCCACCAGATATAAAGCCTCGCGAGACAAGAAGTTACGCGGGGCTTTTTCTTTTGCATGATGGCCCCAAAAATGGCCACGCAGTCCGTACTGTAGTCCCAAGCTTTTCGTTCGTCACGGGCGGCGCTACCATCCCCCCATGAGCCAAGCCGCCTTGCCCATACCCAAACTTGCAGCCCTGCTCCGCAAGGCAACGAAGGCCCTCAAGAATGCCCCGCAGGTCATGCCCACAGGGTGGGGGGAACCGCCGCCGGGGATCCCGGGGGATACCAAGTACCAGCGCCAGGCGCATCGCAAGACGCCTTGACCCCGCTCGCTTCACTGGTACTTTCGAGCCCGTGAACCCACTGCCTGCGGCACGGGAGGCCCTGCGACGGATCCTCGTCATGGACGCACCGACACCGGTTCTCAGCCTGGCTCATGAGGCTTTGCGCGAGCTGGAACTGGTTGCGGAAGAACCCCCCCTTGAATCGCCAGGGCTGGAAGAACAGGCCGCCACGCTGGCTCAGGCCTGTAACAGGTCACGCCGGGGGATCGCGGTGGCCATCCTGAAACGCGCTGCCGGGATCCTCGAGCAAGGCGACTTCCGTGGCGGTTATCGCGGACCATGCAAGTTCGCCCCGCCGCGCGGCCATTGATGTGGTGGTGCGGGTGCCCGGCCTTGGAGATCAGCCCCTTGATAGGAAGCTGCAAACCCTTGTGGAAAGTTTACACAAGGGTTCCCTTCAACATGCGATCGAGGTGACCGGTGGCGGCTTGCTGCCGTGCCGTAGCGGCAGTGCTATGAGTCCAACCCCCTCGTCAACGTCGCTCCTGGGGGTTCTCCATGCCCCTGAGCAGCCCGGCCTTCTCTGGCCATCGCAATCTGCCAGGGCCAGGAGGAGCGAAGTCACTCAACGAGGGG
>SXIK01000082.1 GCA_005772855.1 Planctomycetia bacterium | reverse complement strand
TCCGGGCCAGGCTCTCGGGAGCCGCCAGCTCTCGCTGGCGCCGGCTCCCTCCGAGCCGTTGGCGGCTCCGCCAGCTCGCCGCAAACCCCCTCCTCGGCGCCTGATGGGCGCCGGGCGCCTCTGGCGCGAGCAGCCGCAACCTTTCGCAGGCTGCAAAAGGTCTCATCACTGCCCGCGGGCCGTATCTACTCTTCGCGGGGGAGGCAGACCTCAGCGGCAGCCAAGGGGGTCGGGCGTGGGGTCGATGCCAGGGCCCGGAAAGGGTGGTGGGAGCGAAGGGAATCCCTGAAAGAGAAACAGGAGCAAGTTCACTGCGTCCGAAATGTCAACATCGCCGTCATCGTTCGAGTCCGATGCGTCCTGACACGGGTTCCTGGGTCCGCCCCTGAAGAGGAAGTCAAGCAGGAAGACGGCGTCAGAGATGTCTCGACGGCCGTCGCCGTTCATGTCGCCACGGAGAAACAGAATGCCCTCGATCACCGTGACGCTGCCGTCCGTGGTGAGTGGGCGAACAGTCGTCGCGCTCATCGCCCTGGTAAAGCTCAACTGCACCGGCGGGACGCCCACGTTACCCTTGATGACAAGGTCAATACGCGAGCCGACCATGGCCGAATTCGAGACTTTCATCAGCAAAGTCACAAGTGAGACATCGGTTCCGGCAGGGAGTGTGATCGCTGAGCCATCGACGTCCATGATGACTCTGACCGTCGTGACTCCAGCTCCGTTCTGGATGTTGGCGTCGACAAACTCTGCGTCTCGTGCTGCGGTTCCGGCTGCCGTGGCCGCCTCGACGGACAACCTGGAGCTATCGTAGAGGAAGCCAAAGGTAACTTGTGAGAGCTCATCGGGACTTGTTACATGCGCCGTCACCGGGATTTCGGTCTGCCCGGCAATGGCCATCACATCCGCCAGGCGCAACAGGAACGGATTGTACGTGAAGGCCCCTGCCAGGACGCTTTCTTCACCGCCTTGATTGAGTTTCACGTCGACGGCGCCACCCGCTGACGCTCCGGGCAGCTTGCCCGTAACCTTTGTCGCGCCGATCACTTGCTGCTCCCCGAGCGGTAGACCCCCGATCGTGACGATGGCGTCCAGTGTGATGTTCTCACCGGTGATCTCGACAAGAATTCCGCCGCCGGGGGGGCCTTCCGCGGGGCTCACGCCAGAGATTCTTGGCACGGGCCCAAGGTAACGGTAGCCGTCGGTTCGCGACGCTGTGCCGACCGTATTGGTAATCTCAATTGAGATGGCACCTGCGCTGTGGGCCGGCATGTTGGTGATCCGGATGGTGGAGCAGTTCTCAACGTTAAACCGCGTGCTCGATAGCAGCTCGCTGCCCAGTCGCAGTTGTGTGTCTGCCTCGTAGGTGAAGTTCTCGCCCAGGATCACCACTTCGTTCTCGCCCGCCGTGAAACCCTCGGAGGGAGTGATCGACGTGATTTTCACCGCGGGCTGCGTGGTGGTCCGGGTTCCGTAAAGGAATTCCACCCCATCGCGATCGTCCGGGTGAAGGGTGCGAAGCCCGATGGCGCGACCCGAGGCCGACGCGAACATCGTGGCCTGCGGGATGGCTGAATGATCGAGGCCTAGACCGTGCCCGAGCTCGTGGGTGGCGACCCCGCCGATGTCGTATTCGCCGGGTTGTGGAAGTCCGGAGCCGCTCCAGCGATTCTTGGTGCCGTTCGTCTTGTCGAAGAAGAGGACATCGAACGCAGTGGCCCTTGAGCCCTGCCCGTCGATCAGCGTGGCGGCGAGGGCGTCGCCTCCATCCGCGCTCGAGTAGGCGATGATGTTGACTCCGTCGTTCTGGTTGAACGTGTTCCTTGTCGTCGTGCCCAGGTAGACAAATTGAAATTGCGATCTCGACTGCTCGCGCCAGGCGGCAGCTGCACACAGGAGTGTCTCGATTTGTTTCTCGGCTGGCCCCGCAAGGGCGGTATCCGGGAAATTGGGGTTGATCCTGAAGCTGGTGGTTGCGCCGTTCCATTTCGGACCAATGACCTCGAAGGCGGACAGGGCTGAGTGGCATGAAAGAGCGATCCAGAAAAGGAGAACAGCGCCCGGCCTGGTCCGGCAAGCGGCGGTTACGCGAATCACTTTGATCCTCCCTTCCCTGGCGTTTCACGGGAGGCCGGTTCGAGGGACCTTGGCTCAGCCCCTGGCGCAATGGACCCAGTTTCCTTCGGCACAGTGCGAATGGCTGCTTCGACTTGAGTCAGTGATGTGTTGAAAGGGATCGGCGAGTGCTCGACGCCGAGCACTTGCGAACCGGTTGCATCGAGCCTGTATTTGCCCTGAAACCAGCCCGTGTTCCAGACGGCGTTGTTGTAGTCCCGCACGAAGACGAGCACCTTCTCACCCCTCTCGTACCTGGCCGACTCGAGGCACTTTTGCCAGCGCTCGCCAATCTCGCCACCAAGAATCTGGATCGTGATCTCGGCGCCCTCCGGAGCCCCCTTGAAGACTTTCTCGATTCGGATCGTGACGTCGGTGTAAATAACTTCACCCGCGTCGTGAAATGGAGCTCGATAGGAACGGAGCGCGACGACCTCCCCGGTCAGAATAAATTTGGATCTTTCGGTGAGCGCCGCAAAGTTGAACGGGACCACTGCCGCGCTTGTGGGCCGAGGAGCCACGTAGCCAAGGAGTGTAAAGGAAGCGGACAGGAGGAGGGCCACGGAGGTCCTACAGGCTGGGCCCATTTGGTTCTCTCCAAATTTCTTTGAGGAAGAGACTTCGGCAAGTGATTTCGACCGGGTAACAATCCTCAATTGTAGGGTTCGCTCGTTTTTCGGGCAAGCTGCTGTCTTGCAAACCCCTGGCGATCGCCCTCAGCTCTTGGGATTCTGTCCCGTACCTGGTATTTTGGCGGCCTGGCAGGTCCCCCCCTGCTGAGCCCAGGAGAAAGTCCATGCACGCCTCGACTCCCGAAGGACGCAGATGCAGTGAGCAAGTAGCGGCTCCTTGCGCCATACCGACGGCAGGCCTGGGCATCCTGGAGTGGGGGCAGGGTGCTGCCAGGAGCCTTCACGGGTGAGCCGGAGCCCTGACGGTCAAGGACTCCTCCGCCTCTGCCAGGTGGATGCGAGGGTTTGGCTCGGGGAAGCGTCCCGGCGCGAACGGCGTCCCGTCACCCTGGGTTCCATCTCCTCGAGCGAGCTCGACCGAATCCTCGAATCGGGGTTCAACTGGATCTGGCTTCGGGGGGTCTGGGAGCAGGACTCCGCTGTTCGCGAGAGGGCTCGTCGCTGTGCCCTGGGCCTCGAGGCCATGCAAGCTGCGCTGCTCGACCTCGAGCTCAACGATATCGAAGGGGCGCCGCTCGAGGGCGTTCGCCACGAAATTCGTGCCGCGCTCGGCGGAGAGGAAGGCTTCGAGCGGCTGCGAGATGATCTCGCCCGCAGAGGTATTCATGTCCTCCTCGACTTCTCGCCGGCGGCGGGGTCCGCAGCAGAGCTTGAACGAGTCGCAGCTATCGCCGACGGTATCTGTCTCGTTGATGATTTTGCCACGGGGGCCGAGCCGGAGGCCAGCCGCGCTCTCACGGCCCTTCAGGCCGCGATCCACCGCGTCCGTTCGATCGATCCGAAGTTCATCGTCCTCGCCGAGGGTCACCTGAGTCCCCTGGCGCGGCTCACGGCCGACTTCGCGCTCGACGACGTCTTCTTCGAGGCGCTGGTGACAAAAGATGCCTCCAGGGTTCGGGAGCGCTTGCGGGCTGGGTCACGGTTCGTCCGATACCTGGAGCTTCAGGGTGGCCGCCGTGCCCGGGACCTCTTCGAGGGCCCCAGCTATTTGGCTGCTGCGGTGCTTGCATACCTGCCGCCAGGTGTCGCTCTTTTCCAGGACGGGCAGAGGGAAGGACGTCGATTACGCCAGGATGCTCGTCTTGTTCGCCGGCAAGACGAGGCGCCGGATGAGGAGATGGAAGCTTTTCACGAGAGTTTATTTGAGTTCTTGTTTCGCGCGGAGGGGCTCGGCGGCCACTACAGTGTTCGCCCCGTGCGTGAGGCCTGGGCGGAGAACTCGACCCACAACCAGTTCGTCTTGACGTTGCGTGAGGGCGTGGCAGGAGAGTGGATGCTTGTGGCGGTCAATTTCGGTCCACTCAGAGGCCAGTGCTACGTGGATCTGTCGCCCCTCGAGCCTGCGGGCCGGACCTGGGTCTTGCAAGATCTTTCGAGCCTCGCCATTTACGAGAGAGACGGGGACGACCTTGCTTCCCGGGGGCTCTATCTGGACCTGGCTCCCTGGGATTACAACGTCTTTGAGGTGCGACTCGGCGCAAAACTCCTGTAAACTACCGCCCCCCGCTTGCGGTTAAATTTTGAAATGAACCTCGGCAATATTACACGGCTTCAGTCGACCGATGAGGTCATCGCCGGCCACCCCGACCTTCCCCAGGAGGCGATCTTCAAGGAGGACCTGCTGCGGATCGGCGTCGATTTCTCCGAGGACGCCTTGCGGGTCTCGGCGGGCTTCAAGCCCAAGAGTTACTTTATTTTCAGCTTTGACCGGCGGCCCATCGAGGAGATGGAGCGGTCGGAGAATCTGCGCTCGCCCGAGGAAATCGCGTTGGTGGGGGGGCCTCGTAATTTCCGTCGGACGATCGTGAGCGTGCGCATCCTGCCGGGCTCGCCCTACCGGGTCGAAGTACTCGACGGGAGACTGCAGCTTCTCGTCGACGGCGAGCCCATCGCGAATGTCGAGTTGCAGAACACGCCGAGTTACTATCGCCGCGCCCTCAAGAATGGAAAGCCGATCACCGAGATGGCCCCGACGATCGAATGGGGCTACCTCGTCTACCTCACGGTCTACCGGAAGTGCCAGTACTTTGGCTTCAATGAGGAGTGCCAGTTCTGCGACCTCAACGAGAACTTCCGGCAGCAGAAGGCCGCGGGCCGACCGTACAACACGGTGAAGGAGGTCGAGGAGGTCCTTGAAGCCCTCGAGATCGTCAACGAGGAGGACACGGAGCGTCGAACGAAGGCCTACACCATCACGGGCGGCAGCATCACGAGGCACCTGCATGGATTGGAGGAGGCGGCGTTTTACTCCCGCTACGCCCGGGCCATCAACGAACGATTCCCGGGTCGCTGGATCTCCAAGATGGTCGTCCAGGCGCTACCCCTCGAGTCACTCAGGACGTTTCGCGACGCCGGGGTGCAGATTTATCACCCCAACTACGAGGTCTGGGACCCGAGGCTCTTCTCGATCCTTTGCCCGGGCAAGGACCGTCACGTCGGGCGTGATGAATGGATCCGGCGAGTGGTGGACTCGAGCGAGCTCTTCGGCCCATCGCACGTGATTCCGAATTTCGTCGCCGGAATCGAGATGTCCAGGCCGCACGGTTTCGCGCGAGTGGAGGATGCCCTGCGCTCGAGCGGCGAGGGGCTCGAGTTCTTCATGTCGAAGGGGATCACGCCCAGGTTCACGACATGGTGCCCCGAGCCTCTGAGCACCCTGGGGAAGGACCACGAGCCGGCGCCGCTCGAGTACCACGCAGGCCTCCTGCGCGTGTATCGAGATACACTGCTGCGCCACAAGCTCCCCGCTCCTCCGGGCTACGGTGAGCCCGGTGCGGGCCAGGCGATTTTTTCCGTGAGCGCCTTCATGGATGTGCTGCCGGAAGGCCACCCAGTTGCGCCGGTGTAGCAGGGTTACAGCCCGAATTCGCCGTTGAGCAAGCGCAGGCAACTATGAACGTGCAGGGCGTTATTCTGTGCGTTGATATAGTTGATCATGAAGGCTGGGCTGTAAACCATGTACGAGTGCGCCTCGCCGGACTTGAGGCCGCCACGCCAGGAGAAGTGGAGATCCTTCAACTCACCGTCGGCCTCGCGGAGGAGTGTCGCAGCCACGTCGTCCGAGAGCGAAGTTGAGTACTGTTTCAGGAGCTTCCGAAGCGCTTCCTTCTGATCCCTCGAGAGCGTGTCGCTGCCGATACCCGGGGGGAAAGGGCCCGTGTACTTCGCTTTCTCGGTCCCCGGAACTTCCTCCGGATCGCCTTCGCCCCTGGCGGACTTGAGCTGCTCCTCGCTCAAGCTGGTCACGAGCGCACGGGCGAGGTCCTCCTCACCTGCAAGGACGCGCAGACCCTTCTTCGGGCCGTCCGTGACGAGACCTGGATTTGCGCCGTAAAAAAGTGGGGTCGCCGAGAGCATGTCTGTGCCGAGCAGGGTGAAGCTGGCCGAGAGATGGTGCCCTTCAAAGCGAAAACCCCAGCGATCGGACCTTGATGGTTTGCCAAAGAAGTAGACATGGTAGAGGAGGGGGTCACGCGGGAAACGCCTCTTGGGCCCCTCGATCTCCCTGAGCACGTCCTCGAGGCTCATGACGTTCTGGGCACGCTTCGCGCCAGTCTTGCTGAGCCCGGCCTCAAGCACGGCTGTCACGTTGGCCCGCTGGGACTCCTGCATGTCCTTGAGGGGCAGGCCTTTTCTTTCCTTCGGAATGAAGTGCCAGTTGAAACGTTCCTCGCTCGAGAATTCAAAGAGGGCGGCTTTTTTTTGCTCGTCGCTGAGTGAATCGAAGAGAGTCGTGGCCGCGCTCAGGAGGCGAGCTCCGGTGGGCTGGGCTGCCGTGATTGCCAGGACGGCCTGCATCAGCGCCACGCAAGCCAGAAACGCAGCGCTGACAAGGAAGAGACGTCGATTCATGGGATCTTCTCCTGTTCCGGGTAAATACGGTCTCATTGAACGAGGAGCCCCGCGCGACGTCCACCGGAAACTGGGTCGGCATTACTTCGACTGCCCGGTCAGTTTCGCCTGACGGTGAGCCTTCAGGAGGCTCAGGGCCTCCTCCGCCTCCTTGCGCGAATCGGTCTCGAGGGTCACCACATAGCTTGCTCCGCCGCCCGTCTCGCGCACATAGAGGCTCAACCGGCCGCCGGGCCTCGTGCGTGCTTCGGGGTCCACGTTTTGCGTTGTCCCGGGCGTCCCGGACGCAGGCTTTTGTGGTTCCGGGGCCTCCGGGGGCCGCAGGATCTTGCCCTTTGTGCGCTGGGGAACGATGAGCTTCTGCACCCAACTGACCGTCTTGCCCTTGAACAGGGCATCGCTCAAGTCATAACCGTTGGTCTTCAACACCTCTGCCGCGGTTGCCAGGTCGGGCTTCTCGAGGGCGCGGGCGAGCTGAATCGTCGTCTCGGGAGGATCCTCCCCCTTGTAGCAGACGGTCACGCCGGTCGAGTCGGCGATGCCCTGAAGGACCTGGAAGAGGTTGACTTCTCCCCGGGGGAGGCTCACCTCCTTGCGTGTTGAGCTGGGGCGGAAGACGACCGGATCGCCCCCCACCTGCAGCGCCCAGAGCACCGCTGTGCCAGGGACCATTGCGGAAAAGAACAGGATCACGGTCCAGGGCTTGCGCGGTGAACGCGTTGTTTTCTCCATCCCGGGTCTCCTCGAGCTTGTTGTGCGATCCAGGCGGGGCGTGCGGTGTCGTTCGCCGCCGTCCACTTCCCTGTATACAACGCGCGGACATGATTGGGACATCCTGAGCAGGGCGCCCTGACCGTCGGCGCCGGAGACGCGTCGTCGCGGGGGAGGTCTTCTTCCCCAGCGACGAGCATCCACGTCAAGTTCGATTGCTGTCCGAGTCGCGGGACCCACCCAGAAGCCCGAGGCGCCAGGCCCAGTAGAGCAGTTCCGCGATCGCGGCCAGGGTGGCAGCCACGTAGGTCATGGCGGCGGCGACGAGGACGTTACGGGCGGCGCGGTTCTCGTCCCCGCTCAGGATTCCGAGTCTGGGGAGAACCTGGAGCGCGCGTCTACTTGCGTCGAACTCGACAGGCAGGTTGACGATTTGAAAGAGCGCCACCGAGGCGATGAGCCCCAACCCGATGAGCGTGAGCGGGGTGATCACGTTGCGGCCGCCCGACATGGCAAGCCCAATCACAATCACCAGGTAGCCGAAGCCGGAGCCAATGCTGGCCATTGGCACCGCGATGTTGCGCAGCGCGAGCGGCGCATAGCGCCTGGCGTGTTGGATTGCATGGCCGGCCTCGTGGGCGGCAATGCCCACCGCGGCGATTGAAGTGCCCGAGTAGTTCTGGGGCGAAAGTCTCAGCACCAGCTCCTTCGGCGAGTAGTGGTCACTCAGCCAGCCCTCCACGGGCTCGACGCGAACGTTGTCCAGCCCCTCGGCGTGCAGGATGTATTTTGCTGCCTCGGCTCCCGTGATACCGCGAGCGTTGCCCACCTTCGAGTATCGCGCATAGGACACTTTCACCCATAGGTGGGCCAAGCCGGTGATAACAAGGAGTGGCAGGGCGACGAAGAGCAAGTAGGCGGGGTCGAAGTGGAACATCTCTCAAATTACCGACGAGCGTCCGGCTTTCCGGAGCCTTTTGAAGTCAATTGTGAAGTACCGACAGAGCTTGATTATAGTATCACGGCGTAACCTTGTCAAACCGGTGGAACATTCGTCGAGCGGGTTCGGAAGCTTCCGCGGCGAATGGGATAGCTTCTGGCGCGGTTCGACTGCACCCGTCTTCTGGTTTGTTAGCGGATCGTTCCGGTAACTTGGGCTGCGGGGCAGGGGCTTTATGGGGAGCCTGGAAAGTAATGCCGCCAGTGCTGCCGATGAACAGGGCATGAGAGAAATCCTTTCGGCTTCTCCCCGTGACCTTCCGCCCTCAAATTGGGGCGAGCCTCAATCCGTATTGGTAGTCGCGGCCTCCCACGGCTTTCCTGCTACCAAGGCTCGCCTGGAACGACCCCTGGAGCTCGCGAGAGCGCTCACGGTCGCCGGCGCGGCTGTTGACGTTGTCATCCTTTGCGAGAGGACACTTTCGCCGGCCGAGGAAGAAGGCTTTGACGATTTGCGCTCCTGGGCCCGTCGTGTTCACAAGGTCCCGCATCCCTCGATCGATTCCTTTCTGTACCAGACGATCTCCACTCTTCGGGCTGCGCTCTCGATTCGAACTGGCCTGGGCAGCCGGCAGGACTGTCCTTCGCGCCTCTTGAGCCTCCTTCGATCGCTCCAGGCGGAGGAGGATTACCGCGCCGTGATCGTGACGGGTGTTCACCTCGCTCGAGCGCTCAGCGTCTTTCCAGCTCAGGTGGAAAAGTTCATCGACCTCGAGCGGATCGGCTTTGAGGTTCACCAATCCCATGCTCGGAGAGGTCGCCCGGACGTCTTGTGGACTCTTCAGGATCCGGGGCGCGAGCTCGAGCTTCTGGAGCTCGCCGACGCGGTGCTTGTCTCCTCGAACGCCGATGCCAGCCGTCTACGGGAGTTGGGTATCAAGAAGGATCTGGTATGGACTCCCCCGACGGGTGGCGTCGAGCCCGAGGTCATCGAGAAGATGTCCCCCCAGTTCAGGGAGCCGATGCGTCCACCGCGCCTTCTCTTCGTCGGATCCGAAACACCCGCAAACCTGGATGCGCTCCGATGGTTTCGGAGACAGGTTTTCCCGCTGATTACGAGAGTCGTTCCCACATGCAGGCTGCGTCTTGTGGGGGAGGCGGCGAGGCACATCGAGCCGGGGCCAGGCATCGACAGGATTGGCTGGGTCGATCAGCTCGACGAGGAGTACCGCGACTGTGCACTGGTGGTGCTGCCCCTCCGCATGGGAAGTGGCGTTCGGCGCCGGGCCATCGAGGCGCTGGCTCGCCAGAAGGCGCTCGCCACGACACCCGTGGGCGCTTACGGGACCGGGCTTGTGCATGAGCGTGATGCCATCGTGTCTGACGACACATCTGTGCTCGCCACGGAGATCACTCGGGCCCTCACCTCCGAGAAAGTTCGGAAAGCCTACGAGCGGCGTTCGGGGGCGATTGCGCTGGAACATTACACAAGTGCCAGAGCCTTCAAGCCCCTGATCGAGAGGCTCAACGTTCTCGAACTTGCTCACTCGAGCCCCAAGAACTCCTTCATGTGCGTCTCGTAGACCTCGTTGCCTTGCGGTGAGAGCAGGTTGAGTCGGTATTCGTTGATCACCTTGATCGACATGGCAAACCACTCCCGCCAGCAGGGTTGGCAGATCGTGTCGTGAATCCGCTTCCCGAGATCGTTGAGGAACGGGGCCTCCTCCATGCGTGGGTTTGCTCGTCCGCAGCGCTTGCAGACGAATCCGCCCGCCGAGGTCGCGGTACCCGGTGGGGCTGCGGCGCCAGCTGGCGCGGCGTTGAAGGAGGTTGGCTTCACGATCGTCTGTGGCTTCGGAGGCTCAACGCCGGCCTTCTCGAGCGCATCCTGCATTTGATTGCGCGGCTGGAACTCTCCCCGCTCGTGCGCAATCAGTATCCCGGCCTTGAGCACCGCCACGGCCTCCTCCTTACGTCCCATGCGTAGGAGGGCTTCGCCCAGGAAACGATGGGCTTGTGCGTGTCCGGGATTCAGTTCGAGCGTGCGACGCAGAGCGCTTTCTGCCTGGGCATCATTTCTTAGCTCGAAGTGTGCCTTGCCAAGGCTGAAGTGCGCCAGCTCGTTCGTGGGATCGGCCTCGGCCATCTTCGTGAAGACTTGCAAACGATCGTCGCGTGGGGACATACGTGCCTTCTGACTTAGTGAATTTGGAAAAGCTCGAGCAAGTTGCCACCCAGAATACGCGCCCGGTCTGGTTCCGAAAGTCCAATCGCATCGAGTGCACGCTCCTGGTCATGGAACAAATCGGAGCGCCAACCTCGCGGAAAGGTCGAGGAATCCGTGCCGAAGAGGATCCGTCGAGGCCCAAAAACCTGAAGGGCTTTACGGAAGACTCGCTCGAGCGTCAAGTCCTCCGGTTGCGCAGCCATCCAGGAGTTCGAGCTCGAGGTGTCGATCAAAATATTGGGGCACTGCGCGCCCGCCAGAAGAGTCTCTCGAAAGAAGCCGCAGCCGAAGTGTGGGAGAACGAAATGGACGTCCCGATGCTTTTCAGCGGCCCCGATCACGGAGATTGGATTCGCGAAACGCAGGTCGTAGGCGGGTCGGATTCCGAGGAGATCCCGTAGCTTGATCTGGAGGAGCCCGCAATGGACGATCACGAGGGCCTGGTGTCGGGCGCAGTCCCGGTAAAGGCTGTCCAGTGCCGGGGATCCTGGGTCGAAGTGGTGCATTGCCGGGAACAGGAGAATGCCGCGGTGGCCCAGAGCTTGAAGGGCGTGCTTCCCGGCCTCGAGGCCAGCTGTCGTGGTCGGATCGACAAGCACGAACGGAATCAGTCTGCCGCCGGACGCATGGCTGGCTTCGGCGACCGCCTCTGCCTCACCGGGAAGGCTCGCAAACGTCACGGCGCGTTCGACCGCATGCTGATCGAGCTCCCGGAGCCATTGCCCGGCGTGGGTGGACGGGGACGGGGAGGGAAGCACGATTCCTGCTTCACGCGCCACAGCCTCAATCAGCACGTCGGCGCGTAGGTTCCGGGCGCTCGCGGCTTGTTTACCGAGGAGGTCGAAGAAGGCTCGGGAGAAGAAGTGGGTGTGTGCATCGCACAGACGCATGTAGTCACAATTTCCTTGAAAGGCCTGGATGCCGGGGATAGAGCTTCTCCGATCCTTCCACCATGAGCAAGTCCCCTCGCAGCCACAAACCCGCATGAAGATCGCAATACTGTCACGCAATCCCGAGCTCTACAGCACCCACCGCCTGGTTGAGGCCGCGCAAAAGAAGGGCCACGAGGTACGTGTCTACAACCCGAAGCTCTTCGCGATGGGCGTGAGCACGAGCCCCACGCTTCACTACCGGGGCGAGCAGTTCCAGGGAGCCGACGCCGTAATCCCTCGGATTGGCGCATCGATCACGTTCTATGGCGTCGCTCTTGTTCGCCAGCTCGAGCAGATGGGCATTTTTTGCGCCAATGAGAGCCAGGCAATCGCCCGGAGCCGTGACAAGCTGCGTTGCCTCCAGGTGCTCAGCCGCCACAAAATCAACATGCCGCCGACCGAGTTCGTGCGGGCAAAGAAGGACATCTTGCCTGCCATCGAGCGCCTGGGGGGCGCTCCGGTGATCCTCAAGGTGCTCGAGGGCACGCAGGGGATCGGCGTGATCCTGGCCGACACCGCGAAGGTGGCCGAGGCGGTGATCGAGGCCTTCCAGAGCGCCAAGCAGAACCTTCTCATCCAGAAGTTCGTGAAGGAATCGAAGGGCACGGATATTCGGGCTTTCGTTGTCGGGAACCGGGTGGTGGCCGCCATGCGACGCTCCGCCTCCGCGCCCGATGAGTTTCGCTCCAATGTGCATCTGGGCGCAACGGTCACGAAGCTCGACCTCTCACGGGAGTACCAGGAGACGGCGATCAAGGCGGCGCAAATTGTTGGTCTCAACATTGCCGGGGTCGACATGCTCGAAACCACCCAGGGGCCCGCGATCATGGAGGTCAACAGCTCTCCGGGGCTCGAGGGCATCGAGGAGGCTTCCGGTGTGGATGTCGCGGGCGAGATCATCGGCTTTCTGGAGGAGCGGGCCCGGTTCCCTGAAGTCCGGCTCGAGCAGATGCTCCGCTTCAAATCGGGCTATGCGGTTGTCTCGGCGCAAGTCTCTCCGGATTCTCCCATCGCCGGGAAAACGCTCAGGCAGTCGGACCTCACGAACCGTGACATCTTCGTGCTTGGCATCGAAAGGGGCAGCCTCCGTTTCAACTTTCCGCACGCTGACTCGAGGGTCGAGGTGGGGGACACGCTCGTCATCTACGGCAAGCTGGCGCTGCTCCGTGAGCTTTTGCCCGCCACGGGCGAGGAGAAGGAGAAGAAAGCTGGCGGGAAAAGGAAGAAGGCCGACGAGACGGTCGAGCTGCCGGCGGATTGCTCGACGTGATTCGCCGCCTGCGGAGGGGGTGCCTGGCGGTGAAGCAGAACCGCTGGCGCTTCGCAAGGCAGGCCTTGAAATGTCTCATTCGTGGCCGCGTGAGGTATAATCCGCCACCTATGCTCAACAAGAAGATGTGCTTGATTGGTGGGGGAAACATGGGCGGAGCGCTTCTCCGTGGCATCCTGAATTCCGGTCTCACCGGTGCCGAGAATATCTCGGTCATCGACGTTCACGCCGGCAAGCTCGAGACCTTCAAGAAACAGTACGGGGTGACCATCGGCAGGGATCCCAGACCGGCCGTCGCTGCTGCTGACCTCGTGATTCTTGCCGTCAAACCCATGACTCTCAACGAGGTGCTGGATCAGATCCGCGACTCCGTGCGGCCCGAACAGCTCTTTGTCTCGATTATTGCCGGAGTGGAGAGCACCCATATCCGCGACCGCCTGGGGAAACAGAACCCTGTGGTGCGCGTCATGCCCAACATAGCTGCCACGGTGGATGCAGCCGCAAGCGCCATCGCCTGTTGTCAGCCTGCCACGGAGGACCACATGCTGCTTGCCGAGGCAATCTTCGCTGCGGTGGGCGAGGTTGTTCGGGTCGACGAGGAGCACCTGGACGCGGTGACCGGACTCAGTGGGAGCGGCCCAGCCTACATTTACATGGTCATCGAGGCACTGTGCGATGGAGGTGTGAAAATGGGCTTGCCCAGAGACGTCGCGATGAGGCTTGCCACGCAGACGGTTTTCGGTGCTGCCAAGCTGGTAAAAGACACGGGGCAGCATCCTGCCATGCTCAGAGACCAGGTGACGACACCGGGGGGGACCACGATTGCGGCCGTGCACGAGCTCGAGGAGCGTGGGTTGAGAGCCATGCTCATCAGCGCTGTCGTCACGGCGACGGAACGTTCCAGGGCACTCAACTCCATCGCTCGCAAGAGGTAGCTATCGGTCCCATCGAGCTCGGGGGCATCGCCGGCGGTGTCATGGCCGGGCTCGAGCGCAGGCGCGCCGACGCCGACAAAGGTGCCGTGGTTGGAGCCGAGGACGTCCCGGAAACGCGCGTCGAAGGGATGGCGGGACACATCCCCAGCGCTCGACCGGTCCGCGGTCGCCAGCGACGGCGATTGGGAACAGTGCGCGAGAAGGGAGTGGCATCGTGCGGTCTCCTGCAACGGGGGGACGGAAGGGTTCCTGGACGCTCCATGGCTCCGAGCGACAGCGACTCTGCGCTGTTCCCCACAAGAAAGCAAAGGAACGGGGTCAGGGTACCAGGCCCCTGACTGTTTTGTCACATTGACAGGCATCCTTGATGCATTTGGGGCATGGCAACGACTCGCGACAAGGTGCCAGGCACCTGGCCAGTCTGAACAGCGGCTGGTTTCCTGGTTGGGCAAATGGTCCTGTCACGGCCAGGCGCCGTGGGTGTTCTCTTCAGGGTGTTCCCCGCGTCTATAATGGAATCCTTCACCATGCGTATCCAATCGACCCATTCCCGGGTGTCCCGGGGCAGTTGGCTGTCAGCCGCGACCTTGCTTTGCCTTCTTGCGGACTGGAAGACCCTGGCCGACGATTGCCGGCACCCCACGTTTAGCCTGCGGGGACAGGCTCAATTTGGGGCCGCGCTGGTCCAACTCGGCGATCTGGACGGGGACGGCGTCGAGGACTATGCCACCAGCGCCTTGGGTCGACCGGACGATTCGGACTCGGTGGGTGTGGTGCATGTCATCAGCGGGCGAACGTCAACTCTGATTTTTTCCATCGGCGAAATGGGTTCGGGCGGCAACTTCGGATACGCGTTGGCTTCGCTCCCTGTCCGCAAACTCCCCGGGGACGAACAGACGTCCGCGTTCCTCCTGGTCGGTGCGCCGTGTACCAACAACAACCGTGGCCGTGCAGTTGCCTACAAGCTGACGGTTGAAGGCGCCAGCAAGCTTTTTCACCTCGATGGCGCCGCGACCGGAGAGCTCCTCGGCGCGGCCGTGGCGGTCGTGCCCGTGGGAAACGATCCTCGCTTTGCTCTGGGTGTACCGGGCAGCAATCCTGGCGGACAGCGGCGGGGCCGTGTTCTGTTGATCGACAGTACCGGAACTTTTCTGTCGCAATCGATCGGGGAGGTCGATTTCGAAGGCTACGGCCGCACCCTCGTGGGCACTGGTGATGTCAATGGCGACGGTGCTGCGGATCTTCTCATCGGCAGCCAGGACCCGCGGCCCGGGGGCGACACTGCTGGCTGGGTAACGATACGCAGTGCGGACGGGACTTTACTGGTGCGGCTCAAGGGTCAACCCGGGGAGCATTTGGGTGGCACCATCGCGCTGAGTGAGGATCTCGACGGCGACGGTCTTGAGGACTTTCTGGTGTCGGCTGTTGGCCCGGGACGCCCATATCCGTGCCAGAGTTCAGGAGATCCGCCAGCCCCCCCTCCGGGCAAGGTTTATGTGCTGCGCGGTGGCGTTGAGCCCGTGGCTGCCGGGGGTACTCTGGGCGCAAGGCTGCGCGTTCTGAGTGACGCCGAACCGGGAGCGCTCTTTGGCGCTGGCCTCGCGCAGGTGGCCGACATTGACCTTGACGGCGTGCCCGAGCTTGCCATCAGCGCCCCTTTTTCGAGCGCGCCGGCGAAGGGGCGCACTGGCCGGATTGACATCTTTCGCGGCAGCGATGGCGGCCGTTTGTGGAGCTGGTACGGCTCGGTGGCCGACGATCGCCTGGGAATGACCCTGCTGGCTCTGGGGGATCAGACTGCCGATGGAGTGGGCGACTTGCTCGCCAGCCAGCGAAGGGACGAAGGTGAAGTCAGTCTTTTCGCACTGGGAGACAGGAACCAGAACGGCGAGCGCGACGCGTGCGAGGGCTGCGCAGTGCCCGAGCCACTGGCTGTCGGACAGACGGTGGAATTGTCGTTGACCCGGACAGCACGAGCACGTTGCTTTCGATTTGCGCCTCAGCCAGGTGTCACCTTGCGCTTGAGCCTGGAGGCCAGGGCGCCGTCAAACTCGGCCGTGCTCAGTTTCCGTTGGGGCGACCCACCCGAGCGTGGGCTCCAGGATCAGGCTCTGGGGGGAGCCCAGGCCGCGTTTCCGGGTATTGTCCTCTCGGGAGCTCCTGCTCAAGCGGGCTTTGTCCTGGTCGAGGCGCAACGATTACCGACGGCCGAGGGCTCGTTCTCACTCACGCTCGAGGCGGTGACAGCTCCGTTGCTCCACAGCATGACTCCGGCGCGGAGTGGTCAGGCGGCGGATCTGCATTTGGCCGTGTCGATCCTTGGGTTGGCGCTGCCGCCGGACATTGGTTTTCGACTGCAGCCGATTGCCGGCGGGGCGAGTTTTCAGGCCACCGAAGTCGAGCGCCTCTCCGAGCGGCGCATCGACGCGCGCTTTCGCTTGAACTCTGCGCCGCAGGGTGTCTATGACCTTGTCGCCTGGGTCGGTGGCGCGCCCATCACCACGTTGCCGGGAGCCTTCGTCATCACTCCGCCCTCCGGACCGCAAGTCCCCCGGGTGACGGTCCGCGGCCCCCGAATCTATCGCAACAACACCCTTTCACGCCTCACCCTGCGTTTTGAAAATCTCGGCTCGCAAGTCCTCCCGCCTCCCCTGTTTCGAGTCGTCGGCCCGCCCGGGACGACGCTCGGTTTCGCGCGTCAGCGCCAGATCTTTCGTGATTCGATCCTCGGACTTGGACGTGCTCCGTCCACGGCCGACGGCGCTATCCCCCCCGGCGGCAAGGTGGATGTTCCCATCTGGTTCCGCCGTCAGTTCACCCCGGAGGAGTGTCCGCCGGAGTCAACGGAGTGCCCCTTCGATTTTGACATTCTCCTGCTCAATCCGCAGACCCATGAGCCGATCGACTGGAGTCATACCCCGGCTCCTCAAGGCATTTCGGAGGCAGAATGGCAGCAAGCGATTCCAAAGCTCGCGCAGGGAAGCAGCACGTGGACGGAGTATTACCAGCAACTTGTCGAGTTCGCGGCCCTGGGGACTCGCCGTGGCTTTGCTTCTCCCGCGGCGCTACCGCCCTTCGGCCATGCGATCCTCCAGGCGCTGGGCTATCCCCCGGCCGCCATCACGGGTTGGGTGCGTGGGCAAGAGCGTGGCGAAGCCGTGCCGGGAGTCCTTGTGGTCGCTCTGCTGGGAACTGAACCCATGGCGTTTGCAAGCACCAACAGGGAGGGTTACTTCGCTCTCAAATGGCTCGAGAACGACACCAAGTACCGCCTTGAAATTGTCGAGCCCAGCACGAACGCGGTGGTGAGTTCCCTGTCGCCCAGCGTGCTCATGCCCGGCTCGGGCGATCTCTACGGGGTCGAGATCCTGGTCACGGGCGGTGCCACCGAGGCCGTGATTCAGCCGGCCTGCCCACCTTGCGAAGCTGCGCCCCTGCCGCGCGAGGCGCTGGTGCCCCCGCCGTCGACCCTTGGTAAGCGCGGTAGCTTGAAGACTCAACTCATCAGCGCCTTCGACCCCAACGACAAGAATGGATCCGGCTCGCAGGGCGGCGATGCAGAGATTGATCCCCTGGAGGCCATTGAATACCGCATCGATTTTGAAAACACTCAGCAGGACACCGGGGCCGCCGCACGCTACGTCGAGATCGTGGACCGGCTCGATCCCGAGCTCGACTGGACCACCGTTGAGCTTCTTGACGTCGCCATCGAAGCTCGCCCCGAGCCGATCTTTGTGTCCCTGGGCGAAGGCAATGGCACCGGTCTCGAGGACTTCCCCGGGGCCAGCAGTCCAGTGGTCGACCCGTCGAACTACGAGGCGTCCGGAAGCCGCCCCGTCGCAGTGGCTCGCTGGAGTGGAACGATCGAGTATCGCCACGGACAGCCAGACTCGGTCGAGGTCGACTTGCGCATCGTCGGCTCCGTGGAGCCGGCCGGCGATGCTTTTCTGGGCGAGGAGGAGCAGGGTGTCATTCGCTGGACGATCAGCACTGCTGGCAATTGGCCCTGGAAACCGCGGGAAGGGTTTCTGGCCTTCGACTGCCCGGCAGCGGACGAAAATGGTGAGATCAGCGCCGAGTCAACACCCTGTGGAGGCCACGTCAGCTTCAGCGTTTTGCCCGCTTCGACGGTGGCCGACGGGACCAGGGTTACCAATGATGCCGAGATCATCTTCGACGCCAACGCCCCCGAGCTGACCGAGCCACCCGCAGAGGTCACCATCGTCACGCAACCGCCCGGCGTGCCCAACTCGCCAGCTCCGGCCAGCGTGCTGCCGTCTCGGGTGGTCCTCGCAAACGAAGCTCAGCTCTTCTGGGAGGCGGAGTATGCGGAGACGTTCGACCTCTATCTCTGGCCCGCAAGCGAGGGGGACACCCGCCCCGCTGCCGTCGACCGACTCCTTGTGCGTGAGCTCGGCACTCCCCTGGCAATTTACCCCGCCGACGGCTCCAACCTGATTCTTGCCGCCGGCACCAGCTACCGCTGGCAGGTCATTGCCAGAAACGGTCGCGGCGCATCAACGCCGGGCCCGGTCTGGAGCTTCGCAACGATGGCCTTCTTCCGCCGGGGTGACGCCGACGCCAACGGCCGACTCGAAATCACCGATGCCATCCGCAGCCTGAACTACCTCTTTGTCGATGGCGCGACGCCCAGCTGCCTCGACGCCCTGGATGCCGACGATTCTGGAGTCATTGGCATCACCGACCCCATCGTGACGCTTCAGTACCTCTTCCTCGGCGGCACGCAAATCCCTTTTCCCGGACCGGAAACTTGCGGCTCGGATCCGTCGGCCGATCCGGGTGGCGCCGATATGGATCTCGGCTGCAGCGCCTACGGGGAATGTCGTTAGACCTGACCCGGCCACGAATGAGACATTTCAAGGCCTGCCTTGCGAAGCGCCAGCGGCCTGCTCTACCGGAGGCGTCCGGTACGGTGGAGGTCTTACTCCCGTGCGAGAAGTATGGCTCTCGCGGGTCGATTTGTGGGGCGAATGCTACGGCTCGAGCAGCTCTCCCACCAGACGGAAACCGGCGTACTGGGCGGGGACCCAGGGCAGGAGCCCATTGCGAGCCGGGACAGGGCCATAGTTTTCGTCCGTATCGAACCAATTGCCGCCACGAACCGAACAGAACAGATAACGCGACGATGGCCTGTCGCTCACCAGTTCGCTCACCGAACCGATGAGATCGCGTGCCCCGTAGACACTTTCGTCGAAGGGAGACAGTCCCACCGGGATGATCTCCTTCTTCCGCCAGTGAATGCCCCGAAACGTCCAGCTGAAGCTCCAGAGGGGATAGTTGCCCCAGACAAAATGACGCTGGTCGACGCCGCGAGCCGCCTTCTCCCACTCGGCATCCGTGGGCAAGCGGAAGCGGGCCACAAGTCCTCCTGCACTCTTCTGCGTCAGCCAGAAGGCAAACTCCTGGGCCGCGAGCTGGGAGACGCCGAAAACGGGCCACGTGATCTGCTGGCTCCTCTGGCCTCGCAATCCCCAGCGTCCTGGTTCTCCGCGGACAACCAGGGGCGAATCTTCTTCCTTTGCCCAGCGCGGCACCAGGTGCAAGGATTCGTTCTTGAGATTGCCGTGTGCCACTAGCTGCTGGAGGTACTGGACGACCTGCGGCGACTTGGGCCTTGCGCTGCCCTGCTCGTCGACGCCGGTCCAGGGATCGTTGAGAAACTCAAGATACTCCTCGATCGTGACCTCGTGGCGAGCGATGAGGAAACCCGTCACGGAGGTTTCCTGGAGTGGTGAAGCCTGGAAAAAAACAAGCGGGTCGCCGCCCTGGATGAACGGGCCGGCCGGCACATGAACGAATCCCGCGGGTACTTTTTCGGCTGGCAGCACACGCACATTTACTTCGATGTCTCTGGCCGCAATGCGCAGGGGAAAACGCGTTTCGAGGTATCCCTGGCGGCGGAAGACCAGGAGATAGCTGCCGTCGGGAAGGACCACGTCCAGCGGCGCGCCGTCGGTGGTAAGGCCCAGGCTTGCCCCGGGGATGCAATCGAGCGGATAGCCCTCCACGAGAAATCCCAGTTGCTCACGCGTGCTCAGGAGCTTGCCCGGAGCGAGTCGAAGATTGGGTTCAAGCCCTGCATAAAGAGCCGTGGGGAAAGGGATCCAGGAGGTGGTGACTTTCTTGCCCGAGCGCACGACCCTGGCCTCGACCGCAGCATCCAGCGAGAGGCCTTCAATGGCGCGAGCCAGGTCGCCCAGGAGCTCGACGGACTTGCCGGCGACGGTCTCGATGCGGTCGCCAGCCTGAAAGGGAGAGAGCGACGAGTCCATCACCGCCGCCACCACCAACGCGGGGCGGGCGAGCCAGCCCTGCTCTGGCTCCACGGCCGCGGCTGAAGGCGAAAAAGGGAGCGGGAGGAGGCGCTGCTCGCGCTCCTGGTAGCGAAAGCAAAAGACATCGGCCCCGGAAGGTCGACTCCGGAGGAGCACCCGGCCGCCCTTCTTTGCGAAAAGATCGGGATCCAGATCGGCACCTCGCCGACGAAAGAACTCCGAGCTGAACGAAACGGAGCCCTTCCAGTCGGCCAGGTCTGCCATTTCCTTGTCGGCCCTGGCGAACGCCTTCCGGGCCTGAATCTCGGCAGTGGAATCGCGAGGAGCTGCCTCGATGGCACGCTGGAAGCCAGCCAGGGCCAGGTGGTAGAGCGTCTGCTCTTCCTGCCGCGCTGTGACCAGACGCTGATGCGCCTCCATCTCTTCCTCTCGTTCCCAGGGCGGTGCATGGGTCGCGAGCACTTTCCGTATCTGCTCCCACTCCTTCTCAAGCGCTTGCGATGTGCCGAGCTGACTGCGGTGACGTTCCCAATCCTGCTCTGCCTGAGCCAGGTGTCTGGCGCTCTCCTCGGCACGCAGCTCCAATTCGAGGGCTTCGACCCTTGCCTTCAAGTCCCGCACCGTGGGTCGTCCGTAGTGGTCTGGGAGCAAGGCAGCAAGCGCGCCCTGCGCCTCGCCAGCCTTGCGCTCCTCAACGGCATTCCAGCCCCGATCGAGAAGAGCGCGGACTCGACTCTCGGCGCGATGGGCCAGGCCACCCAGCGTGGTCAGGGCGAGGATCAATAAGGTCAGCGCCACACCGACTGCCCCGCGGTGCTTGCGCCCAAGCTTGCGCAGTCGGTACGTCACGCTGGGGGGGCGGGCAAGCACCGGTTCGTGTTGCAGGTGGCGGTGGATATCTGCTGCCAGCTCGCTCACCGTCGGGTAGCGGCGATCGCGCTCCTTTGCCATGGCCTTGAGCACGATCCAGTCGAGGTCGCCCCGCAAGCGTCGCACGACCAGGCGGTGACTCCGGAGGTGCGCCTCGCCGGACCCCTGCCCTTCCTCGAACAGCTGCTCCGCACGCAAGCTCGGACGCTTTGGTTCGGCCTCACGCACAAAACGCAAGAGTTCCTCGAGGCCCTTTTGCCGCAAGGTCTCTCGATCAAAAGGCGGGGCGCCGGCCAGGAGTTCGTAGAGGAGCGCGCCGAGGGAGTAAATATCGCTGCGCGTGTCAATGTCGACTCGCGAAGTGTCGGCTTGCTCGGGACTCATGTAGGCCGGGGTGCCAATAATTTGCCCCAGCCCCGTCTGGAGCGTGTGCTCGGTGAGCTCCTGACCGATCGCCTTGGCGATGCCAAAGTCGATTACCTTGGGCACAGGCTTGCCACCATCCAGACCGACCAGGACGTTGGATGGCTTGAGATCGCGATGGATCACGCCCTTCTGGTGGGCGTGTGCCACGGCATCGCATACGATCAGAAAGAGTGTCAGGCGCTCGTCGACATTGAGGCCGTGCTGGTCGCAGAAGCTCGTGATCGGCTGACCATGAATCAGCTCCATGACGAAGTAGGGCCGACCGTGCTGGGTGGCGCCGGCATCGTAGACCCGGGCGATGGCCGGATGGCTCATCAGGGCGAGGGCTTGCCGCTCGGCCTCGAAACGAGCCACCGCGTCGTGTGAATCCATGCCAAGCTTGACGATCTTGATGGCCACCGTGCGACGAATCGGCCACTCCTGCTCGGCCTTCCAGACGACGCCAAAACCGCCCTCGCCGAGCACTTCCACGAGCTTGAAGTGCGGGATGTGCTCGGCCACCGGCTTGACCGATTCCGACGGCGCCGCAGCAAGAGCTTGTAGCGCGCCACTCAGCCCGTCGAGCTCCTGCGTCGGGGCGATGGCTTCTGACTCCGTCGCTGCGGAAGAGTCGCCGAGGTTTCCGGCCAACCACAGCGAATGCATCGCCCGCAAGGCATTGGCTTGCGCTGGATGACGGGCCACAAAGCTGTCCATCTCTCCGCCACGCTGGCACTCGTCGAGGAATTCGGCGAAAAGTCGGTCGGCACGCCCCGGCGCGTCGTCCTGGTTACCAGCTTCGCTCACGGGAGCCCTCCCGCCCCGGGTCCCCATTGCAGCTTGAGCTCGGCCATGGCTCGCTCAAGGGCCTTGCGGGCCGTGGCGGGATTGGAAAATCCGAGCGTCCTGGCAATCTCCTCCGAGCCCATGCCGCAGATGTGCCGGAGCACAATGATCTCGCGGTGATGCTCCTTGAGGCCCAGAATTATCGCCTCAAGCTTTGCCTCCAGCTCGCGAGTGCTGGCACGTGTTCGAGGTCCGGGCTCAGCGCTCGCGAAAATCGAGGCGGTGAGGCCGTCATCACCCAGCTCTCCCAGAGCCTTGACCTTGCCGCCGCCCCGCTTCTGCGCCCCGGCCTTGCGGAAGTGGAGGTTCAGGGCGCTCGCCACGCACGTGGAGATCCAGTGGTAAAACGTACCCTCGTCCTTTTCGTGGAACTGATCGAGCTTCTCGAATGCACGCAGGAGCGATTCCTGGACGATGTCCTCGTACGCGGCAAAATCCTTGAGCGCGTAGCCGAGGCGGAGAGAGACAATGCGCCGGACCTTGGGGAGATACCGCAAGAACAGGTCGTCCAGCGACCGACGGTCGCCAGCTTGGGCGCCCCGAACCAGGCGGAGAGTGGTGTGAAGGTCGAGCTCGGGCATGGTGACGTGAGTTTGCCAAGAGTCTCGACCTCTGCGGAGTAAGAGTCAAGGCCGAGGGGGCCACGGCGCCAGAGGAGTCCGGTGCCCGTCAGGCGCCGGGGAGGAGGGGCCGCGTCCCGTGCGGGTACTCCCCGGGACGGCCTGCTGACACCGTCCCTCCCTGCGGCTACGATGCTGGCATGGTGAGCCGGCTGGCTGGAAAGAGACTGGTGACAGGCGAGGGCAAATCGTGCCCATCGGCGCGAGCGACGGCCCGATCAACTGCCGTGAGAGGCCAGGGAAATTCCGAGTTTCTTCTGGCGGAAGTTGGGATCAAGCAACTGCCCCCACGGCGTTGCGATTGCCGCGCACGACCAATTCTGAGGATCCTCCATGTCGACTGAGGACACGATCGAAGAATCCGGAGAGAGCTCGAGA
Source organism: Planctomycetia bacterium (assembly GCA_005772855.1). GTDB lineage: Bacteria > Planctomycetota > UBA8108 > UBA8108 > SXIK01 > SXIK01. Next base: position 1,431 of record SXIK01000082.1, on the reverse strand, counting down.
ACAGACGAGGGCGCGAGAGCTCGTGATATTCGCAAGACAGGGATTCATCCGAATTTCTGGTATCCGCTGGCGCGATCGAAGTCGGTGAAGGCCGGGAAAACCCATGCTGTGTTCTTTGCCGGGGAGCCGATCGTGCTGGTGCGCACCCGGCAGGGTGGGTTATTCGCGGTTGAGGACAGATGCGCCCATCGTCAGATTCCGCTGCACCTGGGCGTTGTTGAAGGCGACTGTATCAAGTGCGCTTACCACGGCTGGAAATACAATCTTGCTGGCAAGTGCGTGAGCGTACCTTACCTGGACAAGTGCAACATGCGCCCCAACAGCGTGAGGAGCTATCCCTGCCGGGAGGCCTACGGGCTGGTCTTCGTTTATCCGGGCGAGTTGAACAAGCTTGAATCTGCCGTTTTCCCGCAGATCCCTTCGGCGACCGATCCCGGGTACAAGACCCGTTACCTCGACCGGCTCGTCAAGTGTCACTTCACGTTCATGAACGAAAACCAGATGGACATGAACCACCAGTTCTTGCACCGGCGCCTCATGGGCGGGATCAAGACTACATTGCTCGATACGCGGCAGGGAGATACCTGGATCGAGGCGGATTACACCTTCTCGCGCGCCAACCGAAGACAGCCGCTCGGAGAAAAGTTCATCATAGGCAAGCCCAAGAAAGCCGCCAAGCGCGAGCCTGACCTCATGACCATTCGCACCGAGTATCCGTATCAGACACTCAAATTCCGAACCGGTGGGAGTGACCCTCCCGCGCTGGACCTGTGGAATGTCTACGTTCCAAGAGACAAGGAGCAGCGGACAAACCATACCTATGGGTTGATGATGATCCAGCGGCCGTCGATTCCAGGAATTCTTGACCTGCTCTGGCCGTTCATCGCCTGGTTTACCAACGGCATTTTCGCGGAGGATCGCAGGATTTGCGAGCTCGAGCAACTTGCCTTTGACAGCCAGGGGGCCGATTGGAACCACGAGATCTTTCCTGTCATACAGGGTCTGAGAAGGGTGCTGACTGACAACGGCATACCCCAGCGGCAAGATGTCAGTCTTCAGTCACCCTCCTGACCCCGTGAGGCTCAGTCCTTGAAGTTCCAGGCGACTGCCGCCTTCTTGTGGCGTTTCCCGCCCGGGACAAACGCCGTCAGCTCCGGCGCTCCTGGAGCCGTCTTATACCTCGCACGCCCACACGTGAGACATTCCGAATGGGCAGAGGAGGACCATCTCAAGTCTGCTGCTCGTTTCTGCTGGTGGGGGAGGCGGACCCTCCCCCACGACGGCTCGCCGTCGAGCGGAGCGAGGGCGGCGGCAACAACGACACGCGGCCCCTCCGGTCGCACGCTGCGCGTGCGCCTCCGGGCCAGGCTCTCGGGAGCCGCCAGCTCTCGCTGGCGCCGGCTCCCTCCGAGCCGTTTGCGGCTCCGCCAG
>SXIK01000012.1 GCA_005772855.1 Planctomycetia bacterium | reverse complement strand
ATCGGCGTGAGCTGTAGCGCAGACCGCAATGTGAAGGGCAAGATCACCCGAGACGGAGTCTTCCTCGAGCAACTCGACCTCGACCCCGGCCGATTCCTGAGAGGCGCGAAGGCGGAGAATTCTGGCAAGAGCGCGACCCACATCGACCTTCGCCGGCCCTTTCGGGAGGTGCTTGCGACTCTCTCCGCGCTGCCCGTGACATCGCGTGTGACTCTCAGTGGCGAAATCATCGTTGCCCGCGACATCGCCCACGCGAAGCTGAAGGAGAAACTCGATCGCGGAGAAGACCTGCCCCAGTACCTGAAGGACCACATCATTTACTACGCGGGCCCGGCGAAGACGCCACAGGGCATGGCGTCGGGATCCTTCGGCCCGACAACGGCAGGCCGAATGGACAGCTACATTCCCCACTTCCAGAAGGTGGGGGCCTCTCTCATCACGCTGGCGAAGGGAAACCGTTCGGCTGTTGTGGCGGAATCCTGCAAAAAATATGGTGGGTTTTACCTGGGCTCAATCGGAGGAGCGGCAGCGAAGTTTGGGAAGGATTACATCCACCATGTCGAAGTCCTCGACTACCCCGAGTTGGGCATGGAGGCGGTCTACAGAATCACCGTCGAGAACCTGCCCGCCTTCATCGTGATTGATGACAAGGGAAACGACTTCTTTGAGCGCTTCAAGCCTCCCAGCGCCCGCCTGGTACAGCCAGCGGTAATGAGGTGAGCGCTCCTGGCACCCCTCATGGATGAGTCCCACGACCTGCCGCCCCGACAGGTATTTCTCTTCGGCTTCTTTTTTGAGATCTCGCTCGTCATCGTGGCGGCAGGGATCGGCTACCTGACAAGGGGCGTGGCGTTTCCGTTTCGATTCAGCCTGGACCTCGAAGGGCTTTGCTGGGGCCTCCTCGCCACGGCACCCCTGCTCCTCCTTGCGGTGCTGCTCACCGCTCCACTCGGTCGCCGATTTGGGCCGTTTCGCCGGATCTATGAGAAGGTCAAGGCTGTCCTGGGCGCTGCGCTCTGCGAGATGAGCGCCCTGGACAGAATACTGCTGGCCGGGGCCGCGGGCATTGGAGAGGAGGTGCTCTTTCGAGGAGTCCTCCAGACGGTGATCGGGACGCAGGGCCTGTGGCTCTCAAGCGTGCTCTTCGGCGCGCTGCACGCCCTGACCTACACCTACGCCATCTTCGCAACGCTGCTCGGCCTGTACCTGGGCTGGATCTTCGAGCGAACCGGCAACCTGCTAGCACCCGTCCTCGTACACGCCATTTACGATGCCGTCGCGCTGTGGCTGCTACGAAAGCGGTTCCTGGAGGATCGAAGCACAGCCGGTGGGTAGCGATTTGCAGGCGAACTCCACGCGTGTTACAAGAGAGTCAATATGAACTCGCTTCACCTCCTCATCGACCGCGATGCCTGCGCGGCATGTGACCTTTGCCGGGAGAACGCGCCCAACACTTTCGAAATCGATGCGGAGGCAAAGGCCCGAGTCATTAACCCCGAAGGGGACCCCCGCGACGTCGTACTCATGGCCGCCGACAGCTGCCCCATGGGCGCCATCACCGTTCACGACGCCGTGACGGGCGAGAGACTCGTGCCAAAGGGATAGGCACTCTCGGAGGGGCCCGGGAAGCGTCCGAGGCTCTCACGGTTTCCCTCCATGGGCGCAAAGCCTAAACTTACAGGCTCTGACGCACCTGCTCGTAATACTGTTGCCACCAACCCATCAGGTTCGAACGGTGGTCGGCTGGTGGGTAATTGCTGGATCGAAAGCGATTCAGTAACGCAGCGCGAAGTACCTCCCCCACCGTGAAGGGAGCCGAGGATTGGAAACGCTTCACTATCACCTTCACGCCATTCCCCCTGGCTGGCCCTGTGGCGAGGTCATCGTAAGCCAGCGCGCCCATCCCGGGGATCTCGTAGACAAAGACTTGCCCCTTCGCATCGAGCCCCACGTTCTTTTTCGCAAAGCGCTCCTTGTCAGGAATGAGTATCTTGAGCTCAAAGACTTGCGTGGGTGCGGGATTCTCAAGCTCGAGAATGAGCTCAGGGATCAGCTCGGCCTCCACTTCCCACAACTCCCGCAGCGTCTGGAGAGCCCCCTCGCTGGTTGACTGAAGTCCGCGGAGGCGCTCGCGGATCCTTTCCTTCGGAGATTCTCTGCTCACAGGAGGAGTCGTTGGATGGGGATCCTGGCGAGGAGCCTGCAACTCGGATTTTCTGTCGATCGGGGTCTTCGCAACCGGGGTTTTCCCGATCAACGGCCTCTGCGGAGCCGGCGTCACGGGCCGCACTTCCGCGACGGAGCGTCGAGGTGGAGAGTCGGTCCGATGCGGGGGAGACCCACTGCACCCCGAGAGGGCAAGAACGCCCAGGAGTGCGCCAAGGCGCAATGCGGCTCTTTTTTGCCCGCGAGAACTTCTTGCCAATCCGGGCTGGGTCGGACTCTTCACGCGACCGATTATACCGAAGAGCGCATCAAACGCTCATCCGCGGCAGAATCCAGCACGCGGACCACGGGCCCGAGACAGTGCCCGCATACGATACTCCTCGCGGGGGAGGAAGACCTCCCAAGCACCGGCCGCCTGGCGGCGTCCCTCCCCTCCCCGGCGCTCGATAGCCGCCGGGCGCCTCCGGCGCCAATGGCGAGGGAGCGTTGCCCACGATGTCCCAATCATGGCCGCGCGGAGTATATACTATCGATCGCAAGTCATGCTCACCTTCTCGCAAACAGAAAAGCCGCTGACGCATTTTTCGCCGTCGCACCTGCTCGTGCACTACGGCGAGCTGGCGCTCAAGGGACGAAATCGCGATCACTTCGAGGAGACTCTCGTACAGAACATGCGACTCGCCCTGGGTCCCGAATCAGGATCCACCGTCAGGCGCCTGTACGGTCGGCTCATCGTGCTTCTCACCCCGGAGGCGATCTGGGATCGCGTCGCGGAGAAACTCACGCGAGTGTTCGGGATCGAGTACCTCATGCCGGCCATCACCTCCGAGCCGACGCTGGAGGCCATGTCTCGGGCCGCCCAGGAGGTGGTCCGGGGCGAATCCGAGCCACGCACCTTCGGTGTCCACTGCAAGCGCGCCACGAAAACTTTTCCCTTCGACTCGCTCGAGGTCCAGCGCGTGGTCGGCGCCGCAATTCAGGGCGTCACGGAATGGCCCGTGAAGCTAAAGGATCCGGATTTGCCCGTGAAGGTGGAGCTCGTGAACCACGCGGCCTACCTTGGCTTTGGACGCATTGACGGGTGGGGCGGACTCCCCACTGGCGTGGCCGGCAAGGTGGTTTGTCTCCTGTCCGGTGGAATTGACTCCCCCGTCGCCGCACACCGAATCCTCCGGCGGGGTGCGACCGCGGCTTATGTTCACTTCCACAGCCATCCTCATACAGGTCTCGAAAGTCAGAGGAAGGTTCGAGAACTGGCCGCCCTGGTACAACCACCAGGAAGGTGGTCGCGCCTCTACGGCATTGCCTTCGCAGAGTTGCAGCGTCGGATTGTCGCCCAGTGCCCCGAGGCGCTGCGAGTGATCCTCTACCGCAGGTTCATGGTGCGAGCAGCCGAGGCCATTGCCCTCAGGGAAGGCGCACTGGCTCTTGTGACCGGTGAGAGTCTGGGGCAGGTGGCCAGTCAGACGCTTGAGAACTTGAGAACCATTGACTGCGTGGCAAAGCTCCCGATCCTGCGCCCGCTGATCGGTCTGGACAAGGACGAGATCGTCAAGCAAGCGCAGAGGATCGGAACTTTTGATACGTCCATCGAGCCGCACGGCGACTGCTGCTCGTTTCTCATGCCCCAGAACCCGGCAACGCGCTCGACGCCGGAGTACCTGGAGACCGTGGAGAAGATCTTCGACGTCGATGCGGAGGTGGCAAGACTTGTGGCCGAGGCGGCCGTCGAAGAGGTTGGCGCGCCTGGCTCGAACGCGGCGACTTGAGATAGAAAGGTACAGTCAACATGCCGAAGATTTGCGTTCTGCTGGCTCCTGGATTTGAGGAGATCGAGGCGATAACGATCATCGACGTTCTGCGCCGTGGAGAGATTGATGTCACGACACTCTCCATCGCCGGGACGGGCACGGAGAGGCTCGACGTGAGGGGAGCTCACGGCATTGTCGTGCGGGCTGACGAGACCCTCTCCGCCGGCGCTGCCAAGCCATGGGAAATGGTGATCCTGCCGGGGGGCATGCCAGGATCCATGCACCTGCGCGACGACCCCGAGGTTCAAGCCCTCATCCGAAGGCAGAATGAACGCGGCGCGAAGCTCGGCGCAATTTGCGCCGCGCCCATCGCGCTCGGAGCCGCCGGAGTGCTCAAGGGACGCAGGGCAACAAGCTACCCTGCCATGGAGAAGGAGCTGGTCGGTGTCACCTATCTGAACCAACCGGTTGTGAGGGACGGCAACGTGGTCACTAGCCGCGGAATCGGGACCTCGCTCGAGTTTGCGCTCGACATCGTCGGCGATCTCAAATCGAAGGCGGCCTCTGACAAGCTCCGCTCCGCGATGCTCGTGCCAACGTGAGCGCCAGATTGCTTCCCGAGCAGCTCGGGCGCCTCAAGCCGGGCGAGCTCCTCATCAGCGAGTTCTTCCACAGCATTCAGGGCGAGTCGACCCACATTGGCCGGCCCTGCTTTTTCATTCGCCTCACCGGCTGCCACCTGCGTTGCGTGTGGTGCGACAGCGAGTACTCCTTCTTTGATGGCGAGGTCCGAACTGTAAAGGAATGCGTGGAGAAGGCTGGTGAGGCCCAATGCCCGCTGGTGGAGGTGACTGGCGGCGAGCCGCTGCTTCAGACTTCCGTGTACGAGCTATTGACACAGCTTTGCGACCGCGGCCACGAGGTGCTCCTCGAAACTAGCGGAGCAGTGCCCATTGATCGAGTGGACCCCAGGGTCCGGCGCATCGTCGACTGGAAGTGCCCCGAAAGTGGAGAATCAAGCCGCAACAAGCCGCAGGTGATACCGGCCCTGAAGGCCGGCGATGAGCTCAAGCTTGTGATCTCGAGCCGACTGGACTACGAATGGGCTCGCGCCTGGCTCACCAGGGAGAGGCCCAGGATACCGGAGAGCGTGCCCGTCCATTTTTCGCCCGCCTTTGGCCGAGTGCCCCTGGAGGACCTTGCTCGCTGGATCCTGGAAGATCGGTTGCCCGTGCGGCTCAACTTGCAAATTCACAAGTGGATCTGGAGCCCAACGCGCCGGGGCGTATAGCTCCTTTTTCACATGCCGCTCCTGGTCACTTCCAGGGGAGCTTCCAGGTGGTACGATCGCTGTTGTAGCCCTGTGGGTAAGCCAAATACTCGTGAAGGAATGGCCTTCACTCCCGGCGTCAGGGAACATCGCATTGCAACAGTCCGATTCCAATTTCTTGATGCGCTCCATTGTCATGGTAATCTTGACTGCGTTGATGGCTTTCGTGGCTGGCTGCCGGGGCGCGCCACTTTACTCAATTCGCGTGGAGGAGACTCACAAGGACGTACTTCGGGTCGCGGTGGCGGTCGATCGCCCCCTGAGCATCCACGAATATCACAGAATTGCTGAGGACGAGCTTCGTTTCGTGCTGAAGGGCGCGCGACGCTACGAGGTGCCTGTCTACGAGGTGCGTTTTGAGTACTTCGCGCCGGTCGAAGGGACGGTGGCGGCAGAACGGGTGGCGGCCTACATCTGGCGTCCGGATGATGCTCGTCCCGTTCACACAACGTTCCAATCGAATACGGAAACCGTGCCGCCATGAGGGCTCACGTGCGTTTGTTGGGACTGATCGGTTGGCTCGCTCTCCCGGGAATTGTCGCGTCAGGAAGCGGCTGCGGACTCCTCTACAAACACGCCCACACGGAGCGTCGTTTCACGCTCTACTCCAACCGAAGCGAGACCTACCTGAAACATGTCGCCAGCAAGGTGGAGAGGATTTACGAGGGGCTGGGTGCGGTCTTCAAGGTACCTCGGGAACGGCTCGGGCACCCCACAATCCTTCTGGAGGGAGTGGACACCGATGTCGTCGACTTCCACTACTCACCCGACATTCTGGGCTGCTACATTCCTTTTCTGAACCTGATATCAATCGAATCCACCGCGGCCCCACGCGAGAGCGAAACCACCGATCCAGTGCTTCTTCACGAAATCGCCCACCACTTCATCTCGACGCAATGGCCTGCGGCCACCTCCGAATGCTGGCTCAATGAAGGCCTCGCCGCCGCGCTGGAGACCTCGTTATTCGACGCAGACGGTTTCGAATTTCCGCTCTTGAATCCGGAGCTGGGCCAAGTTGCACGCCACTGCGCCCGTGGCAAGGAGCCGCTTCTGCGACTCCCGGACCTTCTTGACATGAGCTGGAGCCAGTTCCACGATCGAGAGCACCGAGAGCGTAACTACGCTCTCGCCTGGGCGCTGGTTTACTATCTATTGGATCGGCACTTGCCAGCCGACATGCCACTGGGGGAGAAGATCGACGCTCTCTATCGGTTGGATCGGGGAGAAATCGCGGGGCTGGAACCCAAATGGATTCAATTCCTCAGATCCTTTGATCTGAATGGTGCGTTGCTGACTTACGCTCGAGACACGGGCTCCGCCACGAGGCGCACGGCCCGCTGGGCCATCGAAAAGTTGGGGCAATTGCGTTCCGGCGAAGACCTGCGTCTCCTCGAAGAGCTCGCCGAGCTCCTCGACAGCCCGGATTTCCAGGTTCGGGTTCAGGCCCATGTCGCTTTCCTGCGGCGCCTGGATCAAGCGACCCACTCCTATGTGCTCGAGCACGAGGTCGTCCACAAGGGCGTCGCGCGAGTCAAGAGAGCCCTCCGCGATTCAAACGAGTCCAGATCGGTCAGCCTCACCATTGTGGACGCCGCGGGAGAATGCCGCCGAACGCAGGCCGACTGGGTCCCCTGCCTTGTCGATCTCCTCGACTCTACCGACGGGGAAGTCCGCGCGGCTGCCGCATCCGCGCTTTCTCGAATGAGCGCGAAGCCCACCATCGTCAACCCTGACTTCTGGCGTGAAGGCACGCCGAACGCCCGGGGAGCGGAGATCGCCGAGTGGCGGGCCTGGCTCTCGACTCTGAACGACCAGGGCTGACAAAGCGTCTCGGCGCACGCACTTGGGCTCACTGCGGTCCACCACCAGTTGCCAGGTGTGGGCAGAGCATCCTATGCTTTATCGTCGCTTTCTGCCAGTCAGGGTCATTGCGGAGGCCAACATCCATGCAAGGTTGTCAAAAAAACATTGCGGCAGGCCTACTTGTTCTGGCCCTCCGCGCTGCTCCAAACGTCCACGGAGCAGATCGCGTTGACTTGCTTTCGGGAGACGTGTTCTACGGTCAAGTGCTCAAGGAGACCGATGACGAGGTGGCGATACAGCTCGCCTCGGGCGGTGTCCTGACCTTCAAGCGTTCCGGCGTCAGGCACGTGCGGCGTGCGAGCGAGGACTTGCCCGAGGACTCAATCGCACCAACAACCAACTTGAACACCGGGCAGCCGAGAGAGAAAAAACCGACGCACTCGCTCAAGAGGCCACAGCTCGAGAGCGCTGTGCTGCCAGAGGCACAGATCCAACCTGCGCCAGCCATCCCCTCCCTTCGAACGGATGCCCCCGAGACGCTACTGACCCTGGAGCCATTGCGGCTGGCAATCTCGCCACCGAGGGGTTTCCGGCAGAGGAGTGAGGAGAAGGGCGCTGACACCGATCTCTCGTACTGGGACCCAGCGACGGGCGCCACGTTCACTTTGTCATCCCAGAAGTCGCCCGAGCCGGTTGAAGATCTGAAGAAAAAAGCGCTTGAGGCCTGCAGCAAACTCTTCTCCGGGTACACGATCCTCAGGAATGAGCGGCTCAAGAAGAGCGACAAGGAAGCGAAGCCCGAGAGGTGGATCGTCGAGAGCGAGTGCCAGTCTGACAAGGAGTTTTTCTGCCGCATCCAGGTCTTCGCCAAACGAAACGACGAGCTCTTCGTCCTCACCTACGTTACCCCCAGGCAAAACTATGAGGCGCACAGAGCGTCCTTCGAGAAGAGTCTCGACTCGCTGAGATTCCTTGAGCCCGCTGAGGACGCGCAGTAGATTGTGGAGGCATGAGCCTCAATCTAGCAAGCCTGGTACGGACCAGCTGCCGCTACTTCTCGGATGAGACGGCCCTGATCGATGGTGAAAAGCGGCTCCTCTATGGGGAGCTCGCGGGCCGTGTGGAAGCTTTCGCGCACCACTTGCAGAAGCTGGGCGTCCGAAGGGGCGACAAGGTCGCGGTACTGCTCCCGAACAAGCCGAGCTTCACGGTCGCTTACTTCGGAATCCTCCATGCGGGCGCAACCGTGGTCCCGCTGAGCTTCCTGTCCGTTGCGCGTGAGGTCTCGTACTTTCTCAAGGACTCCGGGGCCGTGGCGCTGGTGGCCTGGCACGCGTACGCCTCCGTTGCCGAGAAGGGTTTCACTGATGCGGGCTCTGCCAGAGACCTCCTGCTCGTGGATGAATCGAAGGGGCCCCTGACGGCCATCAACGGCCCCCCCGTCGACCTGGAAGCCAGATCGGACATCGTCTCGACAGGTGCCGAAGACTCGGCCGTGATCCTCTATACATCAGGAACAACGGGCGAGCCCAAGGGCGCGGAGCTGACCCACTTCAACATGTACTCGAACGCGCAGTACTCGGCCGAGCGCATGCTGTCGAGCCGCACGCAGATTCAGACTCTCGGACCTGGCAACGTGACGCTCGCAGCCCTTCCGCTTTTCCACAGCTTCGGACAGACCTGCTGTCAGAACGCAACCATCTTCGCGGGGGGGGCGCTTACTTACCTGGAGCGCTTCGATCCACAGGGAGCGCTCAGCATCATGGCCCGCGACAGGGTCACCCTCTTTGCCGGCGTGCCGACCATGTACTTCCAGCTCCTCAACTTCAGGGATGCCGAGAAGTATGACCTCGGTAGCCTCAAGTACTGCTGCTCCGGCGGCGCGGCCATGCCGGTCGACGTCATGAGATCCTTCGATGAACGGTACCGGGTGCAGGTGCTCGAGGGCTATGGACTCTCGGAAACGTCACCCGTCGCGACGTTCAGCGTGCTCTCGAAGCCGAGAAAACCTGGCTCCATTGGTGAGCCCATCTTCGGCGTCGAGGTAAAGATCTTCGATGACACCGACCACGAGGTGCCCGTGGGCGATGTCGGCGAGGTAGTTATCCGCGGCTACAACGTCATGAAGGGCTACCACCGCCGGCCCGAGGCGACGGCGCAGGCCTTCAGAAGCGGCTGGTTCCACTCGGGCGACATTGGCCGGAGGGACGAGGACGGGTACTTCTACATCGTCGACCGGTCCAAGGACATGATCATCCGCGGCGGCTTCAACGTGTACCCGCGGGAGGTCGAGGAAGTGCTTTACTCCCACCCCTCTGTGCGCGAAGCCGCGGTCGTGGGCGTGCCGAGCCCGACTCACGGCGAGGAGGTGAAAGCCTACGTATCACTGAAGGTGGGGCCCGGGGTCCCTCAAACAACGTCGGAAGATCTCCTCAAGTTCTCCAGGCAGAACATGTCCGCCTCCAAGTACCCGAGGATCTTCGAGATCCTCCCTGATTTGCCCAAGGGGCCCACCGGGAAGATCCTCCGCAAGGAGCTCCGGACTCGGGGGACATGAACACCTCGCCCGGCGCGACTCGGCGCATGCGCTTCAGGAGCTTTTACCCGGGAGATGTTCGCGCCCAGTTGAGCCATTTCCTCGCGGGCTTTGAGCCGCCGAAGGGCCTGCCGGCCACCCTCCGCGGCGCGGCCGTGCCCCACGCTGGCTGGCGATTCTCCGGTGGCGTCGCCGCACGCGCGTTGAGGACGCTCGCATCGAGGTCACAGCCCACGGCAATCCTTGTCTTCGGAGCGGTCCACCGCGAGCGGCTTCACAAGAGCGCCGTTTACGCACACGGGGGCTGGGAAACGCCACTGGGAACCCTCGCCGTGGCCGAAACGCTCGCGGACGAGGTCGTCAGCCAACTGGATGCTCTTGCGGAGAGGAACGAGGCCGCCCACGACTCCGAGCACTCCATCGAGGTCGAGATGCCCATCCTGGGCGCGCTCTTCCCCGGTATCCCGCTGGTGCCGATCATGGTGCCCCCCGAAGCCTCACCGACGGAGCTGGGAAGCCTCCTCGCCCGGCTCGTCCGTGGACGCGAAGTGACCGCCGTTGCCTCCACCGACCTCACCCATTACGGCGCGCCCTATGGTTTCCTGCCGGCAGGCACCGGGGAAGAGGCGCTGCGCTGGATGCGGGCCAACGACCACCGCATGATCCATCTCGCCGCCCGTCTGGAGGCGGAGAGTATCCCCCAGGAGGCCAAGGAGCACCGCAACGCGTGCGGCTCGGGGGCGTTGGCAGCGCTTGCGGCGTTCGCTCGCGAGGCTGGAGCTGCCTCGGGCACGCTGCTCGAGCACACCACCAGCCACGAAGTGGAGCACGGGACGGAGCCTTTCACGGTCGCGGTCGGCTATGCGGGAATGGTCTTCTAAATAGCTCGGCGCGATTCTGAGTGGACAGGATGGCCCTTTTTGACGAGGGCGCTGCCAAGCCAGGGGTGTGCAGGAAAAGTTGAAGCCTGCGCTCGCCTGGAAGGAAAGGGCCGGCCGCGCCGGTGGGTTCTTCGAGCCGAAGATCACGTAGGCCCGACCTTCTCGATTCCGTTGATCATCTCCCGTGATGCCGAAGTCGGCGAGCCCGTCGCCGTTCAACTCCCCGAGCCCGGCCGCGTGGACGCCGAAGTACCCCGGCTGGTGCTCACCGGCGTTAGCCCGTTGATCTGGCATCGCTTACAGCTTTCTTCTGCCACCACGATCTACGAGCTTCACGATGTTCTCCAGGCTACCATCCAGGGTTTCGTGTCCATTTGCGCCACCCCTTGAGCACTGGGGCCCCAGCGGCTTGCCCCCCCGGATTCTTCCGCTCTTCGTCGTAACTCTTGGTTCCGGTGGTCGTCAGACCCCTCAGCGGCGTCACTCGCAGGACAGCTCGTCGGCAGTCGGGTCGAACCAGGCGACCGACGGCCCCGGGGCGGGGAGCGGCCCGGAGCCGACGAAGAGCATCTGCAGGATGGAGATGGGGTCGGTGAGGTTGACGCGCCCGTTGTCGTCGGCGTCCACCGCGTCGAGGCAGCGCGGCACGGGGCCGCCCCGGAGCAGGTAGGCGACGGCGCGCACGGCGTCCGTCAAGGTGACGACGCGGCCGTCGGTGTCGGCGTCACCGCGCAGGAACGTGCCCGGGACGCCCTGCGGCAGCATGCTGACGACGACGGGGAAGCTGTCCGCCGCTCCCTGTCGAGCGGTGATGCGGTAGCGATGGATCCCCGCGCCGGGGGCGAGGTCGACGTAGCTCGTGCGGTCGCCGGGAATCTCCTCCAGGACCACGCCGCTGCGCTCGATCTTCAAGCTCGAGTAGGCATCCCGGTTGCGCCAGGTGAGCGTGACCGATCGCCCCTCTGCCCCGCCGCCGCCCTGACCTGCCCCCGCGGGAGCGTCGGGCACGACGGCCCGGGCCGCCTCGACTTCCGCCACGGGCGAGTCACCCACCAGGATGGCTCCATCCGCCGCGTCAGGGGTGAGCGAGACTCCACCGACGGTCAGGAGAGCGCCCACCGCCGGCCTGCCGAAGACGCCGAGGTCGAGCGCGACCTTGGTGCCGCCCGCCGTCGTCTCGGGGACGTCCACGATCACCGTGAGGAAATGCTGGTCCGCGCCGGCGGGGAACTTGAAGCCGAACGGCGGGACGGTGTCGAACTGCATGCCGGCCGCCGTCTCCCCGGGGACGTAGAACTGCTGGTAGGCGAAGTAGTCGTACTCGGCGGCCTCGGAGACCGTCCCCGCGACGCTCAGCTCGCGGATGCGGATGAGCGCCGGATCGATCCGCAGGCCGACCTGGATGCCCTGCAGGATTTGCGGGTTGGTGATGAAGAGCCGGATGGGGACGCCTCGCGCGCCCGGCGTGGCGCGCACTTCCTCGGCCCAGATGAGGTAGCGATCGCTGAGGGTGTTGAGCATGCACGTCGCGGGCAACGTGGAGATGCCCGCCTGGGCGGCCCGCACCGTGTAGACGGTGAAGAGGTCCGACGTCCAGGCGTCCTCGAAGACGGTGGCGTCATCAGCGAGCTGACCGAGCAGCCGGCCGTTGCGGAAGACCTCGATGGCATCGTAGCGCTCGCCGTTCGTCCAGCCGAGCGAGGTGCGGCTGTCACTGCTCTGACAGGTGAAGCCGGTGATGGGAGTCGGCCGCGGGATGTCCACGAGGACGCTGCAGGGGATGGGCGCGGCGCTCTTCCCGTCGCGCCGCGCCACGACGGCGTAGGACGTGGGGCCCGGCGGCGGCGTGTCGGCGTGCTCCTCCGCGAACCCCGCCACGGCGGCGACCTCGGTCCCGTTGCGGAGGATCGCGATCGAGTCGTACGACTCCGTGTTGCTCCAGGCGAGCACGACCTGCTCGCGCTGCTGCACGCAGCCCAGTCCGCGCACCGGGCGCGGCCGGCTGGGCGGTCAGCGACGCCGAGCCCTCGACCTGGACCGAGGTGCTGACGACGCCGCCGGCGCCGGCTCCCTCCGAGCCGTTTGCGGCTCCGCCAGCTCGCCGCAAACCCCCTCCTCGGCGCCTGATGGGCGCCGGGCGCCTCTGGCGCGAGCAGCCACATCCTTTCGCAGGCTGCAAAAGGTCTCATCACTGCCCGCGTGCGGTATAAAAGCGGCCGACGTGGTGCGCTGCTTGACTTCGGTCCTGGAATCGGGTGGGGTGCCGCTCCATGGTGAACACTCTCCTCAAGATCTGCTGGCACGCACTCATCAACCTGGACTGCATCCTGATCGTTGTGCTCCTTGGCCTGGCGGCTCGCGCCGCCAGGAGGAAGTCTTCGCTTCGCTCTCGCACGGTGGTGCTCTGCCTCCTGCCCCTGGTCGTCACGCAGTGGACGCCGACCGGGCGATGGCTCCTCACTTGCCTCGAGCAACGATTTCCGCACCAAGCCGCGTTTCCCGGAGGTCTTCCGGAGGACCTGACGGGCCTCGTGCTCCTCGGGGGAAGCTTCGTCCTGGCCGACAGCGAGGAGCGCGGTGAAACGGTCCACAACTACGCCGCTTCGCGCCTGTTCGAGTCGATCGCGGTGGCGAGGCGCTACCCCAAGTCCAGAATCGTTTTCACGGGCAACCCACGGGAGGTCCGTCTGGCGGCCAGGGTCTTTGAGGAGCAGGGTGTCGCGCCAGCCCGCATCACGTACGAGTCCAACTCCTTCAACACCCGGGACAACGCTCGCAACACCTTTGAGCTGGTACGGCCGCAGGCGGACGAGAAGTGGGCGCTCTTGACCTCTGCCCTTCACATGCCGAGGGCGATGGGTTTATTTCGTGGCGCTGGCTGGAGAATCCTGCCATACCCCGTCAATTACCTCACGAGCGGCCGCTTCTCTGCGCTCGACTGGCTCTCGGCACCCCATGCCACAAGAGCCCATGCCTGGCGTGCGGCCGCGCACGAGCTTGCGGGGCTCCTCCATCACTTCGTCAAGGGCGACTCCCCGGATCTCTGGCCGGGGCCTTGACACCGGGGGGCCGGTTGAGATGCCTGGGCCACCGCGGGCTGAGTATGCCTCGATGGCGGATCCCTCCCGAGGCCATGCAAGTGCAGCGCAGCCTATCGGGATCGCATCTCAGGCTCCCCTCAAGGATCGATTCACCTGGATCGAGAGGTTCTCGCCGGTCGTTGCGGCCACCGCCAGGGCGGCCTCTGCCCGGGGATCCAGGGTCAGCGAATGAAGTTGCCAGGAGCTGGGTGCATCCGGATCTCCCCGGTCGGCGAGTAAACAAGGAGTCTCACCGGGTGCGAGGCTCACATCGAAGCGGTCGAGTGGAATCGTGAGCCCGCCGCCCCTTGCCTTGAGGTACGCCTCCTTCCGGGTCCAGCACGCGAAGAAGGAGCGCTGGCGTTCGCCCCTCTCCAACGAGAGCAAGCTCTCTCGTTCCCGCGCCGAGAAGAAGCGTTTCGCCAGGGACTCGACCTCGACCGAGTCACGCACGTACTCGACGTCCACCCCGACAGTGCGACCTCGCGTGACAGCCAGGACCGCGAACTCGGCCGAGTGTGAGAGGTTGAACTCGATCCTCGACAAACCCTCTCGATCGGCAAGGGAGGGTTTTCCTTCCGGCCCGTAAACGAAGGAGATCGACCGGGAATCCGTCGTGATGATGCGTGCAAGGACCTCGCGCAGGAACGCGCGAGCGGCGACGAACCTTCGCGCAGGGGTCTCCACCTTGAAGCGTTCAAACCGCGCCTTTTCTTCGCCTGAAAGCAGGCCCAGATCTCCGGAGAGTTGAGCTCCGCGGGTGTCGAGGTCGGCCGTGAAAATCCAGACGTCGTTGGGCGCGATCATCATGAACGAGTCAGTTGCACCACGGAAAGGCCTTCAGCCCGGGGCTTGTGGAACGCAACCATGCTTCAAGGCGCTGAAAGCCCTCGGCGAGCGAGACCCCGGGACGGTAGCCAAGGTCCCTTCGCGCCGCGCTCAAGTCGAACCAGTGGGCGGTGGCGAGTTGCCGTGCCACGAAACGCGTCATGGGGGGCTCCTTGCAGCGATGGAGAAGAGCGCTCACGCACTCGAGCACAGCGCCGGCCGTGTAGGCCATGAGGGGTGAGACTGTCCGCCGAATCGCCGGCAGGCCCGCAGCCTCCAGGATTCGGTTGAGCAGCTCTTCCATGGGAAGCGGTTCACCATTGGAGATAAAGTAAGCCTTGCCCCGCGCGGTTCCGCTTCGTGCGATGCTCTGAAGGGCGAGCTCGTGCGCCTCGACCGCGTTGTCGATGAATGTCGAGTCGACGAGTCGGGACTGTCCGGAGCGCTCACGCACCGAGCGCAAGGAGCCTGCGTGGGCTCGTTCAAGGACTCTCGGCACGAGGTTGCGGTCGCCGGGCCCCCAGACGAGGTGCGGTCGAAGGGCCACCGTTGCAAGATTCGGGCTGTTCGCCTCGAGCACGAGCCGCTCGGCTTCCGCCTTCGTGCGCGGGTAGCTTGCAAGAAAACGGCCCGGGTAGGGCGCTGATTCGTCCACGTTCTCCTGATGGCGGCCATCGAAGACGACGCTGGGTGAGCTCGTGAAGACGAGGAGTCCACAGCCACCCTTGTGGCAGGCGCCAATCACGTTGCGAGTGCCCACGACGTTGGCGCGTTCGTATTCGATCCGTGATCCCCAAACACCAGCCTTGGCCGCAGTGTGAATGACGGCATCGCAGCCTCTGGTCGCGGACTCGACCGCGCTCTCATTGGCAATGTCGCCTCGTCGCACGTCGATGCCGAGGTTTGCGAGCTCGGGGTACTCGCCCCGAGCCAGGGATCGGACGGTGTGACCCAGCTCGAGCAGCCTCCGGGCGACACCGCCTCCGATGAATCCTCCTCCACCCGTTACAAGCACTCTCACGGCAACCTCTTTGCCGCCCAACGGGCCAGTTTTTCCCGTGCAATCTTGGCATTGTGGCGGATGTCGACAGGAAATCGAGGGTGGAAGAGCACCTTCTTGATCGTTTGAGTGTGAGGATACCGCTGGGCAATTTCGCAGAGCTCACGTGCCAGGCGTGCCCTCTGGTTGCTGCGAATGTGACTGTCGAGCTCAACAACGAGTGCAGGCTCAACCGATCCGGTGCGTTGGACGCCGACAAGAGCCGTGCGAGAGATTCCCGCAAGGGTGTTGAAAACCGCCTCACAAGCAATGGTGTAGAGAACTCCCTCCGGGGTGTGAACACGATGAGACTTGCGTCCGCAAAACCAAATTCGTCCCTGGCCGTCTCGCCAGCCAAGGTCGCCCATGCGATGCAGGATCCCGGTTCCAGTGCTGATCTTCGCAAGACGTGTCGCTTCGGGGCGGCCGAAGTACTCCGTCGTGACGATGTCCCCGCGTACTGCGATCTCGCCGATCTCCCCGTCCCGGACGCGCAGAGCAGGCGACCACGTGGGGATGGGTTCGTCACTCACGCGGATGATTTCGATCTCGACTTCGCCCGCCGCACGGCCGACGCAGATGCCCTTGCCCTCGTCCGTGAGGCGCCGGGTCACCCCCAGGATCTCATCGCTACCGATCGACGACACCGGCAGCGCTTCCGTCGCGCCATAAGGAGTGAAGACCTGCGCTCCCGGAGGAAGGACCGCAAGAAATTTTTCGATCGCCTTCGCTGGAACCGGCGCTCCAGCCGAGATCGCACGGCGCAGGGTGGGCACACGAAATCCAGTCCGGGAGGCGTAATGGCCCACGTTTCGAATCAGGGCCGGGGACCCAAAGAAGTTCGTTGCGCCGAACTCACGGGCCGTCCGGAGCAATCGCTCCGGATCGGCGCGTGCGGGGTGCGTGGGGTCCATGTCGGGGACGACGGCGGTCATGCCGAGCGCCGGAGCAAAGAGCGCAAAGAGGGGAAAAGTGCAGAGGTCGATTTCGCCGGGCTCGATCGAATAGGTTGTGCGCAGCGCCTCCACCTGAGCTGCGAAGTTCGAGTGCGTGTAGACCGCGCCCCTGGGCGGGCCCGTCGATCCGCTCGTGAAAAGAATCGCGGCGGTCTCCTGATCTCCAAGCGCCACGGGCTCTTTTGCGGGAGCCGACAGACCACGGGATTCGAGGTCGCGAAGCGTGAAGCCACGGCCCAGCCGAAAGGGGCCCGTTGTGACGACCGTGCGCACGGTCTCTCGGGCCCAACCGAGCACCGCTCGAGCAGCGTTGGCCCTGGGGATGCCGATGAAGGCGTCGGGCCTGGCCTCGCACAGGCACTGCCTCAGGTTTCTGAAGCCCATGCCAGGGTCCACGACGACGGGCACGATGCCGGAGCGCAGGAGAGCGAAGATGAGGCTGAAGAACTCCAGGCCCGGTGGAACCATGACGACACAGCGTGAGCCGCGTCCGACACCAACGGATTCGAGCCCTGAAGCCAGCGCCGCGCTTCTTGTGTCGAGCTCGGCGTAGCTCCAGCTCGCACGAACCCCCCGGCCTCCACGCCCGGGAATAACGACGGCGCTCTGGCGCGGCTGGAGGGTGGCCAGGCGACTGAGCGCCGAGGCGATATTCTTGCGGAGATCTCTTCGCGGAGCAGCTTCTGTCGTGCTTCCGGGGTGAGTCTCCATCAGAACGCGGCCTCGCCGGCGATGGGATGACGATCGAGGAAGTCGCGCACGAGCGGAAGCACGTCCTCGAAGGCATCCTCGAGCACGTAATGGCCGGCATCAGCAATTCGGTGGACCTCTGCTCCGGGCAGGCGATGACGCCATTCGGCCAGGAAAGCGTCGTCAAAAATAAAGTCTCGAGCACCCCAGGCAATCAGCACCGGCAAGTTGCGGAGCCTCGCGAGGTTGTCCTCGACGGCCTCGACGATGCTGAACGAGGGGTCGCGGGGGCAGAGCGGGATGTCCTGCACGAAGCGATGAACCGCGATTCGTTCCGCAAACGAGGCGTAAGGCGCCAGATACCCTGCGCGCACCTCGGGCTCCATCTTTCGGCGAGTGACGCCGGCCCTGGCCGCCCCGCGCGCAAAGAGGTTCAGGCCGCGGACGAGAAAGGCTCCGAGGACTGGCGACCGTGCGAGGCGCAACTCCCAAGGAAACCTCTTTTTTCCTGGAAGGCGGAAGCCGGCCGTGTTGAACAGAATTACCCGGCCCACCCGTTCGGGCTGCCGGGCCATGTAGGCGAGCCCGATCATCCCACCCCAGTCGTGAAGGACGAGCGTGATGCGGGAACGTACGCCAAGGTGCTCGAGCAACTGGTCGATGTCATCCACTCGCCGCTGGAGCGTGTAGGGATAACGGTCATCGGTCGGCTTGTCCGAGAGGCCGCAGCCGACGTGGTCCGGCGCGATCACTCGAAATCGCCCACGAAGCGCTTGCACCAGGTTGCGGTAGTAAAAAGACCACGATGGATTGCCGTGGAGCATCACCACCGGATCGCCCCGGCCCTCATCGAGGTAATGGAGCGAGGCCCCATCAACGTTGAGGCGCGAGCCCTGGAATGGATAGAGCCGCGGCGTGATCGTCCTCGTTACCATTCAAGCCCCAGCATCAGGCAGTTGAGACCGCTCCCGATCCCGAGGAATCCGACGCGGTCCCCACGGCGGAGGAAGCGTCTCTGTTCGGCGAGCGCGGCGGTCAGCGGAAGTGACACGGTGCCCATGTTGCCCAGGTACTGAAAAGTCGTGTAGTCGCGGTCGCCAGGGATCCCGAGACCCTCCAGGATCGAATTCCGATGGCTCGAACCGACCTGGTGGCAAATCACCTTGTCGACCTGCTCTCGAGTCCACTCCAGTCCGCGCAGGAAAGCTTCCCAGGTTTTCTGCCCCAGCTCCACGCCATACTTGAGTACGTTGATTGAGTCCGTGGTCATGAGCTGATTGAAACCCGAGCCAACCTCCTGGCCCCTCGGGACGAAGCCCCAGCGGCAGAGGTTGTGCCTTTCTGGCGCAGTACGGAGGACGCCGCCTCGCAGCCTCCGCTGGCCAGAGCTTGAAAATGAACCGTCGGTGAGGAGAACGGCGGCGGCTCCGGAGCCGCCGGTGAGAGTGGCGAGAGAGGAGGTGAAGACCTCGAAGCTCGGCAGCTCGAGCATACGAGCCATGGTGATCTGCGTGATTTCCCGGGCCGACTCGCACGTGGCAACCAGACCTGCACGAATCTGGCCCAGCTCGATCCGGTTGGCGATGTCGAGGATGCCGTTCAGCAGGCCGAGGCAGGCGTTCGAAACGTCGTAAACTGCCGCGTCGGGGCTCGTGCCGATCTCGGCCGCGACCCGACAGGCAGTTGCGGGCTCGAGCTGCTCGCGGCAAACACCACCGTAGACCACGGCCTCGATCTCGTGAGGCTGGACGGTGGAGCCCTCGATGGCCTTCCGTGCCGCAGCGACCGCTCCGCGCGTGACCTCAAAGCCTTCCTCCCACCAGCGCCGCTCCGTGATCCCCGTCATGGCCTCCACCTGGCCCGGTGAAATCTTGAGCGCCTCGTACACGGGCAGTATCTGATCCTCCAGCTCCCTCGTCGTCACAACGTAGGGTGGAAGCTCATAGCCAATCGACTCGAGAAACACTTTCGTATAGCGCATCACAAGCGCAACATTCTAAGCGTAAAGCCTTTTAGCTGGTAGATGGGAAGGCCATCTCTCGAGAGGAAGCCGTCGGCCCCCAGGAGCCTTTCCGAGTCGTCGATCTTGGTGAGGACCGCTTCGACCTCGACCCGCTTGTTCGTGGGAAGCACCTGACCACGGTAGATCCACTCGTGCTTCTCACCCACGGAGGGCGTGAGGAATGAATCCCGCGCGGAAGAGCCCCAGCGGCGCGCAGCGGCGGCCTTGAGAAGCTGGAGGAACGACTCCAGCCCGAGTGATCCGGGCCACACCGGGTCCTGAAGGAAGTGGGCCTTGAAGAACCACTCCGAGGCATCGACAGGCTTTGACCCGCGGATGAATCCGAGGCGGTGCGGCCCGCCTTGTGGAATCCATGCGTCCACTTGAGTGCTCATGCAGAGCCGTGCGTCCGGGAACGGCGGCGCCTCGGGGTAGGCAAACGCCTCGGCGCGCCGCAGCTCGGCCTCATCGGGCGTGTGACGCGGCGTGTCGCGGATTCCCACCTGCTGCGCAAGCGCAGTCTTCGAGAAGAAGCCAAAGTAGGTGTTCCCCCTGTAAACCGGTCCCGCCTCACTGCGCATTTCGAAGTCGAAGTGCTGGATGATCATGCCGCCGGACTGAGAGACCTTCGTCAGCTGGACCCGCGTCGTCAAGGTTCCGGTCGTCCGAGTTACTTCGGCGAGCTTGATTGCGCTGCCGCCGAGGTTGCGGTAGGAGACGTCCGTGGGGCTTGTGAGCGCCGAGCCCACGTATGCCGAGAACCACCCGCAAGGCTGCAAGGCGGCCTCGAGGAGCACGCAGAAGGGCATCTCGCTGGAACGGTTGGCCTCGAAGTACCAGGCGGCTGGCGGGACGTCATATTCGGCCTCGATCGGGCCTCCTGCCTGCATGACGAAGGGCCTGGCGTTGCGCACCTCAACGATGCGATCGAGAAACTGATAGGGTGGGCCCGGTAAACGCGCGATCACGCGCTTCGAGTCGAAGATCTGGTAGGGCGTGCCGAAGGCCTCGGAGGGCTTTCCCACGGCGAAGGCAAGGATGCTCTTCTCGTCGAAGAGGGCCGGTCGCCGGGGACCTTCGGGACGCTGCGCCGCCGCCCCCGCAGCCTCTTGCCACATCGCCTCGATGCCAGCGCGGGTGAGACCCTTGAGGCATACACTCATGCCAAGGATCTCCACGATGGGCTTTCCGTCCGCGTACATGAGAGCGTCCGCCAGGGCGTATGGCTCGGGGCGGTAACCCAGCTCACGGATCGTGACCTCGTAGGTCACCTTCCTCGTGGAGGCAACCACCTGTCCCCGGCACTTGAGCTGGCTCGATTGGTTTGGCACAGGCTCGTACGCAACGGTGCCAGTTTCGCCGACCCAGCCCATCCTGAGTAAAAAGATCCGTAGCGTGTGCAGGCAGCACTCGTACATGAGCGTGCCCGGCATGACCGGGTCGTCGACAAAGTGGCATGTGAGGAACCAATCGTCCGGGTGGATGTCCATCTCGGCGCGGATGAGGCCGAGTCCGTATCGGCCGCCGGTGGGATTCAGGCTCTCCACCCGGTCGACGAGCGTGAGCTTCCCCGACGGCAACGTGACGGGCTTCCTGAGCCCGAGCCTCGAGAAGCTCGGTCCGAAGCCAGCGGATAGATCGCCTCCCCGCAGGGCGCTCACCTGGAAGTCATCGAAGGACTCGACAGCCATTGGCACGAGCGGCCGCCAATCATTCGGGCGCTTTCCAGTGCCTGGCCTGCGGTCGAGCGCGGTGTGCACGATGCCCTTGCCGGCCCCGAGCTCGGCTTGCGTGAAGAACCCGGCGCAGCCGTTTTCCATCGTGAGAAAGGGTTGTTGTTGGATGCTCGCATCGAACCGGAAGCGGAAGAGCCACGTTGGGCCTTGACGGAAAAAGCGCTCAATGCGGATGTCGTAATGGATTTTTTCTCCAGGGGAGGGAAGGCCCCGATGAAACGTCACCACGGCATCGAGCAGCCGATAGACGGCCAGCCCCCTGGTCTCGAGATCAATTCCGAGATACCCAGAGAGGAAGAGATCGGCCTGGCCCGCCTCGACAGCCACGCTCACTGGGATTCGACCGCAATCGAGGTACCATCGATCGGGCGTCACGTCGTGCTCGGTGACCACGCGGCCCGGAGTCATGGAGAGCGGCTCGCCCTCGATCGAAAGGATACGGTCGACGAGCATCAGTGGTCCGCTGGGAAGCCGGACCCGGGTGGGATGGGCATCGATTGGGGCGAAGCGCGGCCCGAGCACGTTGGCCACGGCTCCGGCGGCAAACTCGAGGCACTGGGCTCGATCGAGGAATGGTTGCCGCTTCAGATTCGTCCCGAGCGTCGGCAGCAGTGCCTCTCGCTGGCGCGAAGCTGCTGGAGCGCTCTGCACTCGTGCTCGCAAGGCTGCGACCTGCTCGATCGTCCGCAGGCCCAGTGCTCGTGTGCGCTGGAACACATCCTCGGCTGCCATGGAGGCCGATTGAGCCGCAATGCATCGTTCCGCCAGCGAGGCTCCTCGCGTGGAGGGGACCCCGGCACGCTGGATTCTCTGCAGCGAAGGCGCAAGTACACGTGGCGGTGTGGCTGGAGCTGGCGCAGCTGGAGCTGGCGCGGTGGGGGCATCGAGCAGCGTGCCGCAGCGCACGGTCATCGTCGCGCCAGGGGTCCTCGCCGTCGCGGAGGATGCTGATGGCGGGGACGCCGGGGGGTAGAGGCGCTCGAGGTTGACGGGAAGGCCCTCGGCGAGGCAGCTTGCCAGAAAACGAAGAAAGGCTGTGACTTCATCGACCGTGCCGGGGCACGTCGCGAGCGCCACATGGGGGCGGCCCGCAAGGATCTTTCCGACCATTCGGGTGGTCGAGCTCCCGGGGCCCACCTCCAGGAAGATCCTGACTCCGTCGTTGTGGGCCGATTCGATTCCCTTCGTGAAGTCAAAAGGCTGGACTGCCTGCGCGAGAATGGAGTCGGCTGCGGCCTCGCGAGTGGGCACATACGAGTGTCCCCAGGCCGCGCTGTAGAAGGTCACACCCTCCGGCGGTGTGGTGTCAAAAAGGTGGAGGGAACGGTACGCGTCCGCAACCTCACGAGCGACCTCGCAGTGCACCGTCGTGACGCCTTCGAGCGGGAGGAAGCCAGCCCCGAGCGCCTTGACGAGGCGATCCACCGCGGAACGATCGCCGCCGATCACGCACTCATGGGGCGAGTTGACAATGAGAAGATACGCCCGCGGGAAGTTCAAGAGCGAGGCACGCACCTGGACGGCCGGACGATCCACCACTCCGACCAGCCAATCCACACGGTCCCGGGGGCCGAGGTGCCAGGCGCGCCTGGCCGCCTCGCAAGGTCCGGCGAGGTCGTCGGTGAACAGGGTCGAGGCCTCGATGCGACGAAGCATCTCGTCGCGCTCCCGCCAGGCTTCCAGGGCGAATAGCGAGGTCGACTCGCCGAGGCTGTAACCGATCGCGGCCTGGGGCTCGACCCCGAAGAAGCGCACGAGGTCACTGATGGCTGCGCCCAACGAGACTTGCGCGAGGATCAAGGAGCAGTGATCCGGGCAGGCCTGGGAGGAAATTCGAGGTTCCCACAGTCGGCCGTGAGCCATCTGCGAGGCGAGTCGCAAATTCTTCCGGTCGAGCGTGCGGAGCACGTCCGGCCAGGTCGCTGCGAGGTCGCGTCCCATGCCGGTGAGCTGGCTCCCCGAGCCCGGGAATACGAAGGCGACGCGACCGCTGCGTCCGAGAGGTTCCGGGGTCCAGTGAAATGTGGCCGGTTTCGTGCCGTGAGCGCCCACTACCTGGGGCGCAGGATCCTTGCCGGAGAGGAGGCGTCGTGTGGCCGCCTCGACCCCTGCGGCGAGGGAAGCGGTATCCTGAGCCACCAGGGCAGCGCAGAACGGGTTCTGCGCAATAACTCCGCGCCGCGTCGCGAGCCATTCGCTTGCCAGCGATTCCACGGGCCGTTCCTGACGACGCGCAGCGAAGGCCCTCAACTCGTCGAGCTCCTCGCGGAGGCTTGCGATCTCCGGGGCGCCGAGTGCAAAGACTGCAGGTGACACGGATCTGGCCGGGCTCGTCGGCTCGCAAGCCTCGGAGGCCAGCGGAGCCGTTGGCTCCACGCCTTCAAGGCACACGTGAATGCAGCTCCCATCGATTCCCATTGCGCTGACCCCAACCCGGCGAGGGCCCCGCGCACGGTCGCGGAGCCAGTAACGCAGCTTCCGGGGTGCGTAGAGCCGGCCTGATCGCTCGAGCTCAACCCTCAGGGGCCGGGGGCCGGGGAGGGGAGGAAGCAGCTCCTCGCGAAGACACAATGCTGCCTTCACGATCGACGCGAGCCCGGCCGCTGCGCCTGTATGCCCGATCGTGCCCTTCGCCGACCCCATCGCGCACGGAGTGTCTGTCTCGAGGCGTCCAAAAAAGTGCTCCAGTGCTTCGGCCTCCACCGCGTCTTCCCCTGGATCTCCGCTGCCATGCGCCTCGATCCAGTCGACGAGCGCCGGGTCGAATTTGGCGTCCTCGTGGGCCCGCTCGAGCGCGGAGATGTAGGTCTCGACTTCCGGAGGCGCGCCGATGTGGCCCGAGCCAACGCTGGAGCCGATCCCTCGAATCACGGCGTAGAGACGATCTCCGTCGCGGACGGCATCTTCTAGCCGCTTCAGTACCACGGCCGCTGCGCCCTCGCCGGGGACAGCGCCGTCGGCACTGGCCGCGAAGGGGCGCGCCCGTCCCGAGGGAGAGAACGGGCGCAGCGCGTTCGCACCTCGAGTGGCTCTCTCATCGGAGGCGATGTCAACGGCTCCCGCGATGGCGATGGACACGTCGCCGGCCTGGAGGGCACGAACGGCGGTCTCCAGCGCCCGGAGGCCCGACGTCTCCTCGCTCGACAGCGTGAAGCTGGGTCCTCCCGCCTGAAGCCAGCGTGCGATGCGGCTGGCGACGATGCCGCCGAGGGCACCCATCGTGCGGTTCGCGGTGAGCGGCGGATGGACCAGGTCGCGCTCGGAGGGCGAGGCGCACCAGCGTGCATGGAAATTGGTAGTGTTCAAGTCGAGCGCTATTCCGATGAAAACCCCGATACCCATTCGGTCGGGGTTCTTGAGCCCCGCGTCATCGAGCGCGCCCGCGGCGACCTTGAGCATGAGGAGCTGTTGAGGCAAAGTCTCTGCCAGCTCCCTCGGTGGGATGCGGAATCGGGTCCAGTCGATTTCGATGCTCCCGAGGGGAGGTCCCTCGGGGGTGGGCTCGAGGTCATCCTCCGTTGATCGCAAGACCCTCTGACGAAAAGCCTCGAGACTGGTCGCTGCGCCGAAGTGGGTGTCCATCCCCACGATGGCCACCCACGGTTCGGCAAACGCAGCGCCCGGCGGCTCGGCGCTGCGTCCCTTGAGCCTTGCCGTGGGAAGACTTTCGTCCCACTCCTCCAGGAGCAAGTGAGCGTTGATGCCGCCGAACCCGAAGGCGCTGACTGCGGCTCGTCGCGGCGTGGCCGCATCGCGACGACTCCAGGGAAGCGGGAGCGACAGGATGCGAAAGGCCTTCGAAGCTTCCAGGGCGTTCAGGGGCTGCCTCGAGTTGGCTGTGGGGGGGAGCTGCTTGTTCCTGAGCGCGAGGATCACCTTGATCACTCCGGCCGCGCCGGCGGCGGTGAGTAGATGGCCCACGTTCGACTTCACGCTGCCGACCACGCAGCGTCGGAGCGGGTCTACACGGGCGCCGGTCTCGCGCCAGAGAGTCTCCAGGCTCGAAAGCTCCACCGCATCGCCCACCGGCGTTCCTGTCCCGTGGCACTCGATCAAGTCGAGATCTTCGGGTCGCCAGCCGGCCCGGCGATGGGCCGCGTGCATTGCGCGGAGCTGTCCCTCGGAGGCGGGGGACATGAGGCTTCCGGCGATGTCGTTGGAGAGCCCGACGGCCCGGATCACCGCCACGATTCGATCACCATCACGGAGGGCGTCCCCGAGGCGCTTGAGGACGAGGATCCCTGCCCCCTCACCCACGACGAGGCCGTCGGCCTTCGAGTCAAACGGCGAGCATCGCCCGGTGGGCGAAAGCGCCCGGAGCTGCGAGAAGCCCATCTGCGTGTAGAGGCAGTCGGGGCGGGAGATTCCCCCTGCAAGGGCCAGATCAATTCGCCCCCGCTCCAGCTCCCGAGCCGCGATGGCCAGCGAGTAGAGCGAGGAGGCGCATGCGGCATCGAGCGTGAAGGCCGGGCCGTGCAAGCCCAGTGCGTTGGCGAGAACGGCAGCGGGCAATCCAGCCGGATAACGGTTGAGCGGGTGGACGGGCCGGCGGGCCCGTCCAAGAAGTTCGAGCGCCAGCTCGGAGGCCTTCTCCGTTGGGAGCACGATATTTCCGAGGATCACCGCCGAGCGGCCGCGTGTTGCAGAGCTGAGCCGATCGAGTCTCCCATCATGCCATGCCCGAAGGCCGGCGCGCAGTGCAAGGTGAAAGACGGGGTCGAGATTCCCGAGGAGCGCCGAAGAGAGTTGCTGCTCGCGGCCAGCATCGGGGCTTCTTGACGGGAGCTCCCCCGCGCGGAGCCTATTCAGTGCCTCCTGTTCGTCGGAGTCCAGCAAGGATCGCTCGACGAAGCAGCCTCGAAGGGAGTAGACGTGGTCGGGCTTCGGACCCTCCGGGTCATGGACAACCTCTCGCGGAATCGCCCATCGGTCCCGTGGAACTTCACGGGCGGTATCGACCGCTCCCTCGATGGTTCGCCAGAAACCCTCGAGGCCGTCGTCGCCCGGAAACGCAGTCCCCATGCCAACGATCGCGATTTCAAGAGGCCCGGAGCTCATGAACGGTTGGATCCGTCGGCCGTGCGTCCCGAGATCTGGTTACGGCCAAACGCAGCCTCGAGCGACTCATCGAGGACGCATTCACACCGCTCCATTCGGGCCACCGGTTTCCCATCGAGTGCGACCAGATCGACTTCGGCCTCGACCGAGCTCGGCGTCGAGCGGGTCACCCTGGCAAGGAGGCGCAATCCATTGTGCGGAAAGGCTCGCCGGAACTGTCGGTAGGAGCCAACGGCCGAGGGCAGGCAACCCTTGCCGTGCCGCTCGAAGCTCCACAGGATCAACAGCTGGAATGCGGCATCGATGGCGAGTGGATCCGTGATCCACGACCCCCGGAGAGGTCGTTGGATCCATGTGGCGGGCGGCGGGCTAGTCCGTACGAGGGCTGTGATTCCTTCCTCGCTCACCCCCTCGACGCGGTCGATTGCGTGGAAGTCGCGTCCATGAAAGAGCCGCTGGCCGTCGTAGAGTGGTCCGCGCTGCGGGTAGGGGTGCACGCGGGGCTCGGCGATGAACCTCGGAGCCGATATCAGCTCGTCGCCGAGCAACACGGTTGCTCGTGCGTGGACCCGATCCGTGCCCGCATCACCGCTCCAGAGCTCGACTGGCACGCGAAGGGAATGAGCGTCAGCGCCCGGAATGCTCTCGTGGGTCGTGATGCGAAGAGGCAGCGTGTCCTCCGGCCCAAGAATCACACCCTTGAAAACCTTGAACTCCTCAAACCCTTGAAAGATCAGGCCCGGGTGGCCATGGATCGCGCCGTGGGCCAGCCACTCAAGCATGAGTGCCGCTGGCAATACCGCCTTGCCGTTGAGGACGTGGGAAGCCAGTAGCGGGAATTTGTCGACGCTCAGATCGAGCTTGAAGGCTGTCTGTGAAGGGCTCGTGGGGCTGGAAGCGGGCAGCTTCAGCGGGGTTGGCAAGTCCCCCGGACTCCCGGCCGAGCTTGCCGGCGATCTGGAGCCATCAGCGAGGATGACCACCTCGACATCGCGGGATTCCCTGGCTTCGAGCTCCAAGATGAGTTGGCGCGAGCCATCGGCGAGGGGGATCAAGCCCACGCCTTCGGTCTCAAAGACCTTTCGGAGCACCGGTGTGACCATTCCGCCTTCCCACGGGCCCCAGTTCATGCTGAGCACGCGGCAGCCTGGTTTGCGGCGTGCCTCGTGCCGGGCGAGCTTGTTGAGCGCGTCATTTGCGGCCGCGTAGTCCACCTGCCCCGAGCGTCCGAAGCGGCCCGTGGACGAGGAGAAGAAAACGATGAGCTTGAGGTCGTCTCCTTCCGTCGCCGTGATCAAGCATCTGGCGCCCTCCACCTTGGTTGAAAGCACAGCGCGCACTTGCTCCACGGTCTTGTCCTCAATTCGCTTGTCGGCCAGGACTCCGGCCCCGAGAACAACTCCCCGGATGGGGCCGAGTGCTGTGCGGGCTTCCTTGAGCGCGCGTTCGACTTGCGCCCGATCGCGGACGTCGGCTTGACGGTAGAGCACACGTGCTCCATTGCGCTCGATGCGGCTCAAGGTCGAACGGATCTCGCGATCCGCAACGAGGCGGTTGTACTCCTCGGTCACCGCTCGAGGCGACGCAGACTCCCCGAGCCGTAGCAGGATCTCCCGTTTCAGCTCCGCCTCGGTGCCGAGGTGCTCGATGGACGCCGGCCCGGGCGAGGGCGGCCTAGTCCGTCCGAGGAGAAGGAGATTCACGCGCCAGTAGTCGGCGAGGGCCACGGCGACTTCCGCCGTCACTCCTCGGGCGCCCCCGGTCACGACGATGGTGTCGCCCGGTCCGCAGAGTTGGCGATGGGATGATTCTTCAGGAAGGGCGCTCCGAACGGTCTCGATCGTCGTGGCCCCTCCCCGGGAAAGGCCCAGCTCGAGCGGTCCGTCCAGCTCCAGCTCCTCGAGCAGAGCCTCGGCAGCCTCAAGCGAATCGGTGAGCTCTCCGGCAAGGTCGATCACCCTCGCGTGAACCTCCGGCCATTCCCTTGCCACGGTCTTGACGATGCCGGCCAGAGCGCCGGCGGCCACGCTGGACTCCGCGGAAGCGGGGGACTCGAGGTTAAAGCGGCCGTCGAGTCGGATGATGCCGGTGACCATCGGGTGTGCGGAGTGAGAACCCGTTCGCAGTGCGGCGCTGGAGCGCTGGAGCAGCTGGAGCAGCTCGAAAGCGGCAGCTTCGATCTGTGCTTCCGGTGGGGGAGCGAAGAGGATGAGCCAGTGTAACGACATGGATTGTGGACGAGCGAGCAGCTCCAGGGGGCTCTGCGCGATGGCAGCGAAGCCTCGAGCGCGAAGGAGCGCGGCGATTTGCAGCGCGACGGGGTCACGGCTTGCGATCCAGACCTCGCCGCCGGGCTTGAGCGGGAGCTTCGCGCCTCCCTTGCGATCGATCGGTTTTGCCTCGATGACGAAGCGATCCAGCCGGGGCGCCGGG
The DNA here is from genome assembly GCA_005772855.1 of Planctomycetia bacterium. Lineage (GTDB taxonomy): Bacteria > Planctomycetota > UBA8108 > UBA8108 > SXIK01 > SXIK01. The sequence continues at coordinate 11,639 of SXIK01000012.1, read as the reverse complement.
GGGGATTCAGGAGCAGCTTTGGCGAGCTCGGGGGTTGACGGGGCAACGGTGAAGGTCGGAGTCTTCTCGAGTGCAGAAGACGTCGCCGGGGCGGCGTGGGACAGGAACTGCGCAACAGCCCGCAGGGTCCCCAGAAGGGGCAACTTGTCGGGTGTGATCTCGGGCGCGTCGGGCAGCCGCTCGCGAAGCGCACTGAAGATCTCGACTCGCTTGATGGAGTCGATGCCCAGGTCCACTTCCAGGCTCATGTCCAGGTTGAGCATCTCGGCTGGATACCCCGTCTTCTCGGCCACCGTGCTGATCAGCGCGGACTCCGCCTCCGGCGCGCTGGCTGCTGCGGAGTGAGTCGCAGCCTCCATGGAGGGCATTGTGGCTGTAACCAGGGGCGCTGCCTCGAGGCCAGCGGAGCCTGCGAGGAACTCGGTGATGCTCCTGAGCGTGACGAGAGACGGCAGCTCGGCTGGCGTCACTTCCGGTGCGTTGGGGAGCCGTTCCCTCAGAGCGCTGAAGATCTCAACGCGCTTGATGGAGTCGATGCCCAGGTCGGCTTCAAGGCTCATGTCAAGGTTCAGCATCTCTGCGGGATATCCCGTCTTCTCCGCCACGACCGCGAGGAGCACCGGAGCGATGATCTCGGAGCCGGACGGAGCCTTCAGCGCCGGTGCGGGAGGAGCCGGGGGTGCAGAACGCGGGGCGGGAGTCTCTGGGGAGCCAGAAATCGGAACCGGAATCTCTGGTCCTTGCGAGACCGTCGGCTGAGGCTCGGGCCTCGGGGCCGGATCCATTCTCGCCGCCGCCGGTTCGCCCGTGTGCGTCGCAACTTCGATGGGCCGGAAACCGGGGGCTCCCGCCTGCGACTCCAGGATCCTTTGAAGGGTTCGGTTCGCCGTCTCCTGACCTTCGAGGAATTGGCGGTGAAGCTCAGCGGTCTTCTCCTGCATCTGGAGAAGGGCGGCGAGCGTCGAGTCGAGGGACTCTTGCGTGGGTACCGGCACCAGAGCGGGAGGAGCCGCAGAGTCGGAAACAGGAACAGTTGCAGGAACAGACACTGGAACCGTGACAGAGGGACAAGTGACGGGCGGCTTGCGCTCGCGCGGTTTGACGTAGTTCGCACCCGTGAGGGTGACACTCGCGCCGGGCTTCGCAGCCGGGGGGGCCTGGTTGGGATCAAAGGCTTCGTCCCACTTCGCAAGGTCGACGGGAAATCCAAGCGCCCAGAGCTGACAGAGCGTGCGGGCCAGCTCCAGTGTGCCCGACCCCTTGCCGCAAGAGGCATCGAGGCAAAGTGCGGTGTGTTCGTCCTTTGCGAGGATCGCACCCACGAGGCCAGTCAGCTTGTTCGACGGTCCGGCCTCGAGGAAGACCCTTGCGCCCAGGCGGTGCATGGCGCGGACCTCGCCGTCGAAATCGACCGGGCTCGAAAGATGGCTCGAGACCACAGAGCGCGCCGCCTCGGGGTCTTCCGGGTAGGCCCGGGCGAGTGTGTTCGAAAAGACGGGAATGGTCGTGGGGGTGAAGACCACGCTGCGGAGCGCATCGGCAAGGGGCCTCGTAGCTGCGGCCACCAAGCTCGAATGAAAGGCACCGGAGACAGGCAGGCGCTTCGCTCGAACTCCGCGAGTCTCAAGCTTCGCCAGGAGGCTCTCGACCTGCGCTGTCGGTCCGGAGACGACTCCCTGCACCGGAGTGTTTCGGTTTGCAAGGACAAGTCCAGGCGCTTCGGTCGCAAGAAGGCTCTCGAGCTCCTTCAGGGGCAGCGCCACGGCAGCCATGGCTCCTCGGTCCCCTGTATCGGCAGTCATGATGCGGCCTCTGAGGCTGGCGAGACGGAGCAAGGCATGCGGGTCGATCCAGCCGGCGGCAGCGAGCGCGGTCAACTCGCCAAAGCTGTGTCCCGCGGTCATCTCGGGCTTCACGCCAAAGCGTGCGAGCACACGAAGCGCAGCGAGGCTGGCTGCGCCGATTGCCGGCTGCGCGCATGCTGTTTCGCGGAGGGCTGCTTCCTGCGCCGTCCTCTCCTCGGTGGTAAAGGCGTGAGGCGGGTAGATCCGATCGCTCAGGCGCTCCCCGTGCTCAAGCTCCGTGCCGCCAGAGTAGGCGGCGTCCCCTTCCGCGATGGCATTCAGCGCTTCTGGAAAGAGGCAGACAAGATCCCGCAACATGCCAACGTGCTGCGAGCCTTGACCCGGGAAAATCAGCGCCAGCTTCCCCCTCGCGGACGCGGGTGCTGAGCAGTAAAACGCTCCGTCGGGTGTCATCCACGCCTGCTCGCTACCCCGGGAACGGAGGAGCGCGCCGAGCGATTCCCACATTTTCCCGAGGTCCGACGCTCCGTGCCGTGCGGCCACGACAAGGCGGTACCGCAGGGTCCCATCCAACGTCCTGCGGGAGGCAGCCGCCGCGAGGCGGAGGGCGTGAGCCGACTCTGCCGCCCTTCGGAGGGGCCACGAGGCCACGTGGGTCGCCAGCTCTGCCGCGCTCGAGGCGCTGAAGGGGATGATCTGGACGTCGCCGTCCCAGTCGGGAGCGGACTTTTCGGGGATTGCCTCCTCGATGACGCAGTGGAAGTTGCTGCCCCCAAAACCAAACGCGCTCACGGCGGCACGCCGCGGGTGGCTTGATCGGGCAAGCCAGGGGCGGCACTCCATGTTGACGTAGAAGGGGCTCTTCCCTGGCAGGAGAGGCTCGACCGGCTGTGTCACCTTCGCCGTTGGGGGTAGAACTTTCGCGTGAAGCGCAAGGACGGCCTTGATGAGTCCCGCGGCCCCGGCTGCGGCCTTCGTGTGCCCAATCTGGGACTTGACCGAGCCGATTGCGCACCAGGCGCCGTGCGGCCGCGCCGCGGTATAGACTTCCGTGAGCGCAGTGGCTTCGGTGATATCGCCGACTCGGGTCCCCGTGCCATGCGCCTCGAGGAGCTCGATCGTGGCCGGGCTTACACCCGAAACCTCGTAAGCCGCCCTCAGCGCCTTGGCTTGCCCGGAGGCGCTGGGAGCATAAATCGCGCTGCCCTTGCCGTCGCTGGAGGTGCCGATGCCCCGGATGACTGCGTAAACCCTGTCGCCGTCGCGGCGAGCATCCTCAAGGCGCTTGAGCACGACCACGCCGAGCCCTTCGCCGAGCGTTGTCCCGTCGCTTGCGGCATCGAAGGGCCGCGCGTGACCCGACGGGCTCAGGGCCGGAGTCTTGGTGAAACACATGTACATGAAGATGTCGTTGAAGGTGTCCAGTCCTCCCGACACCGCCATGTCGCAGCGACCCGCGGAGAGCTCGAGCGCGGCGAGGTGGACTGCGCTCAAGGAGCTGGCGCAGGCGGCATCGACCACGCAGTTCGTCCCCCCCAGGTCCAGCCGGCTCGCGATGCGGCCCGCCGCAACATTTCCAAGCAGGCCTGGGAAGGAGTTCTCCTGCCACGGCACGTAGGAGCTCGAGATCCGCTCGACGACGTCCGCGGCAACCTCGTCGGGAACGCCGGCTTCCTTCAGGGCCCGCTTCCAGATGGGATGGCCGAGCCTGGCCCCGAGCGGGATCACGAGCTCGAGTGTGCCCGTCACGCCGAGAATCACGCTCACCCGACTCTTGTCGAATACCCGGCCGCCCAGGTACCCGGCATCCCGGAGCGCTTCCCTTGCGACCAGTAGTCCCAGAAGCTGGGTGGAATCGGTGGCTTCCAGCGTGTGCGGGCTGATACCGAGCTCGATCGGGTTGAACTCCACGGGGGAGAGGAATCCACCGCGGCAAGAGTAGACTCGGTCGGGGGCCTTCGGGTCGGCGTCGAAGTACTCCTCACGCCTCCAGTGCGTCGGGGGGACCTCGATGATGGCGTCGATTCGGCCCTTGATGTTGGCCCAGTACGCTCCGGCGTTCTCCGCCCGAGGAAACATGCACCCGATTCCGATGACTGCGATGGGGCATGCTTGCTCACGCACGCTCACGCCGGAAGAGGTCGAGTTTTTACCGTTTAGCTTCAATTCAAGTACCTGTCCAGTTCCTGAGATTCGAGTGGAGCCGCCCGAGCTGAAACACCCTGAAGGTGTATACCCTGCGATCGCAGCAGGCTCAGACGGAGACTGTAGGCCGCACCGTGAAGGATATTGCGTGCGACGATGGCCACGCGGCGGTTCGCGGGCTGTTCGAGGAACGAGCCTCGAGTCCATTCGTTGAATGCACCCATCGCGGGGCCGCACCAGACCTGATAGTCGAGCCTGCGAGTGGGATCGCCCGAGTTGGCCCAACGGGATGAGAGCCCAAGGTACCAGCGGAAGACGAGCGCCATCTTGTGCTTTGGATCCCGCTGCGCCCGCTCGATCTGCGCCGGGTCTCGAGCGAGGAAAAAGTCGTGAGTTTCACGCCACACATCTTCGAGAGATCTGCGGAAGAGGTCCCGCTCGAGGCTTGCTCGCTCCGGTGGAGAGATCGTCTCGAGGCTTGATGAGGAGCGATAGATGTCGAAGAGCTTTGCTGCTCGCATGGGGAACATTGTTCCTCGTTTCAGGACTTGCACCTTGATGCCCATCTCGAACATGTCGGCGGCGGGAGCCATCGCGATGTCCGCCATGCCGGCCTCGGCAAGCAGAATCCTCACCGCATCGGACGATCCCGACTCGACGCACGCCTGATTCACGGATCCTGTCACGACGTAGGCTGCGCCCATGGCGAAGGCGGCCGCGGCCGAAGCCGGCGTCGAGATTCCACCTGCGGCGCCGATACGTGCAGGCGTCGCAAAGCGGTGCTGCGCCTGGAGACGGTCCCGGAGCGCGATGATCGAGGGCAGGAGAGCGACCAGCGGCCGGTTGTCGGTGTGACCACCCGAATCGGCCTCGACCGTCACATCGTCGGCCATCGCGATCCGCCCTGCAAACGAAGCCTCCTGGCGTGAGATTTGACCCCTTGCCAGGAGCTCGGCAAGGATCCGTTCTGGCGGAGGCGACAGGAATCTTGTGGCCACCTCCGCACGTGAGATCTTGGCGACGACCCTGTTGCGAGGAGCCACAACGCCAGCGGGCGTGGCCTCGAGCCCGGAAACACGGTAGCGCACGATCGCGGGAGTCAGCTCCATGAAGGCCGAGGCTTCGATCCTGCGAACTCCGCGTTGGAGGTAGAGATCCACGAGTTGCGCTTCCAGCCCGGGTTCGTTGGGGCTGTGGATCAAATTCAAGCCGTGGGGTGAAGAGCCCAGGCTCGTCTGCAAACGATCGATGGCCCGGGCCACGGTTTCGAGGGGAAGCCCGGCGGAGCCGAAAAACCCAAGCATTCCACCCCGCGAGGCTGCTTCGACGACCTCCACGGAGGCGATACCGTTGGCCATCGCGCCCGTGACGTAGGGATACTGGACTCCGTGATCCTTCAAGAAGGTCGGATCCCCCAGGTCTTCCGGGCGAAGCGATGGTGAAAAGGCGACGATGGGCAGGGCGTCCTCCCTCCCGGCATCGCGGCCAAGGACGGCCCAACCTCCGCAGGCCAGCATTGGATTCAGCGGGTTTCCCACGAGGATCAGATTCTTCCGTAAGTCCATCAGGGCGGAAGCGATCCGCGCCGGGTCCTGGGTGGGACCCTCGTCGGTGGGGCTCCACCATCCGACAGGCTGTCTGGAGGCAGACTGCAAGTGGAGTCGGGTGAGTTCTGGATTCGTCTCGATAGGTGTTACCAAGGACCACCGTCTCCATCGGTGCGCTCGATTCGTTCGTGATCGCGGCGTTCGAGGCGAAAAAAAGATCTACCCACCTCAGGCCTGGGATCGCAAGAAGCTTTTTGACCAGTACAGGGTCGATGACTGATGACGCGCACGGTGAGTGCGCAGAGAAATATTGAGGGGGGGATTGTCCTACGGGGCGGGTGGCAGATCAAGAGGTTGGCCGGTGGTCAGGCTTTCACTTGAGATGGTCCCTCCCGACCGCCCGGGTCTTGCTTGGCCTGGGGATGACGGTGGACCCTCGCCACCCCTGGGCGGATACCAGGGCGCGTCCGCCCGTTAGCGTGGCGATTTCGTGGCGGCGGCAGAGAGATGAGGCCATCGCGCTGCATGCGGAGCATGGTCACACGGCAGGACATTTTCTTCAAACGACCATCAGGGCGTAGCCACGCCAGACCTCCCGAGACAAGCTCTGAAAGTCGGAGGCGGCTTGCCTGTGCCTCTCGAGCGATGAGCGCTCGAATCCAGGAAATCTCCTCGCCCGTGAAGTTGCGACTGAAATAGGCACTTACTCTCCCACGTGCCAGAGGCGGACGATTCGCCTCTCCGTGTTGTCACGGAGCCAGACCTCTCGAGTCTCGCGCGGCTTCCAGTCGCCGATCTCGAAGTCATGGGCGACGATTCGAGTGCCGGGCCGCAAGGCTTGAATCCTGGGGCGCAGGAGCTCGTTCGACTTTGGCAAGAGATAGAGGGCGACGACGGTGGCGTCGGAAAAATTCGAGAGGGTCACATCCTCGTGACGGATCTCCACGAGGTCCGCCACGCCCTCACGCTCGGCCCTTTCCCTCGCCTCCTTGCAGAGGCGTGCGTCGTACTCGATTCCGACACCGCGAGCTCCGTGGGTCCTGGCCGCCTCGATGACGATTCTTCCGTCGCCACAGCCGAGGTCATAGACCAGGTCCTTGGGACCCACTTGAGCCATCTCGAGCATGAGGCGAACGATGGGCATCGGTGTCGGCACGAAGGGGCCCAGGTTGGGCGACGTCTCGGCCCCCTGGACGGTCCACACATGGACCGTGTGCTCCTTTCCGGCCGCTCTGACCCGGACTGTTCTCTCCGGTTTCCGTCCGGTGAAAACAGGCAGCAGTGAGACGACCCTGGTTCCGGGTCGGAGGTGCGTCCTCAGCCTCTCTTCGAGCCTGGGGTTGCCCCTCAAACTCAGGAAGAGGGTGACAACCGTGGCCGCCGAGATGTCCTCGCACAGGGCATCTGCTTGCCTGAATGTCGCCCGGGTCTCAACGCCGGCCTCGCGCGCCCGCTCGTGAGCGAGGAGCACCCGTTGGTCATCGATGTCGATCCCGACGCCGTGCGCCCCGTACTGGCGTGCGGCCTGAATAACGATGCGCCCATCGCCGCTGCCAAGGTCGTACACGGTGTCTGCGGAGGTCACTTGTGCCGCATCGAGCATGGCGGTGAGAACCTCGGGGGGAGCGGGCTCGAAGCGCTCGAGCGGTTTGTCGGAATCTTCCTGGAGCCTCGTTTCGTTTACTGCCTGACAGCCCAGAGAAAGGATCGGGAAAAAAATCACCCGTGGCCACAAGACCTTGGAAGTTCGAGCTGAATTTGAGTGAGGGTTGTGGATCATTTGTAAAATTGACCTGGAAGTCTTCTCGGAGCCTTGCCTGGGCCGGCGCGGAGTATACACTTCTTTCTCGTCTTGCTGAGATGTCATGGATACCTGTGGCATGTCGATTCGGGCAGAGTGGGGCGCACAGAATAATTTCACAAGGCCCCTTGGTGGGCCCGGGATCCAACGAAGTCATGCGGCACGCAACTTTCTTCCTCATTTCCACTGTCGCCCTCTCCGGCTGCAGCGCCGCGTGGTACAGGAGTTCGGCCGATGAGGAGGTCGCGGAGATTCTGCGGCACGAGCGAAAGAGCGTGCTGGGCGAGGAGAACCGCTTTGTACTGACCCAGGTGCCCTCCAGACTCGAGTCGGAGGGCAAGGCTGGCGAGACGGAGGACTTGAGGCGGACCCCGGAGCCGAAGCCGGTAATATTGTCCTTGAACGTTCAAAATTCCGCACAGAACGCTCCCGGGGTGGCAGGGGCATCCAACACTCCTGTCCCCGATGGCGCACAATCCGCGACTGGAGCGAGCCCGTCGCCGGTGCCGTTGATTGCGACACACATTCTTGACCTCCGAGGCGCGCTGCGGCTCGCGTTCCACAACAATCGAGATTACCAGGCGCAGAAGGAGGCCCTCTACCTCTCGGCGCTTTCCCTCACCCTCGCGCAGCACCAGTTTGCGCCGCGGTTTCTTGGAATCATCACGGGTGACTGGAGTCGCGACTCGAACGGTGAAGCGGGATCGGTGGCGCCGAGTACTGGTTGGAATCTCCTCTTCGTCAACGGAGCCCGCCTGTCGGTGACAGTTGTCCAGAGCTTCTTTCAGTTCTTCACAGGGGACCGTCGCGAGGTCGCGCAGACCATCGTCGGGGGCTCGTTGACCCAACCGCTTCTTCGTGGCTTTGGAACGGAGGTTGTCCGTGAGCCGCTCACGCAGGCGGAGCGTGGCGTGACGTACCAGGTTCGAGCCTTTGAGCGATTTCGAAAGACGTTTGCCGTCATTGTCATCACCGAGTTTTACCGGGTTCTGGAAAATCGCGACCGGGTCTCAAACTCCTACCTCAACTGGCAGAGTCTCGTCACGAACCGCGACAGGGTTGAGGCCCTCGCCAATGCGCAAAAGCGGCCCCCTTTCGAGGTAGGCCAGGCGAGGCAAGACGAACTGAGAGCACAGGATGAATGGAGCAGCGCCGCGCAGATTTACGAGTCCGCGCTGGACCGCTTCAAGGTCACCCTCGGGATCACGGCCGACCAGGAGGTCACGCTGCTTCAGGATGAGCTGCTGAACCTCATCCGGGAGTCCGTGGAGCCGCTGGACAGGCCTGTCGAGGAGGCAATTCAGGCTGCCCTGCTTTCCCGCCTCGATTTGAAGACCGAACGGGATCTGCTCGAGGATTCGATTCGACGAATTCGTGTGGGAGAGGATGGCCTGCGAGCGCAGCTCGACCTGAACGCGAACGCGGCCCTTGCGTCGAGCGGGGGCCGTTCGCAGACGCCTCTCAAGCTCAATTCTGCAAACGGCGCGTATGGTTTCGGGTTTGACCTGAATCTTCCGCTGGACCGCAAGGCCGAGCGAAACGCCTACGTGGCGGCGCTCATCGACCTCGAGAGCCGCAAGCGCAGCCTCTCCCTCTTTGAAGACAGTGTTCGTCTGACCGTTCGGGATGCTTACCGCCGACTCGAGCGCGAGATTGTGAGTTTTCGCATCCAGAAGATCAGCCTGGCACTTGCCGCAGAACGTGTGGAAAGCACCTCGCTATTTTTTCAGGCTGGACGTGCGGAGACGCGCGACGTGCTGGAGGCGCAAGCCTCCCTGAACACCGCTCGGAACGCGTTGACCTCCGCACTGATTAACTACGCCGTTGCCCGCCTCGAGGTCCTCCGTGATACCGAGTCTTTGAGAGTGACGGACGGGGGCGAAGTGATCCTGCTGCCCCTTCGCAAGGAGATTTGATCTTGAAGGATAAACGCGCGAGCAGAGAAGTCCCTCGTGGCTGGCGTCCCACATGGAGGTTTGTCTTCAGTATCCTGACTCTCGCCCTGGTGGGGCTGTTCAGCTACACATTCTTCAGGGGGGGCGATGCTGACGACTCTGATGTTGTCGCAGGGGAGCTCACGTACCGAGTGACGAGAGGAGATCTCCGGATCTCGCTCATCGAGCCCGGCGACGTGAGGGCGGCCAGATCGGTACCGATTTTCTGCAGACTCGAGGGACAGCACACCATCGTGAGCCTGGTCGCCGAGGGCGCCAGTGTGAAAAAAGGGGATGTTCTGGTCGAGTTTGATGACTCCGAGCTGACGCAGGAGCTGAACCAGCAGCAGATTGCTGTGGACAGGGCTACCGCGGAGTACTTGCAGGCCGAGGAGATGCTCGAGATCCAGAAGAGCCTGTGCGAGAGTGACATTCAGAAGGCCGAGCTCGACCGCCAGCTCTCGGAGCTCGATCTCATGCGATACGAAAGCGAGGAGGGCGGCGAGTACGTGCTCTCGCTCATGAAGGCCGATGCGAACGTCATGATCAGCGAGCAGGAGCTGAAGCGAGCCCAGAACACGTACGAGTGGACGAAAAAACTTGCAGACAAGGGGTACATTTCCGGGACCGAGCTCACCGCCGACAAGCTTTCCTGGGAGAAGGCGGAGATCCAGCTGAGCCAGGCGATCGGCGCGAGGAAGCTTCTCAAGGAGTACACCCACCGAAAGGACCTCGCCAAGTACAAGTCCGCCCATGTCGAGGCCCAAAGTTCCCTCAAGCGGGCGGAACGAAAGTCGAAGGCGACACTGGCACAGTATGAGGCCGCCAAACGGGGCAAGGAGTCCACCGTTGTACTTTCGAAAACGAGGCTAGCGAAGATTTCCGATCAGCTCGAGAAGGCCATCATCTATGCTCCACAGGATGGTCTCGTCGTTTACGCCAACGCGGAGCCCTGGCGGAGGGATCGCAGGATCTTGCAGGGTGCCGAGGTGCACGAGAAGCAGCTCCTGATGTATCTACCCGACTTGACAGTCATGGCCGTTGATGTGGAAGTCCCGGAGTCGTGGGTCGATCAAGTGAAGGAAGGATTGCCGGCTCTTGTGAGCGTCGACTCCCTGCCCGGCCTGAGCTTGAAGGGCAATGTGACGAAAGTCGGAATGCTGCCGGATTCAGTCAACCGTTGGGTCAAGTCTGACCTGAAGTCCTATGCCACCGAGATCACGCTCGAGGATTCCCCGGACGTGCGACTCCTGCGCCCTGGCATCTCGGCCAAGGTGGAAATCTTGATAGCAGTCCTGAAAGAAATTGTTTTCGTTCCTGTTCAGAGCGTCAGCAGGATCGACCAGGCGCAGGTTTGCTATGTACTCAGCGGAAGCGAGTTCTTGCCCAGGAACGTTCGGTGCGGAAAGTTCAATGAATCCTTCATGGAAATCCTTGCCGGTCTCGAGGAGGGGGAGGTGATCCAGCTTACTGCGCCGGCTCCCAAGGGTATCAGGAGTCGGGGAAGCGAGAAGGAAATGGAGACTCTCGCCAGGGAGATCCATGCCGTGAATTCGCGATCGGTCGGACCTGAACTGGGGGGCGGGTCCGGTGGGTCGACGGGGTCCAGCGGCGGTGCTGGTGAAAGCTCCGGCAAGCAGGGTGGGCCGGAGGGCGTCAGCGTGAAGCCTCTGGTGCACAAGGATGGCAGTGTGGCGGCGGGAGGCGGACGATGATGGCTACCCCGGTGGCACTTGAGACTGTTGAGCTCACCAAGGAGTATCCGCTCGAGGGGGGCAATATCTGCGTGATCCGAGGGGTTAATATTTCCATCCGGCAGGGCGAGTTCGTGGCGATCCTGGGGTCGTCTGGATCCGGCAAGTCGACGTTGCTCAGCATTTTCGCCTGCCTCGAGCGGCCCTCGAGTGGGCAGTACATGCTGGGTGGCGACGACGTCTCGAAGTTGGGCGACGACGATCTCTCGGAGATTCGGTCTCGGCGGCTGGGTATTATCTTCCAGTCCTACAACTTGATCGCGCACCTCAACGTGATCGAGAACATCGAAGTGCCGCTCTTCTACCAGGGCGTTTCCGCCTCCGAGGCCCGGGCACGGGCACTGTCGCTGGCCTCGTTCGTCGGGCTTGCCACGCAAGTTAAGCAACGTCCGTTTCAGCTGTCGGGGGGCAAGCAGCAACGCGTGGCCATTGCACGCTCGCTTGCCAACGATCCCCTCGTGATTCTGGCTGACGAGCCCACAGGGAATCTCGACTCGGCCGCCGAGGGCGAGATCCTCGGGTTCTTGACGCGGCTCCACCAGGACGGCAAGACGATCGTGCAGACGATCCGGTCGCTGCACGCCGCCGGGAAACTTGACGCACTGACCGAAAAGCTGCTGTTCAGCCCGACGCGCCCGGCGGAGGAACTCTAT
>SXIK01000081.1 GCA_005772855.1 Planctomycetia bacterium | reverse complement strand
GAGTCGAAGCCGACGCCTTTCTTGTGGATCCCCAGGCCGACCACGAAGTCGTTGATAGATTTGAGTTTGGCGTGCGGAATCGCGAGCCCCAGTCCGAATCCTGTCGAGAGGAGCTTTTCACGCTCCAGAATTGCCTCGTAGACTTCTTCGGGCCGTTCGAGTGCGGTTGACCTCGCGAGGCAATCCACCATCGTGTGCAAGCACTCGTTCTTTGTTCCTTGGTCTAGCCACTGAATTCGGTCCAGCGTGAGGAGTCGGGAAAGGGATTTCATCAGGTCCTTGGCTTCGGGGCTTCGGCGTGGAGGGAACTTACTGCCCAATAAAACGAGCGTACAGCGTACGAGCTTGCACCGGGTCCGTCAACCCGTCGAAGATGGCTCTTCCATCGTCAAAAAGTGTGAGAGTGAAGCCGTCTTTCGAGTGGACCCTCAGGACACGTCCCAACATCTCGATCGGGCCCAGGTGCGCGATCCTAGACATGGCCTCCTCCCAGTTGAACCCGCCGGTGCTCGGCCCCGCCGGAAGGACCTGGACTGCTGCGCGCCCACAGAGGAGCGTGGCGCGCTCGCCGTGGGCTCCCTCGAGTGCCTCGAAGCGGCCCTTGGCGCAGGCAGGGCATTCGGGGTCGGCTTCCGTATCCACCACCCGGGCAGAGGCCGCCCAGGGATCGAGCATTGCCTTCTTGCCCGCTAGAGCCGCGATCCCGTCGGCCGAGACCGCGCGGAGCGCGCTCGCTGCTTGCCACGCCGCGGCCAGAGCGGCCGTCGGACCGATCACTCCGGAGGTGTCGCAGGTGGCGATTGTGCCCGGAGGCGGCAAGGTCGGGAGCTGGCACCTCAGACACGGGCCCCGGCTGCCCGAGAAGAGCTGCACGTGAGCCGACGAGCCCACGGCGCCGGCGTAAACCCAGGGGATGGCGAGACGATAGCTGACGTCGTTCAGGAGAAATCGCGTCGGCAGATTGTCCGTGCCGTCGATGATCACCGTGGCACCATCCGCGAGCTCTAGCGCATTGGTGAAGTTGAAATCGGTGACGCGCGCGTCGACCTCGACCTCGGAGTTGATACGGCGTAACCAACCCGCGAGTGCCTGCGCTTTCGGCATGCCTTCGCGGGCATGGGACTCCTCGAAGCCACCCTGCCGGTGGAGATTCGACCACTCGACAACATCCCTGTCAACAAGGCGAAGCGAGCCGATGCCGGCCCGAGCGAGTAGCTCGGCCGAGTGAGTGCCGAGGGCCCCGCACCCGACGACGAGAGCCCGGGCGACGCGCAACCTCTCCTGCCCTGACGGGCCCAATGGCGTAAAGAGAATCTGGCGAGAGTAGCGATTCACGGGACACTGTACTCCTCGCGGCCGTGACAGGAACATCTTGATCAAGGCGCCCGGCGCTTCTCGAGCGCCGAGGAGGGCGAGAGACGCAGTCAGGCGGCCGGTGCGGGGGAGGTCTTCCTCCACCGCGAAAGGAGTATAGCGTATCCGACGAAGTGCCCCGGAGGGGGCTGTAATGTCTCCCTGTCAGCCCGCCCAACAAATCCCCAAAGGCAGCGCCAGACCCTTCGGATTCGAGCGGCGCCGGGTCGTCCGCCGAGTTGCCACGACACTTCGGCCCCCCCGAGACCGGGGCCGTCCTTCGCACCTGGTTTTCGACCTGCCGGCACTCAGGACGCCGCCGCGTGGCCTTGTTTTTCTGGCTGCCAGGATCCCCGCTTTCTTTTCCTCCTGATTGGCGTAAATTGTCGTGCTCCAGTGGATGTCCCATAGCCTTCTTTTGCCGGGGGGTGGGCGTTATTGATGTCTTCTCCGGGTTGTCCGGAGGAGGCCATTGTTTGGCACCAGTTCCGAGAGAAAACCATGCCGCTATCCCATCGAGTTGCCATTGTCACGGGCGCCGCGCGAGGCATTGGACGTGCCTGTGCCGAGGCCTTCCTGCGGGCCCAGGCCAGAGGCGTCCTGATTGCTGACATTGACGAGGCCGCCGGAAAAGCTGCCGCCAAGGCGATGGATCCCACCGGCGAGAGGGCCGCCTCCTTCCGCGTCGACGTCACGCGCAGGGCCGAGAATGAGGCGATGGTCGCCGAGGCGATCCGCCGATTCGGGCGTCTCGACATCCTGGTGAACAACGCCGGGATTGCCGGACGGCAAGGCTCTCTCGAGACCCACAGCGATGAGGATCTGGACCGGATCATCGCGGTGAATCTCAAGAGTGTTTACTTTGCCTGTGCGGCCGTGCACCCTCACCTCGTGAAGGCCGGTTACGGCAGGATCGTCAACATCGCTTCCATTGCCGGCAAGGAGGGGAACCCGGGGCTTGTGCCCTACTCGATGACCAAGGCCGCCGTGATCGGCCTCACGAAGGCCTACGCGAAGGAGGTCGCCCAGAGCGGGGTCCTGGTGAATGCTGTCGCGCCCGCGGTCATCGAAACAGAGATCCTTCAGCAAGTGACTCCCGAGGTGAAGGCCTACATGATCTCAAAGATTCCCATGGGCCGCATGGGCCGCCCCGAGGAGGTCGCGGAGCTGGTGACCTGGCTTGCGAGCGATCGGCTCAGCTTCTCGACGGGGTTTTGCTACGACATCTCGGGAGGCCGCGCGACGTACTGAATGAGCCATCAGTCCGTTTACGTTTGGGTCGCCGCCGCGTAACATCCCCGGCGTGAAGGCCTCCGCATCAATCCGCAAGTGGGCTTGGCTTTCGTTCGTACTCGTGGTGACCCTCGGCGAGTTGCTCTGGAGCTTCACGCCGCCGCCCCGGGCCTGGGTCGAACGGTGGTATTCGCAAGGCCTCTTCCCGGCGATTGCGAGCTGGCTTGTTCCGGCCGTCGGTGTCGCGCCATTCTCGCTCAGCGTGTCTGGCCTCGCCCTTGTATCGATTCTTCTCGTCGTCGGTGGTTGCCGCGGCTGGCTTCGTCGCCGCAAGGTGGGGGAGTCGGCGCCATGGGTGCTGGGCGTGGGAGCCTGTCGCGTGTTCACAATCTGTGTGATTGGCTATGGTGCGTTTCTGGTGATCTGGGGGGCCGGCTACGGTCGGGAACGGCTTGAGACGAGACTCGAGCTTGGCTCCGAGACGCCCACGGTGGCTGACGTCCTGCGCTGGGTTGCACGTCTGTCGGGGCGTATCGCAAGCAGTTTTCCCGAGCCCGGGGCGCGTGACCGCGAGGCGGCGCTTGCCTCTCTGCGGGAAGCGCTTGTTGAGACCCTGAGAGCCTGGGACGGCCGCGAGCCGGCGCTTTCGGGCAGGGTGAAGGACTTGCCCCCGGGAAGCCTCCTCTCTTTTGGCACTTCCGGGGTGACCGTGCCCTTCTTCCTGGAGGCGCACATCGACTCTGGCCTTCACGAGACGGAGTGGCTCGCCGTGGCCGCGCACGAGCTGGCCCACGTTGCTGGTTACTGCGCGGAGGCGGACGCTGACTTCGTGGCTGCAGTCGCCGGACTGAGCGCAAGGAATTCTTACGCCAGATACTCGGTGGAGCTGTGGCTCTTCCAGAAAATGGCGGCGGCCCTGCCCGAGAGCGAGTCTCGGTCTGCCCACGCTGCGCTTCCACCCGGGGCCCGAGATGACCTCAAGAGCTCGCAAGAGGCGCATTCCCGGCACCGCATCGATCTTCTCGCGCGAGCGCAGTCTCGCGCCTATGACGCCTACCTTCGCTCTCAACGCCTCGAGGAGGGGCTGAAGGAGTATTCGACTGTTGTCCGGCTGCTTGTGAAGGCGGAGCGAAAGGACATCGTCAGGCTTGACTAGCACTACTGCGAGCCGGACAGTGGGCTCGTCGCGTGGACCCCGACAATTCGGCAGAGGAGCAGAAGGAGATCCGTAATGTCAGGATCTTTGTCGGTGGGGGCCCAACAGGTCTGAAGCTCTTCGCCACGAAGGATAGCTTCAACTGCGAGGCGGACATCGTTGTAGTCGTGTCTCCCGTTGCCATTGAAGTCGCCGGGGAGATTTGAAGCGGGTACTTCGTGTGGATGGCTTCGTGGACTTGCTGGATCGAGCTTCGAGTCGAGCTCGTCTTGATCAAGGAACCCATCTTCGTCGCGGTCTATCCCGATCCTCCTCCCGCTACCGGGCGGTACGAGTGTCGCGGTGAGAACTGAACCGCCGTGGAGCACGCTCTCGCGGAGGTCATCCAGCGTGGTCTGCTCGCCCAGGCGATTGGACAGGTAGGCAATTCGACCCCGCACCCGTGAGCGGACCCAGCCGCGCGCCTCGCCCTGGTGGAGCCCGTGAAGCACAAGGTCCCCGTCTCCTGCTGCCGCCCGTGATTCGAGCAAATCGAATCGCGCCATCGACTGAGTCCAGGTTGACCGGTTCAGCGTCACCTGTTGCCCGACAGCCGGCGCCAAGCCTGTCGGAAAGCTCAGGAGA
The DNA here is from genome assembly GCA_005772855.1 of Planctomycetia bacterium. Classification (GTDB taxonomy): domain Bacteria; phylum Planctomycetota; class UBA8108; order UBA8108; family SXIK01; genus SXIK01. The sequence goes on along the minus strand of SXIK01000081.1, from coordinate 55,989 downwards.
AAGGCCTCGAGGTCGCAGGCCTTTTCCACTGCCGATCGCCCCGGCTCGTCGGGAAATACGAGGGGGCTCGAGGGCTGCAAGAGGAAGTTGACTATCGTTGGGACCGATCCGTCGTGCGAAAAGCCGAAGCCTCGCACCTGGTCGCCCAGGAATTCGGTCGGTGCGGAGAAAGGATGGCTTTGTGCCGCTCCCCGGGTTCGAGGAAGCGGGGAACCGAACATTCCGACCTTTGAATACAGGTTCCGCAAGTGAGGGACCTTGAAAGTTTGGCCTGAGCGCACCGCGCCCCGTCCATCGGTGCCAAGAGGCAAGACATGACAGCTCGCGCACGACTGCCCGTCGCCGCCAATTCCTCCGCGGTCGCCACTGGAGAGGAAAGTCCGGCGCCCGCGTGCTGCCGCTGGGCTCAGCGAGCCATCGAGCGGGGCGATTGGATTTGGCGGATAGCGAAGGGAGAGGACGAAATCGCGGAGCTTTCCCATGTCGTCCGTGGAGATCTCTGTTGCGCGACCCAGGAGCGTTTGAAACGATTCGCGAAACGACAGGAAAGCGAGGCCCGCATCCTGCACAGCGTTCTTCCCGCCGGTTCGATCGCCGCGCCAGTGCATGGGGCCCGCGCCGGCGAGGCCGCGCAGGCTTTGTGTTGTCATGGCGCCCTTCATGGGGTGATGGTAGAGGAGCTGTGCCTTGTCGACGGACGCTGGTGCCAGCAGGGACTCCCTCAAGCTGCCGAAAGGGTCACCCAGATCCCAGGCCAGACCGTCCGTGTCTCCAAAGATGTGGCAGCTTCCACACGCTGCGTCCGAGTGAGCAGAGGATCGAGCATCGTAGAGGTAGGGCCGCCCCCGGCGCACCCGTTCCGGCTCGGGAGTGTAGCGAAGAGGCATGGCCTCGACCAGATTCTCCGTGTCGAGGTCGTAGACGAGGATCGTGTGGATGAATCGATCCATGACGTAAAGCCTTCGCGAGGCTTCGTGGAGAGTGAGCCCCGTCGGGTTTCCGCCCACTGGAATACGGCGGAGGACCTGGCCTCCGTTGTCGAGCACTCCGACCATGCCCGAACCCATGGCCGCGACGTAGAGCCGTGAACCGTCTCGCGTGATTTCCATGCTGACCGGAAGCGCCAGGCTCAAGTCGAACTCCTCCCGAGTCCCCTCGGGGAATTCGTGGCGGATGTGAGGATTCAAGGAGACGGATTCAAGGCTGCTCGACTCGACGATGGTGATTCGATTGTCGACCAGGTGGCCTCGCAACTCGGGCTCGAACCGAACAAGGTTGCGGGATTCGAGGTTCGAGGCATAGACGGCACCGGTCGTCGGGCTGACCGCGAGGGCAAAAAGAACTGTTCCGACTCCGCTCGCTTTCGCGACAACACTGGGCTCCTCCGCATCGGCGTCCAGCGTGAAAAGGTCGAAGTCGGGAAGTCGATAGCGCATTCGCGGTGTCCAATCCCGTCCTGCGTTGTCGAGCCATTGCATACCGTTCCAACGCACCATCACCGCAGTTCCTGGCGCTCGCCTCCCGTCCGAATCCTCTGTCGGTGGCGTGGCCGGCGGCGGGGAAAAACCGTCGCCGAGTGCCTGGGCCGAGGTTGGGTCGGCCGCCGGCGCCGGGATCGCGGTCGTGCCGTTGCCGGAAAGAAAAGCCGCCGCGTGGACTCGTCGGCCATCGGGGCTGACGGCAAGCGCTCTGACGGAGTCGCAAAAAAGCGTGATGATTTTCGGCGGAGCCGTGAGCTGCTCCGAGTTGAATACCCAGATGTCGGCGCGGCCGATCCCCTGAGTCGAGAGCGAGGAATCCCGGGGGCGGCTTTGTCCTCTCGCGGCTGTCGAAATGCAGATCTTGTTTCGCCTTGAACCTGCGACGACCACGTCACGGGGCTCATCGCCAACGAGCAGCGTCTCCTTGACGAAGGGTTGGTCTGGATCGGAGACGTCAACAATCGAAACAGAATCGGAGAGGTGATTGACGACGACGATTTCGCGCTCGCTCAGGAGAGCAATGGCCACTGGATCGAGCCCCACCATGACTTCACCGCGGCGTCGTAACTGACCTTCTATGGCTTGAAATACCTCGACTCGGTTGTCCGGGGTGTTGACTGCGAAGAGAAGACTGCCCGACCTTGAGACACAGAGGGGCCGAACATGGCCGGACTCGAAATTGAAAAAAGACTGCGAGGGGAGATCTCCTGCCAGACATTGAACTGCGGCAAGGGTGGCGAGGCACAGAGGATGGAAAATGCGAGATAGAGTCACGATCCTCCAATGATATCCGGGTCCACCGATGGTCTTGTCGGACGCCTACCTGTTTCCCTTCAAGTACTCATCAAAGCAGGAGAAGGCCTCAGCTTGCATTTCTCGGTCGAACTTGTGTCCACCCGGATAAAAGCTCGAGCGGTATCGCTCTGCCGCACCTCCTTTCTCGAAAGTTTCACGCAGCATCGTGTCGGCGCGTTTCATCTCCGATAGCGTGTAAAGGGGATCCTCGTTGCAGTTTTGCACCAGAGTTGCTGCCGGGGCGCGCAACGCCAGGATTTCAGGGAAATCCAGGTCTTTCGGAAGCAGTGGCACGTAGGTCATCCAGGTGTGATGGGAGCTCTTGTCCAGTACGAAATCGCGCCACGTGGTCATGAAACCCACGGGTATCGCAACTCGGATACGGTCGTCCAGGCCACCCAGGAACACCGTTCGCATCCCTCCACCCGAGAGCCCCGCACAGCCGACGCGCGTTGCATCGACATCCGCGCGGGCGCAAAGCACATCGAGTGCTCGCTGATCCTCAACGAGGTACACCCCCGGCCAGGTCGTGCCAGCGCTCAGCAGGCTCTTTTCGATGGTATTCTCGTGAATCGCAGCAAAGGCGTTGTACTTCGCGATTCCCTCCACGTCGGACGGTTCAGGATCCACGGCGCCCGCACGCAGCTCTTCCGGAACATCGGCAACTCTTACCCGCCGGCTCCCAAACGGAAAAGTATCGTGCACCAAGACAGCATAACCACGTTTGGCGATTTCATTGGCCCACGCGACGCCTGCATAGGCGCGCACCTGATGCGTCTCTTGAGTCTTCCAGGGTTGATCGTCGGTTCGTGCAATCTTCCGCCAACCCATGAACTTGTCTCCGCTGTGATCATGGAGACCCAGTATGGCTGGAAGCCTTCCCGTGGCGCCGGCTGGCTTGAGGAAGACAGCCTCAGTCCGGGGGCCGTTCGGCAGCTGCCAGGACAAATGCTCCACGTGCAGACCGTCGTGGGTGTGCTGTGATTCCACCTTGACTTCAGGCTCGCCTCCGAGGTTCACGGGCGCGATGAGCTCCAGCACTCGTTGCCGCCCAGCTCCTTGCCATGTCTTCAGGTTCTTCCAGCGGTCGGTTCGGAAGGAAAGCTGCGCCGGACCATCACCCAGTACTTTGTCGGCCAGCCAGCGGCCATAGCTGCCAGTCATGTTTGGGAGCATCTTGGTCGGCTTGTCCTCAGACTTTCGGGATGGTGGCAAAATTGTGAGAATAAGGACGACAACGCATGCGGTGATCGCGCTCAACAAGATGAAACGACTCAATTGGTTAACAATTCCTTCTGAGGGTCCCGGCGACGAGAGCGGAACACAACGCCTCATGACTTCTTGTAGGACGCATTTCGAGGGAGGGTTGGGTCCTGGCGCGTTGATAATGCTGTGGTTATTCGATTCGATGGTCTGTCGACCCTCCCGGCCTTTCGCGGAGCGTCCCGAAAGGAGACGCCCACACGCCGTGTAGGGCATCCTGGCCTCGCGGGGTGTCTCGGGCGTCAGTTCTCTGGGTCGCCGTGCAAATTGAGCTGTGCGGGCATGATAATCGATCCCGCACGGTCGCGCACGGCCCCGGACGGATCGTTGGCCGTTGCGGAAAGCTCACGCGCCGCGCGTCTTCGCACTCGCTCGGACGGGTCGTGGGCCAGTACCTCCCGCAGGACCGGGGCATTCGGATCGCGGGCTACCAGCGCGGTCACGGGCTCGACGCGCACGTCTTCCGACGAGTCTCGTGCAAGGGCCGCGAGAGGCCGGGTGGGCTGCTCAACGAATAGTATCTGGGCGCTGGACGGCTTTTCTTGACTCGCCGGGACCCTTCGGTCACGGGCCCACTGCGAAGAGCACCCTGGCGCCGTCGGCTACAGCGTCAAGCTCCACAAGGAGCGGCTCCTTGCGCCTCGAGGTGTTGATCCGAAAGAGGACCCGGTGCGAGCCGCTCGTGAGATGAACGGGCATTTCTCTCCCTGGTTCAAGGCGCACGTCGTCGAGCTTTACGGTGAGCCCGTCGGGAGAGTTGAGGCGGAGGGTGGCACGTCCCGGCGTGGTGACGTTGAGCTCGCAGGCGGCGTACGCGATAAGCGCAGGAGAGGTGACCGGCAGCTCGGCCACTGGCAAGGCGCCGGAAACCTCGCTGTAGGCTGGCGTCCACCTCGGATCGCTCACGGGCAAGCCATCCGGTGGCGGGTTCTCGAGGACGCGCCACCGCCGTGCGGTCAAAGTCTTTGAGAGGGAGAACTCCTGCGTCCTCCCGAGCTCGCTCAGGAACCGCACCAGGTCGCGGAGTTCGTCGCGCGTGATCATGTCCGCGAGGCCGGAGGGCATGATCGAACCCGACGGCGATGCCTGCTCGAGGTTCCCCCTTGGGAGGCTGATGTCCACGCCGTCGGCGTCCCGGAGCACGATCTCCTCCTTGCTCTCCCGCACCTTGATCCCCGTGATGATCTGGCCGTCCTTCGTCACTGCGACGGTCGAGTGATAGTTTTCCTTCACCGCCTTGTTCGGCAGGAGGACCGCTTCGACGATGTAGTCGAGCTGTGCGGCCGCCCCGAGCGAGATGAGGTCGGGGCCAACTTGCCCGCCAGCGCCGCCAATCGCGTGGCACTTGAGGCACGAAAGGTCCTTGCGGCGAAAGATCTGCTCCCCGCGCCTTGGATTGCCGCTCGTCCTGGCGTCCTCCATCAGGCGAGCGAGCTCCTCCGGGGAGAGCTCCTTCTCGGCGCCGCCCTGCAGGCCTCCCGCAGCGCTCAGGGCCTCAACGAGCTCGCGCGGCGGGGTTGGTGCGGAGCGCGCAGCCCGGAGCGCCAGTTTTGCAGTGTCTTCGGGAATCTTTTGATTCTTGAGAGCCTCGATGAGTGCATCCACCCCCCCCTTGCGAGCCAGGAAACGCTCAAGGATGTGGCCAGCAGCGGACGAGCCCTCGGTGAGCGTCGCAACTGTGAGCTGCGCCGCGATCCTTGGTTCCAGCGTGATGAGAGCCTCGAGAGCCTGTCTGCGCGAGAGCTCCGGTCGAGTCGGGGCTGCGAGTGCCGAAAGTAGGCGCACGCTGGCCTCGCCTCCCAGGTTTTCGAGCCCCTCGATCGCAGCCGCCTGCACCTCGAGTGTCTCGTTCCCGTCCTGTGCGGTCTTCTCGAGCGTTGGACGCAAGGCCTCCACTCTCCAGAGGCCTGCGAGCCGGAGGGCGTCGAGGCGCAGAGGGTTCGAATCGTTGGAGGTCCATTCCTTCAACACTTCAGTTCCTCGCTCCGGGACAACTTTTCTCTCACGGGCGGCGCTTACGAGCGCTGCGAGCAGCGGTTGGCTCTTCCTTGCTCGTGCCCGATCGAGCACCACGGCGAGGTCGCCCGCTCCCCCCTTCGCAGCCATGAGTCGGAGCAGATTCTGTTCCTCCTCACCCTTGCACTTGCCTGATTCGACCCGCTTCCTCAGAAGCGGAACGACGCGGGCCGAGCCCACGGACGACAGTACATATTCCAGGTGGCGATCGTTTCCGGAGAAGACGGGCTCGTCGGACTCGAGTGCCGCCACCCACTGGGGCTCGAGCTGCGTGGCTGTCAGGTGTAGAGCGTAGTCGAGGAAGGAGTCCACGGGCCTGTCAAGGGCCCCGAGCGCGACGGCCATGGCACGAGCGGTGCCGAGATCCCCCAGGGCTCGAACGGCCTCGAGGCGGACGCGGGGGAAGTCGTCGGCGATACGTTCCTCGAGCTGCGGCAAGCTCTCCTCGAGGCGGGGCAGCCAGTACCGCAGAACTCGCGTGGCTGCGGCGCGGGCGCGCGGTTCCGGCGAGTTCAGCACCGACCGAAGCAGCTTCTCGTTGGGTAGGTTGAGCGTCTGGTGAACCCACAAGGCCTCGAGTCTGTGGTGCTCGAACTCGGGGTCCCTCGAGTCGAGGTGCGCGACCCACGCGGCGATCGCCGAGAGAACTTCTGATTTCGGTCGATGGCTCAGGACTCGCTTCACGTGGTGGCGGGTCCACTGCTCGGGGGCCTTCAGGTGATCGAGCAGCTCCGGGATCGGGGCGCCCTCGATCCGGGGGCGATCGACGAGCGGCCTTCCCTTCGCGACAAGGCGCCAGATACGGCCATTTTCGTGGTTGCGAAGGGGGCTGCGAAAATCGACCTCGCCGTGCTGGATGATCGGGTTGTACCAGTCGGCAACATAGATCGCGCCATCGGGACCCTGCTTGATGTCGACCGGGCGGAAGGCCACGCTCGATGATCGCAGCGGCTCCACGGCCTCCCTGGACGCGAATCCCGAGCCGTCCTCCGACAGGACGAAGCGACAGACGCGGTGGGCGCGAAAATCGTTTGTGAGGAAGCTGCCTTCCCAGCCGGGCGGCAGGTGACGGCCGCTCAGGATTTCCGTACCGCAGTACTTGGGGCTCCCGGGATTGAGGCCGCGCATCGGCCTCCTGGAGGTCGGCGAGCCCACGACCGTGGCGCCTGGAATGAAGTAGATGACGCCCCCGCTGTTGGCTCCGTCTGCCCCGAAGGATTGGCCCCAGCGGTCAAAGTGGTGGCCCCAGCCGTTTACCATGCCGTGCAGGAAGATCTCGAGCTCCTCCGTCTCCGGTCGGAATTGCCAGATGCCCCCGCCACCGAGGCGCCGAACTCCGTACGGCGTCTCCACGTGGCTGTGAATGTAGACGGATTGATTGAAGTAGAGCATTCCGTCCGGGCCCCAGCGAAAGGTGTGCACGATGTGGTGCGTGTCCTCGGTGCCGAAACCGGAAAAGACGACGTGACGCTCGTCAGCCTTCAGATCTCCATCGACATCCCGAAAGTGAACGAGCTCGGTCGAGTTGGCCACGTAAGCTCCGCCGGCATCATCCGGCGCGACGCCCGTGGGGATGAGGAGTCCATCGGCGAAGACGACGGACCTGTCGGCTCTACCGTCGCCGTCCGTGTCCTCGAGCACGATGATCTTGTCGTTTGCCGTTTCGCCTGGCTTGAGATGCGGGTAGATCGCGGAGCTTGCGACCCAGAGTCGCCCCCCCGCATCAAAGTTGATTTGAATCGGCTTGTGGATGAGAGGATCCGCAGCGAAGAGGTTGACGTCGAGCTCGGGAGCCGTCCTGAAGGTTTTCAGCTCGGCCTCGGGGTCCGGGACGGGAATCTCCTTGAGGTTCTGCTGGGCGCAGAGCTGGAACGTCAGGGCAACCAGCAGGAAGCTTGCTGGATGTCGGAGGGGGCGCATCTTCACGGCTTCACCTCCGCGGGGGGATCGCTCTTCGGGTGCGGGATCGGTGGCACGGAGGTTAAAGCGGAGCGTAGAGTTTCGATCTCCTTTTCTCTGGCCTCGATGAGCGGGTCGATTCGTGAAATCTCCACTGCGTTTTGACCCTGTTCGTGTTTGCGAAATCCAAGGATGTAGGTTTCGTTCTGGGGCCTCCAGCTATGGAAGAATAGCTGGTTCTTCTCCACGATTGCCCTGCGCAGGGCCTCCCCGGACCTCGTGCCGAGCACGCTCTGCTCGAGGCCGTGCCCGAACTGGCGGGCAATCTCTTCCGCATAGACGCGATAGCCCTCCGCCGTCGGCTGGATTCCGTTTCGCGTCAGCCGCTGACCAGGCCGAGGCTCGATTTTGAAGAGGTTTACAAAGGGCAGTCGGCGCTTCCCGGCAAGCTGCGACATGGCCTCGACGTACCTGGTGAGAGAGTCATTGTGAGGCTTCGGGTCGGGAAGCGGGCGTCCCATGTCCTCGTGTCGAATGGGGGAGATGATCGCCACGCGAGCGCCGAGCGCGGCGACCCTGTCTGCGAGGCAACCCAGGCCCTCGATGAATCTCGGCAAGGCTGCGGGGCCGTCGAAGGACTCGTTCATGCCATACGCCAGGAGTACCACCGTTGCCCTGAGCTCCTTCACCTGCTCCTCGATGCGAGCCAGACCTCTCTCGAGGGGGTCAAAGAGAGTGCGAGAGTGGCCCCAAACATTGTCGCCACTCCAGCCAAGGTTGCGAAACTTGAGGTTGCGTTCGGGGTGCCGCGCCGTGAGGAGCGTTTCGATGTAGGAGGTTGGCAGCTCCCGCTCAAAGAAGGCGTTGCCCAAAAGCACCACGCGGTCGCCGTCGCGTAGCTCGAGCGGCGGGGAACTGGGCAGGAACAGACCAAGAGGGATGGTGCACAGGAGCCAGAAGTTCACATGAATCTCCAGGGACAAGAAAACGGGTTCGACTCTTGAAGAACGTTGGGGGATTCTAACCCGAGCTTCAGAAACGGTCCTCATTTTGAACCTGAATCCCAATTGCGGGTCAGCCTCCCTCGCGAGGCGTGTATACTCTGCAGCTCGTTTTCCGAGCCGGCAACTCTCCCCGCTGGATGCCATGGCCTTAATTACAGTCAATGAACTATCGATCGGATTTGGTGGCCCAGCCCTGCTGGATGGAGTGTCGTGCCAGATCGAGCCGGGGCAGCGCATTGGGCTCCTCGGGCGCAATGGTTCGGGCAAGACGACGCTGCTGCGGATCTTGAAGGGGGACGTCCAGCCGGACGGGGGCAAGATAGCCTTTGCCCCGGGAACCAGGCTCGCACTCCTGTCTCAGGAGGTACCGCTGGGTCTCACCGGGTCGGTGAGAGAGGTGGCGGCCCTGGGCTTCGCTTCGCTCGAGGGGGAGCTCGAAGCGCTCTGGCAAGCGGAGCAGCGCGTCGAGCGCATTCTGGCCGACATGAACCTGCCGGCCGAGGCTCGTTTTGAATCTCTTTCCTCCGGTCTAAAACGCCGCGTCCTGTTGGCCCGAGCTCTGGTAGCCGCTCCCGATTTGCTGTTACTCGATGAGCCGACCAATCACCTCGATGTAAATTCCATTACCTGGCTGGAAGAATTCTTGCCGCGCTGGAATACAACGCTGATCTTTGTCACGCATGACCGGATGTTTCTGCGCAGGCTGGCCACGCGCATCCTGGAGATTGATCGAGGACGGCTGTTTGATTGGTCCTGCGATTACGACACCTTCCTCAGTCGCAAGGAAGACGCTCTGGCCGCGGAGGAAAAGCAATTCGCCCTGTTCGACAAGCGGCTGGCGGAGGAGGAGGTTTGGGTTCGGCAAGGAGTCAAGGCGCGCAGGTGCCGCAACGAAGGACGTGTCCGAGCCCTGGAGCAGATGCGCCGTGTCCGTGGCGAGCGCCGCGCACGTGACGGTCGCGTGCAAATGACGATTCAGGAAGGCCAGCGCAGCGGCACCCTGGTGGTGGAGGTGGATGAAGTCTCTTTCACCTACGATAACCGCGAAATCGTTCGTGATTTTTCGACCAGCGTCCTGCGCGGAGACAAGATTGGCATCATTGGCTCCAATGGCGCAGGGAAAACCACACTCTTGCGCTTGCTTCTGGGCCAGCTTCAGCCGAGCAGGGGCTCGGTGCGGCTCGGAACCAACCTGCAGATTGCCTACTTCGACCAACTGCGCCAGCAACTGAATGAGGATGCTTCGATAGAAGACAACGTGGGAGATGGTTGCCAGACGGTGCAAATTGGGGGCATGCCCCGGCACATCATCGGCTACCTGCAGGAATTTCTATTCAGTCCCGAGCGGTCGCGTACGCTGGTGCGCTATTTGTCTGGGGGTGAGCGCAACCGGGTCTTGTTGGCGAAGCTCTTCGCGAGGCCCGCGAATGTGATTGTCCTGGATGAACCGACCAACGATTTGGATGCCGAGACTCTGGAGCTGCTGGAGGAGCGGTTGGTACAGTTCGAGGGCACCGTCTTGCTGGTGAGTCACGACCGGGCGTTCTTGAACAACGTGGTCACCAGCACGATCGTGTTTGAGGACGGGGGCGTGAAGGAGTATGTGGGAGGCTATGACGACTGGCAGCGGCAGCGGCCGGCTTCCGTTGCCACCCCACGGGCCTCCGCAGTGAAACCGAGCGCCGCTCCCCCCTCCAGCGCCGAGCTTCGTGAGAGCCGCAAGCCGCGCTTTTCCTTCAAACAGAGGCAAGAATTGTCCGGCCTTCCGACGGCCATCGAAAAGATGGAGAGTGAAATCGACGCGCTCCACGGCGAGATGGCCCAGCCGCAGTTTTACCAGCAGTCGGGGGCTCAGATCTCCGGGGCGCAAGCTCGCCTCAAGTATCTGCAAGGGGAGTTGGCCACGGCCTACCAGCGCTGGGAAGAGCTGGAGCAACTGGCCCCCTAGGGGCGTGAGGCTCAAGAATGTAGCCGTGGTCGTCCAAGTCGCGGCTTCCGCCGCGTCCAACTGGATGCAATCGACACTGCCATGAGCCCTCCGGGGTCTTCCCGGGGACCTGTGCTCTCCCAGACGAAGGGCTCTCACGCTTGCCGCGGCAGGTGGACTCCTCAAATTTCCCAGGTCCCCCGGTGGCCGAGTGCCCCGCCCGAGTCGCGCCGTTGCATCCCCGCTGCGCGCCGGTACCATCACCCTGATTCTGCCGATCCTTCCCCCTGGCCGAGGAGTTTTATGTCGAGAACGTGGCGATGCGTACCCGGGGCTCTTACATGGCTGTGGATTGCAATGGTCGGCAATTCGTTCTCGAGCCTCAAGGCGGAGGAAGACGAGAGGAAGGTTATTCGTCAGGCCATTCTCGCGGGAGATGTCCAGAAGCTCGACGTTTCCGTGAAAGCCCTGGCGCGCTCGGGCGGGGCAGCTAGCTTGAAGCTTGTTCTTGAGCACCTTGAGAAGATTCCGGCGTCCGAGGACTCGCTCTACTGGTCGCTCCTTGTGGGAGCCGTCTCGTTTCGGGACAGACCTGCGATGGAGGAGCTGGGAAAGTACGTCATTGCAAAGAAGGGTAACTTTGTAGCAAGGGATCTCCTCCACGGCCTCGCGACGAATACGTCCCCTTTCTTTGTTCTTTCGTTCAAACCGCTTCTTTTCGAAGGAACCGACGAGATCCGCCTCGCGGTCGCGAAGAAAGTGAGCATGATTCGGAGCCATGACTCGGTGGATGTCCTGATCGAGCTCCTCAAACGTGAGGAAAAAGCGAAGGGAGAGAAGCTGGGCGAGCTTGGTTGGATAGCCGTCGAGGGGTTAGCGAGGGCCACGGGGCAGAGTTTTGGGCCGTCCGCGATCAACTGGGAAGGCTGGTGGAAGAAGAACCGCGACAAGCCACTCCCCGGCGTGGTCGAGAAAAACAGTGGAGCTCGCACGGAGACTGCTGTCGATTTCCTGAAGCTGAACCCCGACCGTGCCCGGCTCGAAGCCTTCCTTGGCGTCGAGAAGGCGCCGGAGAAGGCGGTGGTCGTGCTGAGCGCCAAGTATACGAAGAAGAGCACGAAGGACCTCAACAACGACCACATTGAAGCGGTCCTGGCCCGTATGAATATTCCGCACGCCGTGGTGCTGCGGGAGGATTTTCAGGCCTTTGACCTGAAGGACACTGGCATTCTCCTGATTAACTGCGCACAGTTCCACGAGTTTTGCATCTGCCCCACGTGTAAGCCCGGCGGCGGCGTGAATAACCGACTCTACCGGTGCACCGGTTGTGAAAAGCACATCAAGTTCAAGGCAGAGCTCACCGGCGAGGACATCAAGAAGATCGTGAGCTATGTCAATGGCGGTGGTTTTCTGTTCTGCGAGGACTGGACGGTAAAGGAGGTCGTCGAACGGGCGTTTCCGAAATTCGTTTCGGCTGGTGACAAACTCAAGAAGAGTTCCGTCGACGTAATACCGGGCCGCGGTCAAGCCTCGCATCCGTACTTGAGAGGCATCTTTGAGCCAAAGGTGATCCATGTGCCGCCAGAGCTGTCGGATTCGAAGAAGGTGAAGGCCGAGGATGCTCCACGAGGCAAGACGGTGGTGGTGAGGAAGCCCTTGACGGAGGAGCCAACGTCCGTTGAGGAAGATCCACCGAAAGTTAAACATCAGTGGAGCATCGACAATGAGAGTTTTGCGCTCAAGATCCTTGACAGGTCTCGAGTCGTTGCCTTCCTGACCAGCGGCAAGCTACAGGTGGACGCGGGGGGAGACGGCGCCGTGGCTCTCTGCTTCCGGCCGGGCTCCGTCAACATTCCGCCAGGGACCCGTCCTGTGCCGAAGGGCTTGCCGGGGGTCGTCACTGTTGTCCTGAGCCATTTTGGACATCAACACTCAACCGAGGACGAGATGTCGATTCAGAACCTTCTCTTGAATGTTCTCATGGACGCCAACGCGGCCCGAGATTCCCGCTCGGTGCGCAAGCTCGAACCGGGCAAGAAGCTGGAGAAAAATAGTGCCGGCGGGAGTTGAGCCCGAATGGGCCGGGACTTGTAGCCTTGTTCGCTGGCCCAACCGGGCTTCGACCGGCTGTGAGGCTTCCATGGGGGGTGAGGCTGCGACGCGGCGTCATGACCCCTCGACGAGGTTCTTCGCACAGTCGACAGCACGACGTCTCCGCCCGACAGCCTTCGCGACCCGGCCAAACGCACGGCCCCTCGCTACGACTGGATCGGAATGTGAATCCACGAGACTGAAAGCGGCAACGATAATCTACTCTTGACGGAAGGGCGCCCATGGCCAGAATAGGGCACTCAAGAAAGGTTCATGCGGCCTTGCCGTGATGGCCTGGAACTGGAATGACTCCTGTGAAATTTTTGCAAGTCCATGCTCAGAAGAAAGAGGACTCCTTCATGAGAAACCGTTTTTCCTTCGGTATGATTACGGCCATCACGCTTACGTTTTTGGTCCTTGTGGTTGTCTCGAACCGTCCCTCCGAGGCCGCCGAAGACAACAAGGCAGAGACCAAGAAGGATAGTGCCGCTGGCTACAATCTTGTTGCCCCCTTGTCCGCAATCATGGAGGTCATGGACAACAGCATTTTTTCAAAGATCCCGGACAAGGCAAAAGCCGGTAAGTTCAAGGACATCAAGCGCGAGGGCCTCTTTCTGGCCGAGATCGCGAACTTGACGGCTCAAGACAAGGAATACCGAAACAACAAGGAGTGGGTGAGCGTTTGTGAGAAGTGGAAGGAGGCAGCCCTCAAGCTTTCAGAGGCCGCCGACAAGAAGGACGCAGCCGCGGTGATGACTCAGCATGCTGCGGTTGAGAAGACTTGCGAGATGTGTCACGAGAAGTTTCGCGATAATTAGGGCGTTCGCTTTGGAGGTTTTTGACAGGTTGTATGGGGATCCCTGCGATTGGTGTATGTAGTTGGTCACTCAAGGTTACAAGTGTTCCCGAGCTTCAAAGGCTCATGAAGGAGGTGGGTGCCGCGGTGATCCAGGTGGCCCTGGGTGATTCCCATCATGGCGAATGGATCGAAGGCCCTGATCTCATCAGCGCCCTCAAGAAGTCCCATCTCGACATTTCCGCCACAATGATCGGGTACCCGGGCGAGGATTACGCGTCGCCACAGACGATCCAGGAGACAGGTGGTTTCGGGAATCCTGCCACGCGGAAGGAGCGTCTCGAGATTTTCAAGCGTGCCGTCGACAGGTCAGCAGAGCTTGGCGTGAAGATCCTGACGAGCCATGCAGGCTTTGTTCCGGAGCCGGGGGATCCGGCTCGCATGCCTTTTCTTGACTGTCTCTACGATGCGGCAGAGTACGCCGAGAAAAAGGGGATTACCTTTGCCATGGAAACCGGGCAAGAGCCGCCGGAGCTCCTCAGGCGCACCCTCGATGAAATTGCCATGGAGAGCCTTCGCATCAACTTTGACCCAGCCAACATGATCCTCCACGACATGGTGGACCCGATCCGAGCGATTGAGGTTCTGGGCCAGGACATTGTCCACGTGCATGTCAAGGACGCGAAGGCTCCACTGAGGCCGGGCGTCTGGGGTGAGGAAGTTGCGTTGGGGGAAGGGGACGTCGGGATGACTGAGTTCCTGGAGGCTCTGGCCTCGATGGATTACTCTGGACCTCTCGTGGTGGAGCGTGGGGTGGGTAGCCAGGCGCAGCGGGTTGAGGACATCCGAAAGGGAGTGCATTTGCTTCGAAAAATTATTACGGGCGCATAGCACGACAGGCGCGCCTTCATGCAAGCGACGACGGCGTCTCTTGCGGAAAGCACTGATACTTGAGAAAAGAAGTGAGTGGGTCGGCCGACCGACGGAGTGGAGGCACTTTCGTATGACCCCCAGGGAGCGCGCGCCGACCGTCGAAGGGAAGCTTTCTCGATACCTTCGGCCCACGGCCATCCTTGACAGGTCCTTCGCCTCGAAGGAGGAGTTGCTGCGCAGCCTCTCGGAAATTGTGCTGGAAGGCGCCGATCAGGATCAGGTCGATCAAATCTGCGCCGCCGCCCTCGAACGTGAAGCGGCCGTGAACACTTACGTCGGTGAGGGAGTGGCGATTCCGCACGCTCGTGTTCAGTGCATTGAGGGTATCTCGATCGCGTTGGCCCGAAACGCGGCTGGATTTCCCTACGGTGTCGAGACAGACCAACCGGTCCGGATTGTCTTTCTCGTCGTCGGCAACGAGAAGCTGACCGAGGAGCATGTGGGAGTCCTCGGGGCCATCGCCAGTGCGGTCAAGAGCGAGGATCTTCGCGAGCAGCTCTTCGAGGCTCATGACGTGGACGCCGTTCACCGCCTTCTGGACTCTCCTGGAAAGGGCACTCCTCGCAAGAAGGCCCGGCCGCTCTCGCAGCTTCTTCTGAGCACGGCGCGCAAGATAGGTCGCGAGCTTGGCGTAAACACCATCATCATCTCGATCGAGACGTTCGAGGACCTGTCCCTTTTCAGGAATATTCCTGGCAGGAAGGCTTTCATCATCGCCACGGGGTCGCGTCGGATTTACGAGGAGGCGGAGAAGCTTGTGGGCCGCGTGATTCTCCTGCCGCAGATGCCGTTTCGAAGGGAGGCGCGGCTGCGACTCACGGCTCTCATGGCGCTCACGAACGGGCTGATCCACCGAGGCGACGTCGTCGCTTTCCTTTCCGGGGATCTTTCCGGCGGCCTTGACTCCATGACGATCCTGGAGATTGGCCGCGAATTCGGGCGTTTTGTGACCCCATCGGGCGAGGTCTCGCCTGGCGTGCTACCCGGAGTGCTCGAACGTGTGATTGGCATCGCGACAGAGCTCTCCACGGAGGGCCGCGAGGGGAGGCCCCTGGGAACCATCTTTGTGGTGGGAGATCCGGGCGAATTACAGCCTTTCTGCCAGCAAATGGTGATGAACCCATTTCGGGGGTACCCGGAAGAGGAGCGCAACGTCCTCGACCCGACCTTGAAGGAGACGATCAAGGAGTTCGCGGCGATCGACGGCGCCTTCGTCGTTCGGGGCGACGGAGTTGTCGTCTCGGCCGGCACCTACCTGCGCGTGAGCCGGGACGTGAGTCTTCCGGGCGGGTATGGGAGTCGGCACCGGGTCGCCTGCGCCATCACGGATGCCACCAGCGCGATAGCGATCGCGCTTTCGCAATCGACCGGCGAGGTCACCATGTTCCGTAAGGGCGCGGTGGTCTTGAGTCTCGAGCGCTCGAGCTCGAGATCCTGAGCTCATCGACAAGCATCTTTGCCACCAGAATCGTTGTGTCGTCGCTCCGCGGCGCTCCGGCGGTGAAACGCGCGGCGGCCGAGAGCACCGCGTCGTGGACTTCCCTGGCCGATCGAGCGCTCGCCTCAACGGCCGCTTGCTGGAGCCTTGGAAATCCGAAGCGCTCTCCTGATTTGGCTCGCGCCTCGGTGAGGCCGTCCGAGTAAAGGACGAGGAGGTCTCCCTTCGCCAGGGGGATTTCCACGGTCGAGTACCGCGACTCCTCGAACATGCCGAGGATCGTCCCGTGCGGGCGCAGAACCTCGACCTCGCCGCCGGCGCGGATGCACAGTGGCGGGTTGTGTCCGGCGTTCACGTACGCGAACCGCCCATCGGCCCAAAGGATGCCCAGAATGGCCGAGACGAACTTCTCGTCGCTCGATTTGGAGAGTAGGTAGCGGTTGAGCGCATTCGCGGCCCTGCCGAGGTCGGGATCCGCCACCACCTGCGCCCCCATGCCGTAGAAGAGCCCGTCGAGCATCATTGCCGCGGGGATTCCCTTCCCGCTGACGTCGCCGATCAAGACGTGCACGCGTTCCTCTCCATGAGCATGGTAGTCGAGGAGATCGCCGCCAACCTCTCGACTTGGCCGGGAGGTTCCATGGAGATCCAACCAGGAGTTGTGGTAGCCGCTGGGCGGCAGGAGATCCTTCTGGATGCTGCGTGCGATTCGCATCTCCGCGTCGAATTCCCGCTTGACGAGACACTCCTCATAGAGCTGTGAGTTGTAGATCGCCTGCGCCGCTTCCGATGCGAGCGACTCGAGCGCCTCAAGGAGACGCGCCGAGAAGGGACGCCTGCGTGAGCTTGAATCGACGTAGAGAACTCCGAGAATGGGCGTGACGCCCTGACTTTCGTGGTTCCGGCGCACCCTGAGGGGTACGCACATCGCGCTACGCACTCCGATCTCGATCGTGGTCGGATGATAGCCGCGGCTTTCGCTAGCCAGGAGATTCTCGAGGATCACGCCGGAGCCGGTCCTCAAGACCTCTAGCGGAATTCTTCGCGAGATCGTGAGGCCTTCTTGCTCGATGGTCGTGCCATCTCGGCGGCGCGCAATTGCAAGTTGGAGCTCGAAGTCCTTGGCCTCGGGATTGAGCTTGGTGTCGGGAGAGCCAACGCTATCGTGCGCGGTGGGGTCCTCGGAGCTCCGGGCGCTCGGCTCGAGAAGGAGGATCATGCCGCGGTCTGCATCGGCGAGCTCGATGGAGCGGGCCACCACGATTTGAAGAACATCCTCGACGAGGAGATCGCCATTCAGCTTCAGGAAAGTGTCCACCAGCGAGGCGATGTCGCGTAGCTCCTGGCTCGAGTCGACCGAGGCTTCCGCCTGTGGCGGGCTCGAGCGCAGGTGCGACTCGTCCGTCGGGGCCTCTTCGCCCGATTGAAAAGTCAGAGTCGGCCCGCCGGGCGTCCCGAGCCGGATGCGCATGCCGTTCCTGAGGGGGCACGTGGTGATCCTGACGTCGTCCACGAACGTTCCATGCCGGCTGGCGCAGTCGATGATCCAGTGCCCCGTGCCCTGCCGCGAGATCCTGGCGTGAAACCGCGACACGATCACCGACTCGAGGTAAAGATTGTTCGATGGATCTCTCCCGATCGTGAAGTCCTTGCCGTGAAGAGGAACCTGCCGCACGGCCCCCGGATTTTCCTCGACGTCGAGCCTTGCGGTGGAGATCGCGGCGCGATGGCTCGCGAGTAGGAGGGCGCTCTCGAGCTCTTCGGGTCGGAAGTCACGGGGAAGGAAGTCCGCGGCCCCCGAGCGCAGCGCCTCGAGCAACTGGTTCGGGTCACCGCGGTCGCCCGCAAGGATCACGTGACCGACGTTCTCCAGGATCCTGTCTCGCGTCCCCGTATCCGTGCCGTGTCCACGTCGACGATGGCCACCCGGGAGGCCAGGAGGTGCTCTCGTTTGAAAAGGTCAGCAGGTTGGATCGCTGAGTTTTTACCCAACGATTGCAGCGCGTCGCCGAGCGCCCGGCCGAGAGCGAGATCCGGCGTGACGAGGAGAATTTCAAATTCCTTGGTCGCCCGTTCCATGCGATTCACTTGCTCTTGCGAAGAACAGAAAGTTCTGGGAACCAACCAACACACGCTCGTTCCTGAAAAAGACCCACTCACGGGCGCGGTGCTCATCTTCAGGCTTTCAACGGCCGAGGGAATGAAAAAGCTTACCACCTCGAGCATGGGAAAGGCTAACCTGTCGCTCATGTTCAGGAAAAGACTCCTGTCGAGCGTGTTCCTCTGCGCCATCTCTCCCGGCTGCGGGACGTTTCAGCCTGCCAGCCAGAAAGGACATGACCTCCTCGATAACCCGGGCCGCTCGGCCCTGATCCGCCTCCCGGCGGGTCTTGGAGCGATCGTGGGTCACGTGGTGGCGCTGCCGATCAGCGTGATCCTTTATCCGACCTGGTTCTTCGAGGGAGCTACCGTGGAGAGCTGCGATGTGCTCACACCTTCCCGAACAGTTCATCGAAGGACGGCCGTGGGAAGGGTGACATGCACATTCCGCTGGTGCAGGCTTCGCACGAGTACGCAAGTGGGCTCGGAGCGGTGGTGCTTGCTCAGCCCTTCGAGTGGATTGCCGGCATCTTCCGGGATCCTCCCGGGCCGCCGCCAGGACAGGTTCGTGAGACGCCCGAGCGCAAGCCGGGGGAGAAGGACCCTGCGCTCTGTTTCGATGTTCACCCTCCCGCGAACAAGAGTTGAGGCGCGGTATGAGCCCGGGCGATGAAGGTCCGGAATCTTGCGGCACGAGTCGGTGGCTCAGGCCCCTCTTCTGGCTCGTGCTGGTGGCGGCAGCCATCCTTGCCGTGGCTTGCGTGCCCGCTGTTCGGGCTGTGGCGTCGAACTGGTCCGTAGAGGCGATTCGGGAGAAGCTCCTTTCTCTCGGCCCTTGGGCGTGGGCCTTCAGCTCGCTCCTCATGATCCTTCAGGCCATCGTGAGCCCGCTGCCGGCCTTCATGATCACGATCGCGAACGGCTACGTCTTCGGGGCGTTCTGGGGCGGCGTCCTGGCCCTCCTGTCGGCGACGGTGGCCGCTCAGCTTTGCTACGAGGCAGCCCGTGCTCTGGGTCGACCGGCCCTGGAGCGATGGGTGGGCGCCTCGACACTTGCGTGGGCTGACGATTTCTTCCAGCGCCACGGTGTTGGAGCCGTGCTGGTGGCGCGGTTGCTTCCGTTCGTGCCCTTTGATCCCATCAGCTACGCGGCCGGTCTCACCGCGACAACGCGCCGGAGATTCGTCACGGCGAACTTGATCGGTCAGATTCCCGCGACGTTCATCTATTCGACGTTGGGCAGTCGGTTCGAGGACGGGCGGTTGCCCCTTGAGCTTTTCACGAGCCTTGCCGCTGCGGGCCTGGTGATCCTCGCAATTCTGGCGTGGAGAGCCACGCGAGAGGGCTCGAATGCGGATTCGCAAGCAGACTCGACCGATCCGTAGGCTCGATCTCGACACGCCGCGGCACGAAAAGTGGAGAACTTCTCATGGCTCCCTCAGGAGGTCCCTGGGCTTGAGCCCGAGCCGTTCAAAGCGTCGGTAGATGCTGCGAGTCGTTGTTCCGAGGGCCGAGGCGATGGCTTCCAGGTTTCCCGAGTGCTTCACCAGAAGGTGCTCGAGGTAACCTTTTTCCAGGAGTTGCAGGAGCTCGTCGTACCCTTTCGATTCGTAGAGGCATGCTGGAAATTGCGAGCGCTCCGACCTCGAGCCAAGGACCGCACGCACGTCGTCCGTGGTGAGCTCCCCCTGGGTCTCAAGACTGAGTCTGTTCAGGACGCCCACGAGCTCTCGAATGTTCCCGGGCCAGTCGTGCTGGCGGAAGAGGCTCATGGCAGTTTGCGTAAATGGCGACCTGGAACCCCTCAGCACTTGCCAGTGATGCTTGATCAAGTCCTCGATCTCGTCCCTCCGTTCCGACAGGGGTGGCAGGTGAACGTGAGCACTGTTCAAGCGGTAGTAGAGATCCTTTCGGAATTCGCCCCGTCTCACCATGGCTTCCAGATCCCGCTGGGTCGAGACAAGAAAGCGTACGTCGAACGTCCTGGCCTGAGTTGCTCCCAGGGGGCGAACCGAGCGCTCCTCGATCACGCGCAGGAAGCGCTGCTGCAATGCAGGCTCGAGGTCGCCGATCTCTTCGAGGTGAAAGGTTCCCCCCTCTGCCTGGAAGAGGAAACCCGTGCGGGTACGTTCCGCACCGGTGAAAGCGCCGCTCTCGTAGCCGAAAAAATCTGCCTCGAAGAGCTCCGGCGGCACTGCACTGGCACTCTGGACCAGGAATGGGTGCTGCGCACGCCGGCTCAATTTGTGGATTGCGCGGGCGAGCGTGCTCTTGCCCGTTCCGGAGTCGCCCGTGATGAGGACAGGCATGTCGGTTGCCGCCACGGCTGCCGCGACGCGCAGCGTCTTCAGAGTTTCCCGACCCTTCGCGATGAAGCCTTCCTCCTTCAGCACCCGGGCGATGCTCCCGGACCTCAGTGCAGTGTCCGTGATCACGCGGCGGGTGTGTGAGACGGTCGCGGTGCCCTCGAGTGATGCCGTGGGTGCCTCGGTGGTGGAGTTTTTTCCCCGGGAAGGATCGGTGGAGTTTGAGGCGGCCGCGGCCGTGGAAGGAGGCGCGGTCATTCTTGGCGCGAGGGCAAGTGCTGCGGCCTCGAGGAAGGCCGCGTCGCTCGCGGTGAAGTGGACTCCGGCTCCTCGAGCGGCGAAGAGGACTCCTCTCTCCTGCCCCCGAAACCGGCATGGCGCCCAGAGGCTCGATTCGGAGCCGGGGATCACGGCCTCCTTCTCGAGGCCGTCCGGGCGGATCCATTCCACGGGGACTCCACTTGCAGCAACCAGGGCCAAGTGCGTGGCTCCAAGGGTGGCACGGATCTCCTCGAGGGTCGCCAGAATAGCTGTGCGCTCTCCTGTCGATCTCTCCAGGCTGCGCAGGATCAGGTCCAGAGCCCGAGCGTGGCGGGGCTCGAGGCTCGGGTCACCCCCGAGGGGCTCGAAAGCCTTGAGGCCGAAACGGGCCCATGGGCTCAGCCGCTCGTAGTCGGTCCGGTCGGCGGCGCTCAGCGCCACGGAATTCTCTGCCGTGAGTCGCCGAACCCGATTGGCCCCGCTTCGGGTCCCTTCCGCATCGCCCCAGAGCCGCGCCGCTGCCGCCCGCAAGCACTCGAGCATCGCACGCAAGTCCGGGGCAAACGCCAGGGCGGGGTCGCCACTCGATCGGGCGAGCAGATCCCTCAGCCTCCGCTCTCCATCCGTCTGCGCCCGGCTTCTGGCCGTCGAGCGCGATTTTCGGCCCTGAAGTGAGGAGATGAAGTTTTCGTGCCAGCGGGCCACCACGACTCTGGCTTCCAGGATCATGCAGCGGAGGTCCCTGAGTCGGGGTGAGGCGTCTCCGGGTGACTCGAGGGGCAGCTTGCGGGCGATCGCCACCTCCGCTTCGGCGCGATCGAGCCATCGTCCAGGATCCGAGGCGACTGCGGCTCTCCGGATCCAGAGGTCGGCCAGCACGAGTGCACACTCCACCTCCCCGACGGTTGCACCGGCACCTCGCAGGACTGCCCGGCACCGCTGGAGGCGGCCCACTGCTTCCTCAAAATCCGCCGTCTCCATGGCACTGGTTCCGCACTGGAGCTGATTCCAGGCACTCAGAAGGGGCGGCCCTTCTGGTTCGGAATCGAGGCGCTTTCGAGCCTTTCGTGCCGCCGCGGTCCTCCCAAGGAGGGCTTCCGCCAGGGCAAGGCGAGACCACGTGGGGGCCCTGATGCCGGGAGAAAGCTCCGGCTCTCGAGCATTCTCCGTGAGCGTCGACCTGGCGTCCGAGTAGCGCCCCTGCGAGATGTGGCTTTCGGCGAGGTAGAGGCGCGCGAAGCGTGAGAGGAATGTATCGTTCGTGTCCAGTGCCTGCGACTCGACTTTCGACCAGAGGTCGCTCGAGTCGGTGCCCAGCAAACTCTGGAAGATGCCTCGTGTATAAAGACAGTAGAGTCGTAAGCGTTTGGATTGGTTGGCTGCTGTCGACTCCTCGACCTGGTCGAGGATGGCGCTTGCTGCCTGAAATCGTCCCTTTCGGGCGAGAATCTGGACGACATTGGATCGAATGCTGACGAGAGCAGCGGCATCAAAGAACTCCTTCGCGATGGCTTCAGCTTTCTCGAAAGTCGCGAGGGCTTGACCGAGCTTTCCGAAGAGATGTTGGGCGAGCGCGAGATTATTCAGGAGTAGCGCCGTGTTGGCCCTCGAATCGGTCTTTCGAGCGAGCTTCAGACCCTCTTCGAGGACCGTGATGGCTTCCTCGGGCTCGAGTTTGCGGATAAGTACTTGCCCCTCGAGGACAAGGAAGTTGACTGCGCTCTGGACCGTCGCTTGGCGTTCGGCGTTTGTGGAGTGTCTCCAGGCATCCGTGCCGTGTTTCGCGTGCGCGAGAGCCGCATCGGTCTGGCCACGGAAGTGAGAAATGAGCGCAAGATCTGCTCGTGCGCGCAAGGACTCAACGAGGGACGCCTTCTCGGACTCGGGTGTCACGCAAAGTTGCAGGTGTTCCAGGGCCTCGTCGACAAGGCCAGCTCTGTGGCAAGCGGAGCCCAGCTTGCGCAATCGGCGCACATCCCCTGCCTTGAGGCGTGAGGTGGCTCCCAGGTTCGACACCAGTCGCTTACGGGCGTGCACGCATTGCGCGAACAAACCCTGGCTCTCCAGCGCATCGCTCGCCGCCTCCAGGAGGGCCTTGCCGGACGACGTCGAAGCGCCCGCTGCCTCGCCGGCCCGAAGCAGTGTCCTTGAGTCGCGAGCTCCCTGGGCGGCGCCTTCCGCGCCAAGGAGCTCGATACTTTCGAGTGCGCAGTCGATCCCACGCCGGCTCTCGGTGGCCTCCAAAAAATGCCATGCAGCCTCGAGCTGCGCGCCCGGCGCGCCGGCCTGTCCGAGCCTCTCCGCGATCCTCAAATGGAGGCTCGTCTTTTCTCTGGTGGCGAGCGTGGAGGTGAGGGCATCCACGATCGACTCGTGAATAATCCGGAAGCCGGCGCCACGCGGCGCAACCAGGCCACGCCACCTGAGGCGCTCGATCGCCGCGGGCACGGCGGCGATCTCCACCCCCGAGAGATCGGCGAGTTCACCGCTGGAGGCCTCGCGATCGAGCAGACCAAGCGTGGCTGCCACGTCGCGCTCCTGTGGCGACAGCTTTCGAAGTTGCGAGGCCCCTCTCTCCGTCGGAGCGAAGCGGCCGGACTCAGGGCAGCCGCCGGCGAGATCGAGGAGGCCCTGTACAAAGAATAGCGGGTGGCCTCCCGTCTCGTCGAAGAGGCCACGCTTCAGGGCGAGAATTCTCTCAGGCGACAGGCTGGCGAGAGAGCTGTTGAGGCCCTCGAGGTCAATTTCCAGGGCCTCCTCGACCGTGAGCGGCTCCAGCACAAGACTCGTGGCCAACCCCTCGAGGCGCCCATCCCAGAAGTCCGTCCCGGCCACGGCTGGCCGCAAGCCCGTCCCCGCTTTTCGCGCCGGCGGAGCGCATTTCGCGATAGCCTCCGAGTTGAGGGGCGGCGTGGGCTTGGTATCCGCCACGGGGGAATGCACGCGGGAGACCAGAATTCCACCCCGGGCCTTTCCTGCAGTTGCGAGCGCACGCGCCGCGTCGATGAGGAGCTCCTTCTCGAGCGAAGTTGCGAGATGAAGGTCGTCGACGAGGATGAACAGTCCCGCGCCGAGAAGCGGAAGAATTCGCGAGAGGACTTGCCGCGAGGCCAGCTTCGCCGCTTCGAGCGTCATCATGGGCCACGACCTTGTTCGCGTGGGCAGCCCCAGGAGAACTTGCGCCGCTCGCTCCAGATGCGAGAGAATCGGGTAGCCGGGCTCCAGGGTGGATCGAAATGCGAGAACCTTGTGCCCGCCGATCTCGAGGACTGTTTGTGCCTTCTCGAGGAAGCGCGACTTGCCGAAGCCGCTCCCGCCGAGAAGCTCGAGGACGGGATGACAGAGGCGCCCGTCGTGGAGCCACGATTCGAGGGCCACAAGCTCCTGCTTCCTCCCAACGAACTCGGGCTCGTGGAATAGCACCTCCACGGGCTCGGAACCGGCCCCGAAGAGAGAGGCACGATCGAGCTGGGTGAGCGCCCTGAGCAGCTCTCCGGCGTCGTGAAACCGTTTCGTGGGGTCTTTCGCCAGGGCCCGCAGAAAAATCCGTTCCAGGGGCTGGGGCACTTCAGGCAGAGGTGCTGCGCCTCGTGACCTGTGGGCTTCCGCCATCGCTTTCGGGCTCTTGCCCTCTACGGGATAACGGCCGGAGAAGACCCGATAAAACGCGGCCGCAAGCGAATAGACATCGCTCGCCCGAGTGGGTGCGGCGCCCGTGAAGGACTCCGGAGGCGCATACGGCAAGGTCGCATGGCCGGGCGAGACGCAGGCTTCGCCGACAAGGCGGACGAGGCCAAAGTCAATCAGGACGGGACGAGGTGGAAGGCCCGAAGTGGAGCCGACGACGAGAATATTGTCCGGCTTCAAGTCGAGGTGAAGCACTCCACGGCGGTGGAGATAAGCCACGGCCCGGGTTGTCTTGAGCAGGAGCTGGGCTGTCGCGAGGCTCCGCGCCTCCCCTGGCAGTGTGTCCACGAAGGCGTGGAGGGGGTTCCCACGGATGAACTCGAGCGTGAAGAATGGGGCGCCATCGGACTCCGAGACCCCAAAGTGCAGGGCCCTGGCCACTCCCGGGTGATACAGGCTCTTCAGCGCGAGAAACTCATCCTTGAGCCGAGCGTGGTAGTAGCTGGCAGGATAGACCTTGAGCGCGACTTCACGATCATCCTCGAGCAGGTCCCTTGCAAGGAAGACCTTCCCCATCCCTCCCTCGGCGAGGAGCCGCAAGACTTCGTATCGGGGATGTTGAAAGCCCTTTTCCCGGCGCATTCTTGCAAGTATGCGCGGTGTGACGCAAAGCGTCAATCTGGCCGTCCTGCCGGCGTGCGATGACGGATTTCAACCTGAAAATAGCCCTCAGCCCTATTTCTTCTCCGTGGGCTTCGACTCTGTCTTGAGGGTCATGAGCCTGTCCTCGGGGAAGGTCGTGAGCGACAAGTCCTTGAAGTGGACTTCCTGTTGGACCTTGTTCGAGTGGAGCTGGAGGCCGATCGGTCCTTCCAGGATGCGCTCGGGCTCGGGATCACGCCAGTCGACGACGAGGTGACCGTTGACAACCACGCGCAAGCGGTTTCCCTGCGCGAGAATCTCGAGCTGGTTCCAGTCGTGTTGCTTGCCGACGGCCTTGGCGGGAGCGCCGTCGACCTTGAGATTGTTGCGGCCGAAGAGATCGTGCAAACCCCACTCGGAGGGGAACATGACGAGATGGCCGGCGTAGGTGTACTTGTCGCCGCGCTCCGGTGCGTTACGCCCCCAATGCGCTATTCCCGAGTGCATCTCCGACTGCACGAGCTTCACGGTCGCTGTGAGCCGGAAGTCGGTGAACTTGCGCTTCGTGAGGAGATACGTGCTGACCTTGACCTCATTCACGTTCTTTCCGACGATCACTCCGTCCTTCACGCTCCAGAGATCTGCATGACCCTCCCAGCCCTCGAGGTTCTTGCCGTTGAATAGCTCGATCGTCTCCGACTTGCCCTTGTGCGGGGGGACTACAGGGGCCTCCTTCGGTTTGTCCGGCGGAGTGGCCGCTTTCTTGTCCTCGGCGAGGCCCGGGACGGTCAGCGCGAGGAGGAATGCGTGGAGGACGAGAGTCGATCGGACGAGAGACGGTTCCATGGCGAGCTCCTGGGTCGAAGACGTGGGGAAACTGTCGAAGGCCGCCAGAGACTACCTCGTCGCCTGGCAAGGGACAAGGGTAGTAGTGGGGCGCCAAACCCATCGAAAGTTTGCCCCGGAGGCCGCGAGAGAGGGTCTGAAGGGTCTCGAGAGCCTTCTGGCGCCACTTCCTCGATCTATGGGTGCGTGTGGGATTCCGCTGCGGCGCAGGAAGGCCTCGAGGTCCTCGTCGGAGAGCTCGCCGGCCTGTCGCCGGTGGAGCCGGTGGAGCTGGCGGAGCTGGCGGAAGGTCGTCGAGACGTACAGGACGCGATTCGCTTGAGTCTGAAGACCTCGGCACTCCGTTCCCATTTTTCTTCAATTCGTCGGGAGTTTCCCGCGACCAGCGGGACAGCGTGCCTTGGCAAACGCTGGTCTCCTCACGGAGCTTGTTTGCGCTGATGGGATCGCACCCGAGCGTGCGTGCAACCCTGCGGGCTTTGAACCCTCTTGAATGTCTCAGTTGGGAGTATCCTTCCTACGTTCCCCGGAGCTATAGAAGAGGCAGCCAAACTCGATTCCGATAAAGCTTTCACCCCCATGGGGGTGACCGCCTGACACACCCAACACGCACAGGCGCCTGAGCTCAAGAGCTTGGGCAGCTTCAAGACCGAGATGACACCCGAGCAACTACCCTTCATGGCGGCTGCGATTCTCGCCATCGCCTTCCTCTACTCGTCCGTGGGCCACGCGGGAGCGTCGGGCTACATCGCTGTCCTGTCGCTGTTCAGCCTCGCACCAGAAGTCATCAAGCCGACCGCGCTTGTCCTCAACATCCTTGTGGCGTGCCTCGCTTCGTGGCAGTTCTGGCGCGCCGGCTACTTCTCGTGGTCTGAATTCTGGCCGTTCGCGCTGCTCTCGGTGCCTCTTGCCTTTGTAGGCGGCTACGTCCGGCTTCCCCCCAGAGCCTTCACAGTGCTCGTCGGTCTCGTCTTGCTTGTCTCCGCAGCGCGCCTCCTGATGCGGCCCCCCGCAGATGTGAAGAAGTCGGATCCCCCCCGCTCGGCTTCGCTTGCCATTGGCGGGGGAATCGGTTTTCTGTCCGGGCTCACGGGCACGGGTGGCGGCATCTTCCTGACCCCCATCCTGCTCTTCAAGCAGTGGGCTCGTACCCGATCCGCCAGCGCGCTCTCTGCGTTCTTCATCCTGCTCAACTCAGTGGCTGGGTTGCTAGGCAATCTGAGCTCCACGAAGAGCTTCCCTGCGCCGGCGCTGGCTTTGCTCGTAGCCGCCGGAGTCGGGGGCGTGGCTGGCTCCTACCTGGGGAGCCAGCGCTTGGAACCCACCGTCATCAAGCGTATGCTCGCGCTGGTCCTCCTCATTGCCGGGGGCAAACTGATCCTTGCATGACGAAGCTGCCCAACAAGGCGCTGTAGCCGACCGTCAGGGGCCGGGGTCGAATCAACCGCGCACAGCAGCCTGTTGGTGCCTGGCGGCGGCTGCGATGTGCTTGAGCCGGTCCAAAATCGGTCACGAGCAGGTCGCCACGCTTGTAAGCTGCCGCGCGGCGAGCGAAACCGAGCGTGAAAACGCTCTCGTCCATGCCGATTTGGGTTTCGCGACGAACGCGGTCCAGCAGTTGCCGCTTGGCCTGCTGATGGGCCTGCCAGACTTCAACGGACGGAATGTTCAGCGCGTGCCGCAGACTAGCGTTATCCAGCTTCCAGTCGGGGATATGGCGGTCGAACAGTTCCCGGAATGGGGCCGACGTCCAGGTCGCTGCATGGACTCCGTTGGTGATATCGTCGATCCTGTACTTGGCAAACATCATCCGCATGACTTCGGTGTGCCTCTTCGCCACGCCATTGATGTAGTGGCTGAGGTTGAGCGCGAGGAAGGTCATGTTGAGCCGGTCTTCGCAGCAGAAGACCTCTTTCATCTCGAACATCTCGGAGTGCCCCAGCACGCGAACGGCGAGTTCGAGGGTGAACTGGTCGTGGCCTGCGGCCACCGGCGTGTGCGTGGTGAATACGCACTGCGGGCGAATTGCTTCGAGGTCTTCGTGTAGGATCCGGTCGCGCTGGAACCAACGCGCGCGTTCATCGAGCAACTCCAGCCCGAGCAGCGCCGCGTGACCCTCGTTCATGTGAAAACGCTGCACGTCGTGATGCCCCAGTGCCCGGAGCATTCGCACGCCGCCAATGCCGAGGATGACTTCCTGGCAAAGGCGATAGTAAGTGTTGCCGCCATAAAGATAGTGCGTCAGCGTCCGGTCCCATGTGGCATTTTCGGGCAAGTCGGAGTCGGGTAGGAAGACGGGTACGATGCAGCCGCTTGGACCCTTGATTTCATATCACCATGCGCGCAAATGCACTGCGCGTCCCTCGATGGTGACGCCTACACGAGGCGGCAGCTCCTTGAGAAAATCCTCGACGCGCCATTCGGCTGCCTCCTCGTGCTGCCAGCCGCTCTCATCGAGCCGCTGGTAGAAGTAGCCCTTTCGGTGCAGCAGCGTGACCGCGATCATCGGCACTTTGAGGTCGGCGGCGGAGCGGAGGGTGTCGCCGGCAAGGATTCCCAGTCCTCCGCAGTAAGTGGGTATGCTGGGCTCGATGGCGAACTCCATCGAGAAGTAAGCCATGGATGCATTCTGTCCGTTCATGTGTAGGTTCCGACGTAATTTTATTGGGGAGGGTCGCCGCCGGGAGCCGCGGCGAAGGTTTCATACAAGGCGGAACGAACGGCGCAGTCACCACCTTCAAGGTGATATGCACGATTTGATTTCGCAACGGGCTTGCAGGTTGCGCGTGCGCGCCGGGTGCGATGTTTTTCAGGGTGTCTCATCGTCAATGCTTGCCGCTGGAAAGGCGTTGTTTCCACCGCTCGTGCTCATCATTTCGGGCTATACATGGGTACCGTTGAAAAGCACGAGCTGGTTTTCTGGGAGCAATCCACACACTTTTTACAAGAATTCCGTTATGTCCTTTTGGTCGGTGGAAGTGACCTCGAAGTTCCTGTGTGGGGGGGGGCTCCAGCGCACCCTTGAGCGTGGGTACTTCGAGCTCGCGGTTCACACCGTCGAATGGGCGATTCGTGCCGAGAGGCTCCCGCTTCACGAGAAAACGCTTCCCACCAGACTCGCCCGCGACGTGAAGGGCCACCCGGTTGACTGCGGCGGCTTCCTGCGCCTTTTTGCGAGATTTTTTGCCATCGAGCTTGACGTGATCGGCCAGGCGGCCTCCTTGCACGTAGGTGGCCTCTCTGGCGACTTGGCTGCTCGACACGGGGAACAATTGGATCACCGGTCAAGTGATTGAAATCGATGGCGGCTTGAGGAATGTCGTACCACGGAGGTGAACCATCCAAGGAATCCAGGCGACAGTCTTGTTCGACAGCGGACTCCTTCATCTCATGTTCCTGTTGTTCAGGGCGGTGAATGGGTCCGGCCCTTTGTCGCCTCGGAAGCCGGGATTTCTCGAGGTTTCTGCCGGGTTCGCGATCTGGTCGATCGCATGGGTCTTCACGTCTTCACGCAGCCTGGGACTCACCGCCACGACCGGATATGATTCGGTGAAATGACTCGTGCAACAGCCGGTGGGATTTCAGCATGTCGGGACTAATCTTATTGACGGGAGCCACGGGCTACGTTGGGGGGCGACTTCTGTCGCTCTTCCAGCAGCGTGGCTTGAAGATTCGGTGTGTGACGCGGCGGCCTGAAGCCTTGCGGGACCGTGTCGCCGCCACCACCGAGGTCGTGCGCGGAGATGTCTTCGAGCCCCAGTCGATGCAATCCGCATTCGAGGGAGTTGAAACCGCCTATTACTTTGTCCACTCAATGGGTGGAAACCGCGACTTTGAATCACAGGACCGGATCGCGGCGAGCTGCTTCGCACAGGCAGCCACAAACGCCGGAGTTCGTCGCCTGGTCTATCTGGGCGGACTCGGCAATCCCGCCGAGAAGCTCTCGAAACACCTCCGCAGTCGACAGGAGACAGGTGACGTTTTGCGGGCGCACCACTCGCAAGTGATTGAGTTTCGTGCCTCGATTGTGATCGGTTCCGGCAGCCTGTCGTTCGAGATGATCCGGGCGCTGGTTGAGCGACTTCCAGTCATGATCTGCCCGCGGTGGGTTCGGGTGAAAGCGCAACCCATCGCAATCGAAGACCTGCTGGCGTATCTGCTCGCCGCTCTGCAACTCCCGCCAGGTTCCTCACAAGTCTACGAGATCGGCGGTCCCGACCAGGTCTCTTATGGCCAGATCATGCTTGAGTACGCCCGGCAACGTGGGTTGACGCGGTGGATGATTCCCGTGCCGTTCTTGACTCCCTATTTATCCAGCCTCTGGTTGGGCCTGGTTACTCCGCTCTATGCTCGGGTCGGCAGGAAGCTTGTCGAAAGTCTGAGGAATCCGACGCTCCTCTCGAACAACCTGGCCGAAGCCGTCTTTTCCGTGCGTCCGCGTTCAGTTCGCGACGCCATTGCCCGGGCCCTCGTGAACGAAGATTGCGAGTTTGCCGAAACTCGTTGGTCCGACGCTCTTTCGTCGGCCGGAAGACCGCAGAGCTGGGGGGGATACCGGTTCGGTTCACGGATTGTGGATTCGCGCACGATCACGGTGGCTGTGTCGCCGGAACAAGCGTTCGCGCCGATTCGCCGCATTGGCGGTCAGACCGGCTGGTACCACTGGAACTGGCTGTGGTGGCTGCGCGGTTTCCTGGACTTGCTCCTCGGCGGAGTGGGTGTCCGCCGCGGCCGGCGCGATCCCGATAACCTGCACGAGGGCGATCCGCTCGACTTCTGGCGTGTCGAAGTGTTCGAGCCAAACCAACGACTACGCCTGCAAGCCGAGATGAAACTGCCTGGACGCGCCTGGCTGGAATTTGAGGTCAGTCCCTGTGAACACGGGAGCACCATTCGCCAAACCGCAATTTTCGATCCCCGCGGACTGGCAGGGATAATGTATTGGTACGGGATCTATCCGCTCCATCAACTTGTGTTCGCAGGCATGCTTCGGAATCTGGCCCGGGCTGCCGAAAGTTCCGATCGTGATCGTGCACCGCCGAGCGGCATCGTGACCAGGGCAGCAACCCCTGAAGAGCACGAGCCGGGAGCCATGATGTGACCGAAAGCCACGCAGGAACTTACCAAGTTGCACGGCCCCCCAGTGGACTCCCTCCTGGCGGCGCTTGCATTTGGGCCTGGCGCTGCGGCGCGGACTTGTTCAAGAGGTTGTTGGCTTCAGGAAGCGCAGGGAGAGTGGACGGTTTCACGAATGGACTATCCCGTGGTGGTGACCGCTTGTCGCCCCACGTTCGTTGTCGTCTCCGGTCGGCACACCGTCCGTGATAACTCACGCATCGCGAGTCTTCGCTCAGGATTGTTGCGGAGCACCACTGAGGACCCCTCTTGCGACCCCGAAACCACATCCTTCCCGGCCCTTCACGGCGCGGGCTTCTCGGCGCTGATGATCGGGCGGTTGTTTCAACCGTTGCCGGGGGGCAGTTTCTCGAATCCGTGCTGCGAATTCTCATGGCCCTCTCATGTTGGCCCTGTACATTCGGTGTTGTCCACAGGAGCGATGCACGCCAGGTATTCGCGAGTCATTCCCCCCAGGGTCTCAGGAAGGAGTTTCAGGGTGGCAAGATTGGCAAATTGGCGATATCGACCCTTCAGCATGGCAGGGTGTGGAGGTGGCATGCTGGGGGTCGCAGTGGCGAATTGTTGTCTTGTCCTGCCGTGGCGCGACGAGGGGGTCAGCGCGAAGGAGAATGATCGAAGTAACGCGAGCCAGCGGAGCGCACGCAACTTGGTGAGGGCTCGCGGGTACGAAGTTCGA
Source organism: Planctomycetia bacterium (assembly GCA_005772855.1). Classification (GTDB taxonomy): domain Bacteria; phylum Planctomycetota; class UBA8108; order UBA8108; family SXIK01; genus SXIK01. The sequence continues at coordinate 24,749 of SXIK01000081.1, read as the reverse complement.
AGCGACCACTCCATCGCGCCTGGTGATTGCGAAAACTTCTCGAGCCTGGCCGAGAAGAGGGCCTACCAGAGAGAGGCCCTTGCGGATCTCAAGGAAGCGCACGAACTCTGCAGCGAGCAGCTCGAAGCGCGGAATGATACTTGCTGCGACCTCCCCGACCGACCGTACAACCCCTGGACCCTTGCCGCGGACTTCGTCGCAGGAATCACAACTGAGCCCGATGGCAACGAGAACAGGACTTGCGCGCCCGGAGTGGGTCTCGCGCTGGAGGTCAACGTGAGGGACCGAGGAACCCGGACAGAGCTCGTACAGATTCCAGGGGAGGGATATGGTCGTCGTGTAGTTGCAAGTCAGCGGTGCTTCCCGGCATTCACCGCGACCGGTGGCGCCTGCTGGCTGATATAGTAGTGGCAGGGACTCAAGCGATGAAACTTCTACTCATCGAAGATTATGACATCCTCCGGAAGTCACTCACGCAGGGTCTGCGGGAGTCCGGCTTCTCTGTAACTGCGACCGGAGACGGCGAAGAAGGGCTATGGCATGCTCGCTCGGAGGAGTTTGATGTCATCGTCCTCGACTTGATGCTCCCCGGCCTGGACGGACTGACGATCCTCGATCGGCTGCGCTCCGAGCGCAAGACGGTATGTGTCCTGATCCTTACAGCGAAGGACACGGTGCCGGAGCGGGTCCGTGGCCTCAACTCGGGTGCGGATGACTATCTGATCAAGCCGTTCGACTTTACCGAGCTCGTGGCGAGAGTACGTGCTCTGGTGCGCAGGAGGTATGAAACAGCTTCGTCCTTGATCCAGGTGGGTGACCTCGAGGTCGACACGCGCGCCCGCACGGTCAAGAGGGCGGGCCAGGCCGTTTTGTTGACGGCGCGCGAGTACAACCTCCTCGAATATCTGGCCCTCAGAGCGAATCAGGTCGTGACGCGGACGCAGATCTGCGAGCACCTCTACGACTTTGGCTCCGAGGTTTACTCCAACGTGGTCGACGTCTACGTGGGGTATTTACGCAAGAAGCTTGAACGAGATGGCTGGCCTCGTCTGATCAACACGCGCCGCGGACTGGGGTACGTGCTCGGGGAGCCTTTTTGATGCGATCCGTGAGGGCGACCCTCGTGGTGGGCACGGTGACCGCGATGGCCGTGGTCCTTGCCGGCGCGGGCGTGATTTTGCATGCGATCTTGCGGCACGACCTCGAGCAGAAGCTCGACTCGGTGCTCGTCGAAAGTGCCCGCTTGCTCGCGTCCACCATGGAACAGGGGGCCAAGAAGGTTGATGGCGAGTTTCACGAGTTTGACATGCGGGAGCTCGAGCAGGGCGAGCGGCCGGGGTATCTCCAGCTTTGGCTCGAAGATGGCTCCGTGTTTTTCCGCTCGCGGTCGCTTGGCGAGAAGGACCTCGCGAGAGAGGCCGGCACCATCGATGCGCCGCTCTTGCGCTCGGGAATACTGCCGGATTACCGGCCGGGGCGATTCCTCGGCGTCACGTTCACGCCCCGAGTGGACAGGCGGAGAGACGGGACCAGCAAGGCGGAGGAGACGCCAGGGTGGAAAGCGCGAACCGTCACGATGGTGCTGGCGCGGGGCAGGGAGCCGGTGGACGAGCCAGCAGCGCGGATGGCTGTTTTTATTGCGTCGGTGAGCTTGATGGCCATCGGAGTCTCCACGGCTCTTCTCTGGTGGATCATCCGGGGAAGCCTGCGGCCGCTCGAGAGGCTTGCGGCGCAGATCAGCCTCCTTGATGAGCATGGCCTTTCGTCCCGCATCGACGAGGGCGGCGCACCGAAGGAGCTCCTGTCCGTCGCCGCGCGTTTGAACGATCTGCTCGGTCGCCTCGACGCTGCCTTCAGGCGGGAGCGTACGCTGAGCGCTGACGTGGCGCACGAGCTCCGCACGCCGATTGCAGGGCTTCGCTCGACCATCGAGGTGACCCTCGCGCGGGCTCGCGATCCCGGCCAGTATCAGGAAGCGCTGAGCGATTGCCTGGGGATCACCTTGAAGCTTCAGCACCTCGTCGACCGCATACTCTCTCTCGCGCGGCTTGATTCTGGCCAGATTGTAAGCCGGCCGGAGCGTGTGTTGCCCAATGAAGTCCTCCGCTCGGCCTGGAAGCCCTACGAGGGCAGAGCTTCCTCGCTGCGGCTCAAGATCGAGTGGGAGCTGATGGCTGATCGCGAGGTGGTGACCGACCCCTCGCTGTTGGGGCTTGTGTTGCGGAATGCCTTCGAAAACGCTGTTGATCACGTCGGCGGCGGTGGTTGGATACGGATCGAGACCTTCGAAGAACGTGAGCTGCTGAAGATTCGCGTCTCCAACAGTGGAAGCGCATTGACGCCCGAGCAGGCAGGGCACGTGTTCGAGAGATTCTGGAGGGGTGACGCGGCGCGAGGCAGTGCTGCCCATCACTGTGGGCTCGGGCTTGCGCTGGTAAAACAGTGCGTCTCCGTTCTCGGTGGCACGGTGAGCGCATCCTCGAACATGGAAGGTGTGTTCGCGCTCACGATTTCGCTTCCGGCCAGAGCAGCTGGCGTGAGCGCCTGTGGGGTTGCCGCCGCAGCGACTACTCTTTACCCCGGGGGCCGAGTTCTGGGGGATACAGCTGCCTGCGGATGAAAGTCCGTGGGCCGTGGCGCGGGATCGTGCTTGAGCCTGGAACGCTCACGGGCACCGGTCTTTGGCGCAGGGATCAAGGTCATCGCTGGTCGCGTCCCTGTCGCACCCGGCAGGTGCTGCCGGAGGCGGTCCATCCTTGAACAAATAACCGAGAAGGCTGAGGACATCGGTGACGTTGATCACCCCCGAATCGTCCGAATCCGCGGCGTCGAGGCAGTCGAGCGCGCGGTCGGCAAACAGATGGAAAAGCGTGGCCACTGCGTCGCTCAGGTCGACGACGGCATCGCTGTTGGCGTCGCCCCGAACGAACCGATCGGCCGGCGGCATGGCGCTGAACACGCGGATGCGCTGGATGAAGGGCGTGCCGTCGATCTGCAAGCGAAGCACGTGCTGGCCCGGCGAGAGGCTTCGCGTGAACGCGGCCGTCGCGGTCGCGCCCTGGTCCCTCGACCCGTCGAGGCTTGCGGTCGTGTTCCACGTCGTGCCAACCGCCGGGTCGTCCGAGTCCACGAGGAGCCGGGCGTCGTCGTCATCGGATCCGTTCGCTGCCGCCCCGCTGAGCTCGAACGTCACCGAGACGGCGTTGGTTCCAGCGATGTTGAAGACCCAGCTCCGCCAGACCCCGAGGTACGGAGCTTCTTCCTTCTGCAAGGGCGGCGGCCTCATCTCGATGTCGACCGTGAAGGGTACCCTGCCCGGGGGCATACGGTCGGGCCACTCGAGCTTGTAGGCGGCGGCTTCGTCGAGGTCGGCCAGGATTTGGCTCTCCTGAGGCGTGCCGTCGATGTTCCAGCCATCGCAGTCGGAGCACCAACGGTAAAAGTTGAGGCTGCGGACGATCGGCTTGCCATCCACGAGAGCCTCGTTGTGGTTCCAGCGGTCGATCTCGAGGAGGACCATCTTCACCCAGCCCGGCTCGTAAGTTCTTGCCGGGGCCTCCGGGTGGCCGCCCTTCCAGAAATAGTAGCCGTTCGATTCAGTAGCGTAGACGGGCAAGCTCCAGAGCTTCTGTGGAATGCCGCGCTCGATCCAGTCCTTGTAGCAGAAAAAACTCCAGTAGTTTCCGTTCACCTTCTGCGTGCTGAACACTTCCGCGCGAGAGTACCCGCGAGATGGGATGTGGAGAGCGATGCCGTCAACGCCGCCGGAGGCCTGGATCGCCTCGAGCATGCGCCGCATGTAGGTGACGTGATCGATGGGCATGGCGTCGTGATCGGATCCCGACCCGTAAGGCCCGGCAAAGGGCGCGAGGGCCTGGGGGATCACGAGGTGGGTTGGACACACGGCCTTGATCGAGTTGTAGACGCGGCGGAAGCAGTCCGCGTAGTCCTCAGGCGAAATGTATTTCCTGTAGCCGTTCGGCTCGGCAGGCCACTCGCCGGAGAGGTTCGTCTCATTGCCGATCACCCAGAGGGTGCAGCCCTGCGAAGCAGATGCGAAGCTCGCGCAGCGCGCCGCGAAGTTGTTCCACTCGGTGCGAACAGGGATCGTCCCGAGCGGGAAGTAACCGTTGTTGAGGCGTGAGATAACCGTGTGGCCCCGCGAGGAGACGGATCGGTAGTCCTTGCCCGACGTGTCGGTGGGGTTGTGGCCCACGGCTTCCGTGGCGGTGACGACCCCGCGCACGTCCGCCGCTTCGAGACGCGATGTGAACTCATCCGGGCGGGGCTCGAAGTCGTGGATGCCATAAATGAATCGCGTTTGGGCGTTCGTGGACACGGTGAAGAAAAACAGCATCGCGGCACACATGCGAATGCCAGTGAAGTATTCTGCTTGGCCGTAGTCCATGACCGCAAAAATACAGCCAGGGGGGTCGATAACACAACTCTCGATGTCGTGGGGTCAAGCAATTGCGCGTCCAGCAGGGGCTGGCGTGATCAGTGTGAGTCAACCCCACCGGCAGGAGAGCCATCTCCCGTGGTCCGGATAGCAGAATTGAGGAGTGGAGCTCAATGTGCCTACAGTCCCTCGATGAAAGTCTCGAGATAGATTGCACCGCTGCACTTAATTCGTACTCAACGTTCGGATCCGAGCCGCGACGTCGTCGCTCCCGGGGTCCCCGGGAGAGCGAGTCGCGCGGGAGTTCGCTCGGCCTCGGGTCTTCCGGATCGACTACTGAAATGGGCTCCAAGGCGGCTGAAATTCATTTTTTCAGAAACCGTGTTAGGTCTGTGCGACGGTGCCGGTTTAATCGTCTTGAACGATTTGACTGTTTTATTGTGGGTCGGTCGTCGTTTGGCCCGAGGATTGTGAAATTGGGAGAACCGGACAATGATTCAGCGACTGATGGCTGGCGCAGCTGTTGCCGTGGTGCTGTGCGTGGGACAGGGATGCGCAACGGCGCAAGGCAAGGCGACAAAGGACATTGTTACAACAGCGGTGGAGGCGGGTTCGTTCAAGACGCTCGCTGCGGCACTCCAAGCGGCCGGGCTGGTAGAGACGCTGCAGGGCAAGGAGCCCTTTTCCGTCTTTGCTCCGACGGATGAAGCGTTTCAGAAGTTGCCCGGGGGAACAATTGAGACTCTGCTGAAGCCAGAGAACAAGCAGCGACTGATCGCCGTGCTCACGTACCATGTTGTTCCCGGGCAGGTGAGGGCCGCGGAGGTGGTCAAACTGAAGGCGGCGACCACTGTCAATGGCCAGCGGGTCGACATCAAGGTAAACGGCGGAAAAGTTTATGTTGATCAAGCTAGTGTTGTAACCACTGACATCCTTTGTTCCAACGGGGTGATCCATGTGATCGACCAAGTCCTTCTGCCGTCGACCGACAGCATCCCGGAGACTGCGAACAAGACCGGTATCTTCAAGACGCTGCTCGTCACCGCGAATGCGACGGGACTGGTCGACGTGCTGTCGGGAGACAAGCCGTTGACAATGTTTGCTCCGACTGATGACGCGTTCGCGAAGCTCCCGGCCGGCACTGTGGATAATTTGCTACGACCCGAGAACAAGGAGAAACTGGCTGCAATCTTGAAGTTCCACGTCATGCCAGGCCGCGTGTTCTCGAATGAAGTCCTGAGCAAGACGGAACTCAAGACTGTCCACGGAGGCAACTTGACTGCGGCCATGAAGAATGGCGCGGCGACCATCAACGGAGCTGGTCTCACCGCGACGGACATCGACGCCTCGAATGGAGTGATCCATGTGATCGAAAGTGTAATTCTTCCCCCGGCCGTACCGGCGAAGGGCGCACACGTCGCCCCGGTCACCTCGTAAAACCTCTACTACTTCTGCCCGCAGACCGCGCGAGTGATCTGCTCCGGCGTGAAGGCGCAAAACAGTTGATTGACCATGAGCTTGCGGTCCCGATCGCCACCTGCCCGCGATTTCAACAGTCCATCGTCAACGCCTTGCAATGGGATTGCAAGGCGTTGACGCTTTTTCGCCGGGCCTTTTGCTGATCACGATTCATCAACCGCGAGATCAATACTTGAATCAGCCCTGCTCAACCCAGGAGAAAAATACGGAGGAGATACACTCCAAGAGCTCGACCGCGATATTGGGTGCCACGGGAACAATCGGCCGCGCTCTGGCGCGGCGATTGGTCCGGCATGGCCATGAGGTGCTACTGGTGGGACGCAATGAAGAGAAACTGCGTTCGCTGTCCGAGGAGCTCGGCCAGCCGTTCGTGGCGGTGGACCTGACCAGCTCCGCGCCACTGGAACAGGCGCTGCGGGAGGTGGCGGCTGCTCGTGGCGGCATGCACGCTCTGGTCAATTGTATCGGTTCGATTCTCTTGAAGCCCGCGGACGCCACGACGGATGACGAGTTCCGTCAGGTGGTGGAGGCGAACCTGTTCACCGCGTTTGCGACAATTCGCGTCGGAGCGAAACTGCTGCGCGATCGAGGGGGGACAATCATCCTTTTCGCGTCGGCAGCAGCAGAGATCGGCCTGAAGAACCACGAGGCGATTGCGGCGGCCAAGGCCGGGGTCATTGGGTTGGCCCGTTCAGCGGCGGCAACTTACGCAGCGAACAATATTCGCGTGAACGTGGTCAGTCCCGGACTGGTTCGCTCGGAGTTGACGCGTCGAATCTGGGAGAACTCGGCGAGCGCAGCCGCGTCCGCCCAGATGCATGCACTGGGTCGCCTCGGAGAACCAGAGCATGTCGCTTCGCTGGCATATTGGCTACTCGAGGCGGAAAACGATTGGATCACCGGCCAAGTGATCGGAATCGATGGCGGGTTGGGCCACGTCGTGCCACGGAGGTGAACCATCCCATGAATTTCAGCCAGCGTTTATGTAGCGAATTGCTGCGACGTGAGTACCAGGAGGATTGAAGATGCAAACCTGGAGACTGTTCACGATTGTGTTGCCCATTTTCTTGTTCATGGACTTGCTCTGGCTGGGCGTATTCATGAAAGGTTTTTACAGCCAAGAGCTGCGTGAGCTGGCTCGCCGGCACGGAGCGGTTCTCGCCCCCCGTTGGGGCGCGGCAATGCTGGTCTATCTGCTGATTCCCGCCGGGGAACGGAACCGCCTGGCAGGCGTTCGGCTGGGGATCATTATTCGGGCTGGTGCTCTTTGGCGTGTACGACCTGACCAATCTTGCGGTTCTCGAAAGATGGACGGTGCGTCTGACCCTGGCCGACATGATTTGGGGCTGCGTCCTTTGCGGCACGATCACCGTTGTCACGAGGTTCGTGGATGGCTGGCTGACGAAATGACTCACCAAAATCTTGAGGGCTGCCTTGCCGAACGAAGGACTTGTCAATCCATGGTGGCAGCTTCTCGCATCCGAAACTGCAATTCCGCTCCTGTCCGAGTTGACGCTGAGTTCGTACTGTACTGGATGACCGCGTTTCTGCGGCTGTCGTCGAATTTCAGTCTGCAACGCGCGGTGGAGCTGGCCATTCAGTTGCCAAAGCCGTTGGTGATCTTCGAGCCGCTGCGAATTGGACCTCGCTGGGCCAGCGATCGGATTCATCGGTTCGTGATAAACGGCATGGCCGAAAACGCGGGTCACATTGACGCGCTCAAGAATTCCGGCGTACTTTACTCTTGCCGTGTCGAACCGCTGCCCGATGCGGACAAGGGCTTGCTACATGGCCCGGCGCTGGCCACGCGGGCGAGTGTGATCGTGACCGATAACTTCCCCTCGTTCTTTCGGCCTCGCATGGTTTCGGCGGCGGCCGCTCGGTTGCAAGTGCGGTTGGAGGCTGCTGATTCCAACGGCCTGCTGCCGCTGCGTGCGACCGACCGAGTTTTCTCGACGGTCTTCTCCTTCCGAGCCTACTTGCAGAAGCCGTTGCCGGTCCACCTGGAGAATTTCCCGCTAGCCAACCCATTGAAGGGCGTACGACTTCCGTCACTCAAACTGCTGCCGCCAGAGATCACGAAACGGTGGCCGGCTGCTTCAGCGGCGCTGTTGTCCAGTGAAAGGGCGGAATTCGCTGCGGTGCCAATCGACCACTCGGTCAGCATCGTCGAAGCACTTGGCGGCTCCACGGCGGCTCGACAGCGATTGACGAAGTTTCTCGACCAACAACTGCCACATTACGCGGCGGGAGCCAACGATCCCGATGCCGACAATCGCAGCGGACTGTCGCCCAATCCATATTTCGGCCACATCTCCCCGCACGAGTTGTTTCACGATTTGATGACCCGAGAAGAGTGGTCGCCCTCGTCACTCGGCGAGAAAACGGGTGGCAAGCGTGAAGGCTGGTGGGGCGTGAGCCCCGGTGCTGAGTCGTGGCTCGACGAGTTCGTCACCTGGTGCGAGCTGGGTTACAACATGACTTCGCGCTGTGACGACTGCGACCAGTTTGAGTCGCTGCCGGCCTGGGCGCGGGCAACGCTCGCCAAGCATCAACGCGATCCGTGCCCGCAGGTCTATTCTCTGGACCAATTTGCCACCGCCGCGACGTACGACCCGCTCTGGAACGCCGCCCAAACCCAACTCCTCCGCGAGGGTCGTATCCACAACTACCTGAGAACGCTCTGGGGCAAGAAGGTTTTGGAATGGACCGCGACACCGCGCGACGCGATCCATGTGATGAAAGAAATTAATAGCAAGTATGCGCTCGACGGTCGCGATCCGAACTCCTACTCCGGCATCTCTTGGTTGCTTGGCCGCCATGGGCGACTCGTTGGCTCTGGGCCGCGGGGATCTACAACCTGACCTGGGGAACACTTGCGATCGCGTGCCCCATTTCCTGTTCGACCTCAGCGGTGCCGAGCGGATCAATTATGCCGAAATCTGGCAATGCGTGGGGATGGTCGTTGGTGTTTATGGAATCGGGTACCTCATCGCCGCGGGCGATCCGCGCACTCATTGGCCGATCGTGCTAGTCGGGCTGTTGGGCAAAGTCTTCGGTCCGATCGGATTCTTGGTGGCGCTGTCGCGGGGGACGTTTCCACCCCTCTTCGGATTGACGATCTTGACCAACGATCTGCTGTGGTGGATCCCCTTCGCCATGATTCTGCGGGATGCGGCAAAACACCATAGAAAGACCCAGCAATCGCAGGGAACATCGCGGCAGCGGTATTTCAAACAGACCACAATCAATGCATCCCCCGATGTGGTTTTTCGTTTTCACGAGAGCCCGGATGCGTTGCTGCATCTCATTCCACCGTGGGAGAGCATGAAACTGGTCGAATCTGCCGGGTCCCTCCGGCCCGGCAGCCAGGTCGTCCTGCGCGGGCGTCTCGGAGTCATTCCGATTCAATGGATCGCCATTCACACTGAGTATGATCCGCCGCACCTGTTCGCGGATCGCCAGGAATCAGGTCCGTTCGCCTATTGGTATTACCGCCATCGCTTTCTCGATGATGGTCAGGGCGGAACCCTCTTGACGGACGAGGTCGAATATGCGCTTCCCCTGGGAGTGATTGGGCGGTGGCTCGGCGGCTGGCTTGTTCGCCGCAAACTGGAGGCCATGTTCGCCTTCCGCCATGAAAAGACGCGAAGCTTGATCGAATCCGGGGTATGGACGAGCTCGTTGTCAGCAAGCAAGAGGTGACGACGCCAAATGAATCGTGATGTCTTGATTGTGGGAGCGAGGGGCTTTCTGGCTTGTGCTGCGCTCGCAGGCAGCAACAACAGGGCCTTCGCTGCTGGGTGCTGGAGGCTGCCGATGAGGTCGGGGGCCGCATCCGTACTGATACTGTGGGCGGGTTTCGCCTGGACCGAGGTTTTCAAGTCCTCTTGACCAGTTACCCGGAAGCAAAGACGATCCTTGACTACGATGCGTTGGACCTGAAGCCGTTTCTGCCCTGCGCTCTGGTTTGTTACGGTGGCCAGTTTCACGAAGTGACCGGCCTCTGGCGGCGACCGTTTGGCGCCATACGTTCGTTGCGGTCGCCGATCGGCTCCTTCACCGACAAGTTACGTGTTGCAAGTTTTCGCTCAGGATCATTGCGGGGCACAATTGAGGACCATTTCCGCGATCCCGAAACCACATCCCTCCAGGCACTTCAGGATGCGGGTTTCTCGCCGTCGATGATCGCGCGGTTCTTCCGACTGTTCCTGGGCGGCATCTTTCTCGACTCCGATCTGTGTGCTTTCAGCTGCATGCTGAGCTTCTTGGTTCGCATGTTCTCCCTTGGAAACGCCTGTCTGCCCGCAGAGGCGATGGAAGCCATTCCCCGACAACCAAGGATGGGGCTGCCGCCCGGCAGCATTCGGCTGAGATCTCGGGTGGTGCGAGTTGGGCCTGGTGCGGTGACACTCTCCACCGGCGAGGAACTCAGTGCAAAGTCGGTGGTGGTGGCGGTGGAAGGACGCATGGCCGCGAAACTGCTGGGTGACACCATTTCCCAGGCGGGACAAGGTACGACGTGTCTCTACTTCGCTGCACCTCGTCCCCCGATTGCTCAACCGTTGCTCGTATTGAACGGCGATGGCCGCGGCCCGATCAACAATCTCTGTGTCCCCACCGGCGCCGCCCCTTCTTATGGTCCTGGCGGCAAGAGCCTGGTCTCGGTGACAATCCTGGGCACGGGGAACGATCCCAATCGCCTCCTGGCGGAGGTGTGCGAGCATCTGGGTGAGTGGTTTGGCACCGTGGTCCAGCCTTCACCCCGGTTGTCGATCAACGACTTGTCTCGACCAATTGGTTGCGGACCGTCGCCTGGAGCCTGCGCGGGGTCCTGTTATTGTGGATTGTGTGGTCATCCTTGAGCGTTGGCTCGTCGTGACCAGGAACTCTTTGGAGAACAAACATGGCAAGACTTGAAGTTGGAGACCGTGCGCCGGACTTTTCCGCGACCACGTATGACGGCAACAAGATCGGTCTGGCTGACTTTTTGGGGAAGCGTGCATTGGTGCTGTTCTTCTACCCCAGAGATGGCACGCCGATTTGCACAAAGGAAGCCTGCGCCTTTCGCGATTCCTATGAGCAATTCGTCGACGCCGGGGCGGACGTGATCGGCGTCAGCGGTGATACCGAGGAAAGCCACCGCACGTTCGCACGGCAGTACAAGCTGTCGTTCCCCTTGATCAGCGACGTGGACGGCTCGCTGCGCAAGGCATTTGCGGTACCGAAGACGATGGGGCTCTTTCCGGGTCGGGTCACTTACGTCGTCGATCAAGAAGGGATCATCCGGCAAATCTTCTCGGCACAATTCGCCTCGGACGAACACGTCCGAGAGGCGTTGATCGCCGTGGGTGCGGCACGCAAGTCTTCCCAGTAATGTGACTTGTCCGGTACAAGCACAATGCGTTGATTGTGAGTCACGACCTCAGCGAAGAGTCCCGATTTTCGGGAGATCAGCGAAAGCTAAGCCAGATGGACTTTTTCGATCCTCTGCGGCCACAGAGCCGCGGTGGAAAGGTAGTTCGCTTGGTACCTGATGTCGCACAGGAAGCAAGGGGTGGAATCGCTGCCGGAGCTTGACTGAGCTTCGCGATCTTGTGACTGCCCCACGATCGGTGCTGAGTCGGTCGACTCGGTTTTTGCCCAGGTATCGAGGGTCGCGAGATCGTCGCTGCGCGCCGCCGCTATCCGCCATCGTCCACGGACACTGCGCGTAAACGCACGCGGGCAGCCGGTCACGGCCGGATCGGGCAAGAGGGGCGAGTCGATGACCTCGAAGCTCGACTCGGGCTCGAGGCCGCCGCCGAGACCCGCGAGCAGCAACAGGCGGCCGGCTCCTCCGTTCAAGTTGATCGAGTGGACGGGCTCCGTCCGCCTCGGTGACGGCGATGTTGGAGTGGACGTCCTCGTCGGGGGGGCAGGTTGATCGGCGTGTTCCACGCGCCCATGCCCTCGCCCAGCGCCGTGACGAGCACGTCGCCGGAGGACTCCGGGCTCCCCAGGCCCGGGTCGGTGCCGAGGTAGCCCAGCACGTACTCCGCGGGCCGGATGATGTTGCCGTTTCGGTCGCGCTTGAGGCCCCGATCGGTGTCGAGGTAGGCCATGGTCCCGTAGGGTCGCTCGAGGCACTTGCCGTGGATGAGGACCGGCGCCTGGAAGATGCCGTTCTCGAGACGGGGCAGCTCCGCGAGCGGACGCGCATCTCGACCAGGTAGCAGCCCCAGTCCGGGACGCACGTGCTGAGCGAGGTCGAGGTCCCCGAGGATCTCTCCGTCGACTGATTGCCCCGGTCGTGGATGGTCCAGACGTTCTCGAGGTCGGGATCGAGCGTGGCGGGGAAGACCTGTGCGGTGAAGGTCACGCCGAGCGCCGGCAGGATGCAGCCGACGTGAAGCTGCGGCTCGTGGCGGATGCCGTGGATGTTCGGCAGCGCGGGAAAGCCGCTCGAGATCAGTGACCTCGACAAGCGAGTAGGGCGGACACGGCGCCCCGGGCACGAGCAGCTCGGTGTCCCGCTTGTCGTTGGGGAAGGCGTGGTAGGCGGTCTTGCGCTCGGTGCCCACGGCGAAGAAGTCGAGCAAGTAGTCGCCTGCCGGGATGAGGAGGCCGCCCGGCTCGGCGCCGGGCTTCCCGATGTCTCCATCGGCTCGCAAGTAGAGGAGGGGGCGCTTCTCCGCCTTGTCGCTCGGGAAGACATCGGGCAGCGTGAGGGCATCCTGCGAAGTTGCGCTCGGCATCCGGCCCGACCCGCGCTAACCGTGCGCGCAGCTCGACGCCAGGTCCGACGAAGATCTTGCGGTACCAGGCCGCGATCTCGAGCCGCTCGGAATCGCGATCGAGCGAGAGGCCCGTGGTGATGCCCCCGAAGTCCGTGATCTCGAGCAGCTTCCGCGAGAAGCCGATGTCGAGCACCGCATCCACGATCCTGCCGCCGCGGCCGCCCGCCGGTGCCGCATCGCCTGCGTCCACGCCTCCGCCGACTCATCCCACGGGGAACGAGACGCAGTCGCCCGGCTCCACGATGGACTGATCGCCGTAGAGCGTCAGCTCGAGGTCGCCCGCCTTGCCGACCGGCGTCAACGGCGGCGGCTGCAGGCACTGGAGGAGCCTGGCCGCGCCGTGAACAGTGCGTCCCTGCACCCCGTAGCTGTCCGGATCGCTGCCGTCGGAGCTTTCGGTGACGTTGGTGATCACCGTATAGCGGCTGAAGGGGGCGCAGTCCTGGCGCGCCACGAGCCCGAACTTGCCCCAGCGGCTGGGGACATTGGGCTCGCCGGCCTCGTCCGAGGGCCGATCGGCGATGCGGGCGCGGATCGACGCGGAGGCAGGGGTCAAGGTCAAGTACGGCGCGACTCCGTGGTGAGCGCTCCCCGGGCGGGCTTACGCGCCGACGATTTCCGCCACAAGCTCTGGCAGCGTGGTGCCCGCGGGGCCGAGGACCTGGTGGTCGAACCAGCGCGCATTTCCGCTCGGCTCCAGGTTCGCTTCGATCGTCACCGCTCCGTGCCGTTTCGCCTCGACCACCATGCCGGCGGCGGGGTAGACGCTCCCGCTCGTGCCGATGCTCAGGAACACTTCTGCCTGGAGGGCTCGTGGGATCTCCTCGTCGAGGTAGAAGGGGACCTCTTCGAACCAGACGATGTGCGGCCGCATGCGGCCGGCACACGCACCACATGCGTCCGAGAGCGTCATGTCGCGCTCGCACGAAACGACGTCACCGCACTCGACGCATCGTGCCTTCAAGAGCTCGCCGTGCATGTGCAGCACCGCCCTGGATCCGCCGCGCTCGTGCAGGTCGTCGACGTTCTGCGTGATCAGGACGAGCCGATCTCCCAGGAGCCGTGCGAGCTCCGCGCCTGTGACGGTGGTGTCACCGGATCGCAAGAGCCGCATGGAGCTCACGTTCGACCAGGACGGGATCAGCAAGGTCGTCGTCAACAGCGAACCGGCCGACACTCCCACTTTCCAGCTTGCGGTTGGCGACCTCATGAACCCTGCTGCCACGTTTGTGTCGAATACGGCTGGGGTCATTGCCTGGACCAAGTCGTTTTGCGCAGACGCCGGGTTGGGCGCACTCTGCAATCCCCAGCCGGGGGATCCTGCTCCAACCCCGACGCAGGAAAACCTGATGTACGCGCAGCAGGAGATCGTGCTCTCCACGCTGAAGAAGACGAAACCTGTCAATCCACTGGAATTTCCAAAGTGGATTCTCGCGGACACGATCCGCGTCGCGGACCAGCCCCCGGAAGCGCCGAATCCTGCGGCTCGGAACGCGGACGGTATGGCCGCGGTGGCCGCCGATCTCTCGACCCTGAGCGACGATCCCCCCGGAGGGGAGGTCCTGGTGACCTGGGTCCGCTACGAGGGTGACTTTCAGGTGCTCGACGGCAAACGCAAGATCTACCGGAAGCTGCCGAAGGGCCAGACCGTTCTGTGCGCGAGCGGGAATCCGCAGGCCCCCTTCAAGCAGTGCGACTTTGTCGAGGAGGAGGTCGATAACCACCGTCCCCAGATGGAGCTGACCGCGATCTACGCCCGCCGCGTGAGCCTGAACGGCCTTCTCGTGGGCGAGGACAAGGTGAAGCTTTCTCCTCCCGGAATCAACGTGGAGCCTGCGCTGGCGCTCTCGCCCACCGGCAACGTGGGCTACTGCGTCTGGGTCCATGACCCGACCCACAAGAACCTGATCGACACGAACCGCGGAAGGATGCTGCTCTACTCCGTATACAACGGTGCCACGGGCGCCTGGGGCGCTCCGGCCTCGGTTCTCCCGAACATCGCGGACTACGACGCGAAGTACCCGGGCGTCCTCGAGCCGCACATGGCCCTGCGGAACGATACGACGGGGCTCGTCGTCTTCACCGCGCTGGCGGGAGGCTCCTCCACGACCGACTCCGGCCTGGGCGGAAGCCGCTTCGTCTATGGCGTGCGCCTCACCGGGGGAGTCTTCGGCGAGCCGTTCCTCATCCACGGCCGCTGCCTCCGGAGGCAATACGGTTGGGTGCCCCAGGTCATCTATGACATTCCGGACCTGGTCGACCCGCTGGCCAAGCTGAAGTTCCGTCAGCCCGAGTGGGTGATGATTTTCCAGGGGACGGGCCCGATCGGTCAGGAAGAAGGCTCGGGCAACGTGGTCGTCTCGGTGATTCCCCAGGGAGTGGACCAGGCGAGCCCTGCGGTGGGCCTCTTCAACGATGGGGCGATCCGCTCCAACGTCTCGGCATCCCTCGCCGGCGGGGTGCTCCACACGCTCAACCTGAACAGCGGTTCAGACAAGATCCTCGCCGGAGGAGGTGCGGGCGGAGGTGTGGAGCCGCGCGTACGGTTCTTCGAGTCGACCGAGACGCGGCTCGAGCCGGACGTCGCCGTGATTGGGTGCACGATCTCCGACCCCTACTCTGCGCCGGGCTCGCGGGTGACGACGAAGGTGCTGCTCGAGAACCTCGGCCTCGCGGGGACGCCGGTGGACGAGCTCGGGGCGGGCGCCGTGGGCCTCGAGGCGGTTTTCATCGAAGAGGACGGGAGCGAGCGAGTGGTTGGGTTTGCGGAGGTTCCCGAGCTCCAGCCGTCTCTGCGGCACACGGTGGAGCTGCCCCTCGAGATGCCGCACGATCCGGTCCGCCTGCGCGTGCGGCTGAGCCCCAACCCGATCGACCGCGATCGCACGAATGACTTCAAGGAGTGTTTCTTCGGTGCCCCCACGCCGCGCGAGGTCGATTGCATCCGTACGACGCTCGAGGACGAGGCGGGAACGCGGGCCGTGGCGTTGAGCTGGTCGAGCCCGGTCGTCTACGACGAGGTGATCATTTACCGGGAAGGATCGATGTTGGCCGCGCTGCCGGGTGGTTGCACGCGGTACGTGGACCTGTACGCACCGCCGGGAGCGGTGGAATATGCGGTGAGAGGCCGCGTGGGGGCCTCGAAGTCGGCGCGCGCGACGATCCTCTGCGGAGGTTTCGGGGAGGCGTTCCTCCGTGGCGACACGGACGCGAACGGAGCGCTCCAGATCACCGATGCGATCTCGCTCCTGGGATACCTCTTCCTTGGGGGCCGGCAGCCGAGCTGCCAGGACGCAGCCGACACGGACGATAACGGAGCGCTCCAGATCACGGACGCAGTGCGGCTGTTGGGCTACCTCTTCCTCGGCGGGGCCGAGCTCCCCGCCCCGTTCCCGGGGTGCGGCCTGGATCCGACAGGGGACGCGCTGCCGTGTACGGCGCAGCCGCGGTGCAGGTGAAGATGCGAGAAGGGGCCCCGCAGGGTCAAGAGGCTGCGCGTCCAGCAAGGGCCAGTGGGCGTGTCTCCTGGCCAGGGCGTACCTGGTCGATCCGAAGCCTTGCCCAAGGTGTGGCGGACAAATGAAGATCATGGCAGCGTTGACCTCACCGCACCACGACGAGGTGACAGAAAAAATCCTGCGGCACCTCGGTGGCTGGACGCGCCGCCCAGCCACCGTCCTGATGACGAAGGCGTCGTTGCCGGTGAGCCGGTCGATGAACCCTGCCAGCACGAGGTTTGAGCCAAGCGGATGGACCCAAGCCATGCAGCCTCAAAGCTGCAAAAACCAGGACTCGGTCGTTGTCCTGAACCCTTCAATGGGGCAGCAGTGCATCGAGAATGCCTTCCACGAGAAGGTCTTGAAAGTCAACATCGGACCGACGTGGAGGTCCGCTCAGGCGCAGGAACAAGCGCTCAAGATCAGCCTTCTCGAGGAACTCCTCGAGCCAACCGTCGGGTAGAGGGTCGGCATCTTTCACCAGGGTCGATTCCCCTCCTCGAAACCCCGAAGAGCGTCCTTGAGGACTCACACGTTTTCAGGGCAGCGGACGCACGCCGTTCGCACGGCAGGACTTGCTCTTGCATCGCATCGTGTTGTGTGAGGTTCGAAAAGGTACCCCCCTCTTTCCACAAGGAGACGTTCCATGAGCCGAATTGCCCTTGGCGTTGTCGCGGCGGTCTTCTCGGTCTCGTTCGCTGGTTGCAGCTTGTCCCAGGCCAAAGGCTCCGGAGGCACCGTCGCCGAGGCGACCACGGCGACGTGCTCCATGTGCAAGAACAGCTAAGAATACGTTTACTCGCCGAAGGGGCTGTTCCTCGGCAAGAAGGAGGTCAAGCACAACTGCCCGATGTGCAAGCGCGAGTGGGTCGCAGGCGTGGACCCAAGCTCGGCGTGTTCTGAGTGCGCGAAGTCGGAGCTCGTCTGCCCGGTATGCGCAAGGGCGGCGAAGAACTGGCCGAGTGGACGGGTACGCCCCCCGGAGCCGGCTTGGGGCGAGTTGCGTGCATTGCCGTAGAAGCTTGCCATTCTGAGCTGCTCGTGATGGGGAGTTTTTCCGCCTGACCGGGAGTTTTTCCTTCATGAAATCAGAGGAACACCAACCAACGCTCGAGGAGGGGCCTGCGTGTCAAGCCCTCGTGGGCTCTCGCGGGATTCGTCATCTTTATGCCTCGCCGCCGGTCCCGTGAGGATCAGGAGCCCCGGCTCTGCCGCCGTCTGCCGAGACTTCCGGTTTCTAACGGATAGGGAACAGGCGTTGCTTCGCTGGCCTACCATGATTCCTGGACGTGCCACTCTGAGGATCGCCTTGCTCGTGCCAGTGTTCCTTCAGGTTGTGGGGTGTCTCGCGCCAGAGCTCAAGGAGGACTGGCAAGCGGTGGCACGGGCTCGATCGGGAGAGAGGCCTGCGCCGGCATCCACGAGGCGCGCCGAACGGCAGACGTCCACCGAGACAGATGACCCCGAGCTTCACCGGAAGCTTGCGGATGACCCCACGCTGTATCTGGTTTTGTCCGCCGCGGAGCGCCGAAACCCCGACCTCGCGGCCGCGCTCGAGCGCTGGGTCGGCTTCCTCGAGAAGGTGCCGCAGCGTCTGGCGCCGCCCTACCCCACGCTCCGCTTGGGTTACTCGTCCATGTTCCGAATGAACACGGTCGAGCTCATGCAGGACGTGCCGTTCCCCTCGAAGCTCCTCGCCGAGGGCCGAGCCGCCCTCGCGGAGGCGCGGGCCACGGGTGCCGAATTCGAGGAGCGTCGGAATCTCCTGCGGCAGCAAGTCACTGCGGCTTACGCCAGTCTCTATCTGGCACGTCGCGAGCTTGAGCTTCTCGACGCCAACCTCGAGATCCTCAACCGCTTTGTCCGCATTGCGCAGACCCGGTACGAAGCCGGAACCGTGACCCAGTCCGATGTGCTGCGGGCGGAGCTGGAGCGCTCGACGATCCGCGCCGAGCGAGCGGTGCTATCGCGAGAGGTCGAAACGGCGGCAAGCGCGCTCAATGTCCTTCTCGACCGTCCTCCCGAGACGCCCATCGGTCCGCTCGCGCCGTTGGCCCTGCCGCAGCCTGGCGCTCAGACCGGCGAGCTTTACGACAGGGCCCTCCAGTACCGCCCCGAGCTGGAGGCGGCCTCACAGCGAGTGGCCTCAGCGGACTCCATGCTCGCCCGGGCGCGAGAGGAGTGGATCCCGGACCTCACCGTCGGCGGCGCCTACGTCCGCGACCTCGGCATGGACGAGAACGAGGTCGAGGTCACTGCCGGGATCACGCTGCCGCTCTGGTGGGGCTCGATCCGCGCGAAGAGCCGCGAGGCGGAAGCGGAGTCGCGCCGTGCCAGCGCCGAGCTCAAGGCAGCCAGGAACCGCGTGCTGGACGAGGTGAAGTCGACGTCCGCACGCCTCGCTGCTGCGGCGGAGCGTTTCACGATCCTTGCCGAGGAGGCGGTGCCTCGCGCCGAGCAGAACCTGGGAGTGGCCGAGGCGGCCTACACCGCAAGCAAGCTCGGCTTTCTCGAGCTCCTCGACTCGCAGCGCATGCTCCTCCTGAAGCAGCTCGAGCGCGAGCGGGCTCTCGTCGAGCACGCCACGAGCCAGGCGGAGCTCGAGAAGGCGATTGGGGAAGCGCCGAAGCCATGAAGGAGAGTCCATGCACGTGAACCGGAAATCGTTAATGCACCTCGGCATCGGGATCGTCCTGGGGCTTGCCGTGGCGGGGGTACTTTACATGGGCCTGGGGTGGGGAGGAGCGGACACCGGCAGCGCTGCCGCGCCGGCGGGCTCGGTCTGGACCTGCTCGATGCACCCGCAGATCCGGATGGGCCGGCCGGGCAGCTGCCCCCTCTGCGGCATGGACTTGGTCCCCGTGCCGGCGGAAGGTTCCGCGGGCTCGGGTGCTGCCGGCCACTCGGCCCTGCACCTGACCCTCGGCGACCACGCGAGGCTCATGGCCACGGTCGCGACCGTGGCCGTCGCGGAGCGCGAAATCCACAAGGAGATCCGGACCGTCGGCAAGGTGGAGCTGGACGAAACGCGGGTGCGCCACATCAGCGCCCGCGTCGCTGGCAGGGTCGATGAAGTTTATGCCAACTTCCCCGGCATCGTCGTCAAGGATGGGGACCACCTCGTCCGCATCTACAGCCCCGACCTCCTCGCGACGCAGCAGGAACTGCTCCTCAGCCTGCGGCGGGAGAAGGTGCCGGCCGCCGCTCCCGGGGTCGGACTCGATCAGGGCCTCGCGGCGAGCGCCCGGGAGCGCTTGCGGCTCTGGGGGCTCACCGACGAGCAGATCGACGAGCTCGTGCATACGGGCAAGCCGCAGACGCACGTCACGGTCTTCGCGTCCCTGGGCGGCACGGTCATCGAGAAGGACATCCGGGAGGGGCAGTACGTGGAGCCCGGCGACTCCCTTTACACCATCGCCGAGCTGGCCCATGTCTGGCTCGTCATGGAGGTCTACGAGTCCGAGATCTCCTGGGTGCGCTTTGGCCAGTCCGTGGAGGTCAAGCTCGAGAGCGAGCCGGCGCGAAGCTTCGGCGGGACTGTGGCCTTCATCGAGCCTGTCCTCAACGATGCCACCCGCACGATCCGCGTACGCGTGGTCCTCGGAAACGACGAGGGCCGCTTCAAGCCGGGCATGTACGCGCAAGCGCACCTCCGCATCGGGATCCTTCCCGGCGGGAAGCCCGCGCCGACGGGCCTCGAGGGCAAGTATGCCTGTCCCATGCACCCCAACGTGGTGGCGGATGAAGCCGGCAAGTGCACGGTCTGTGGGATGCCCCTCGAGAAGGTGCCGGGAGAGCCCATGCCGGCTGGGTCCGCGGCGCCGCGGACGCTCGCCGTGCCAGCGGAGGCCGTGCTCACGACCGGGCGGCGCTCGCTCGTCTACGTCGAGGTCGAGCCCGGGAAGTACCGGCTCGTGGAGCCCCGGCTGGGGCCGCGCGCAGGGGACTACTACCCCGTCATCGAGGGCCTCGAGAAGGACCAGCGGGTCGTCACGCGCGGGAGCTTCCTCCTCGACTCGCAGTTTCAGATCAGCGGCAAGCCGAGCCTGTTTTACCCGGAGGGCATCGCGGGAGGAGGCGTCGGGCACGCCGGTCACCAGGGCGACGGAGCGCCGGATGGTGGGGTCAAGCCGCCCGGGGAGAAGCCCCAGGGGCACGAGAGTCATGAAGGCCACAAGGACAACTGAGGCACCGCCATGATCAACGCCATCATCCTCTGGTGCCTCACGAACCGCCCGCTCGTCCTGATAGCCGCCATGGCGCTCGTCGGCGGCGGCTGGTACTCGCTTGAGAACACGCCCGTCGACGCCATCCCGGACATTGGCGAGAAGCAGGTCATCGTCTTCGCCGACTGGCCCGGCCGCAGCCCCCAGGACGTCGACGATCAAGTCACGTACCCACTGACCATCGCCCTGGAAGGCACTCCTGGAGTCAAGGTCATCCGCTCCGCCTCCGGTTTCGGCTTCGCCATGGTCTTCATCATCTTCCGCGACGATGTTGAGTACTACTGGGCGAGAAGCCGGGTGCTGGAGAGGTTGAACGTCGCGCGGGGGCGGCTGCCGCCTGGCGTCGAGCCCGTCCTGGGCCCCGATGCGACCGCGTTGGGACAGGTGTTCTGGTACACGGTGGAGGGTGAGGGCTTCGACCTCGCCGAGCTGCGCTCGCTCCAGGACTGGTACATCCGCTACCAGTTGAACGCCGTGGAGGGTGTCTCCGAGGTCGCCTCCGTCGGCGGCCACGTCAAGCAGTACCAGGTCGACGTGGATCCCGTGAAGATGCGCGCTCACGGAGTCACCCTGCCCGAGATCACGGAAGCCGTCCGCAAGTCGAACATCGATGTCGGCGCCAAGGTCATCGAGGTGAATCAGGTCGAGTTTTTTATCCGCGGGGTTGGCTTCCTGAAGTCCGTGAAGGACCTCGAGAATGTGGTGGTGCGCTCCAGGGAGGGCACACCGCTTTACGTCAAGAACGTGGCCACGGTCAGCCTGGGGCCCGAGTTTCGGCGCGGAGCGCTGGACAAGGAGGGCGTCGAGGCGGTGGGGGGCGTCGTCGTCATGCGCTACGGCGAGAATCCGCTGCGCGTCCTCGAACGCGTCAAGCAGAAGATTGCAGAGATCTCGCCCGGGCTGCCGGAGAAGACGCTTCCCGATGGGAGGACTTCCAGGCCGCGGATCGTCTCCTTTTACGATCGCACCCAGATCGTCCACGAGACCATGGACACGCTCCGCGAGGCGCTCATCGAGGAGGCGATCGTCGCGGGCCTTGTCGTGCTCTTCTTCCTCCTCCACTTCCGCAGCTCGCTCGCCATCGTGCCGACCTTGCCGCTCTCGGTGGGCATGAGCTTCCTCGTCATGTACTGGCTGGGCATCGACTCGAACATCATGAGCCTCGCGGGCCTCGCCATCGCCATCGGCGACGTCGCCGACATGGGGATCATCATGACGGAGAACATCTACCGGCACATCGCCAAGAACGATGGCTCGAAGTCGCATTTCGAGTGCGTCAAGGACGGAGCCTTCGAGGTCGGGACCGCCATCATCACCGCCGTGTCGAACACCATCGTCTCCTTCCTGCCCGTCTTCGCGCTCGCGGACCAGGAGGGGAAGCTCTTCAAGCCCCTCGCCTACACGAAGACCTTCGCCATCACCTCCTCGGCCGTCCTCGCGGTCACCGTGGTCCCGGTCCTCGCGTACTACCTGCTCAAGCCCTCGAGCTGGAGCCGCCGGAGGAGTTCCCTGGTCGCCCTCGGTTGCGGCATCGCCGCGGCGGCCACCGCCGGCGTGGCTTCCCGCAGCTTCTTCCTCCCCGCCCAGAGCGCCTGGTGGCAAGGCGTCTTCCTGGCGCTCGCCGTGGGCGTGGTCGCGGGTCTCGCCGTCTACCGGATGGGTCGAGAGCGTCTGGTGCCCCTCGAGGAAAACCGGGTCTCTCGAGGGATCTTGCGGGTCTACGTCCCGGCCCTGCGTTGGGTCCTGGCGCACAAGAGGCTCTTCCTGTCGCTGCCGGTCGCCTTGATCCTCCTCGGCATCACGATCTGGCTCGGCTGGGGAAGGCTCGCGTACCCTGTCGAATGGGGCCTCTCGAGGGTCGGGGTCAACGTCAACGAGTGGCGCCCCTGGAGCGCCCTCAAGCACCAGTTTCCCGGGCTCGGGCGGGAGTTCATGCCGCCCCTCGACGAGGGCTCGCTCCTCTACATGCCGTCGCTTGCCCCGGCGGGTTCGCTGTCGGCGGCGCTGGAGGTGATCTCGAAGCAGGACATGGCCATCCGGAGCGTGCCGGAGGTGGAGAGCGTCGTCGGCAAGCTGGGGCGTGCCGACTCCGCGCTCGACCCGGCGCCGATCAGCATGATCGAGACGGTGATCCTGCTCAAGCCGACCGATCAGTGGCGGCTTGTCCCCGTCGAGCGGTTCTACTCGAGCTGGCCCCGCTGGACGCACGCCGCCTTCGGCTGGGGGTGGCCGGAGGAGCGGCCCATGACGAAGAGCGAAGTGCTCGACGACTTGCGGCAGAGGACCGACATCCCCGGCGTGCTCCCCACCTGGCTCCAGTCCATCCAGACCCGGATCGTCATGCTGCAAAGCGGCTTCCGTGCCATGATGGGCATCAAGGTCTTCGGTTCCGACCTGCGCGAGATCGAGAAGCTCGGCCTTGCGCTCGAGCAGATCCTGCGGCAGGTGCCCGGCGCCACGGATGTGGTGGCCGACCGGATCACCGGCAAGCCATACATCGAGTTCGAGATCGACCGCGAGAAGATTGCGCGGTACGGCGTCAACATCCGCGATGTCCAGGACGTGATCGAGATCGCCCTGGGGGGCGAGAACCTCACGACGACGGTGGAGGGCAGGGAGCGCTATCCCGTGCGCGTCCGCTACCCGCGCGAGCTCCGCGACAACCTCGAGGATCTCGAGCGCATCCTCGTCCCCGCCTCGAGCGGCCCGCACATCCCAATCACCCAGGTGGCAAACATTCGCTACACGATCGGCCCCCAGGAGATCAAGAGCGAGAACGCGCTCCTCGTCGGCTATGTCACCCTCAACACCCGCGACCGCGACGAGGTGAGCGTCGTCGAGGAGGCCGAGCAGTTGATCCAGGCGAATATCCAGAGCGGCGAGCTCAAGATCCCGAACGGCTACTACTACAAGTGGGCGGGGCAGTTCGAGAGCCAGGTGCGCGCCACGAAGCGGCTCTCGCTGCTCGTCCCCCTGTGCCTTGCCCTCGACTTCGTGCTGCTCTTCATGGGCTTCGGCCGCTGGTGGGTCGCGCTCCTCGTCTTCTCCGGCATCCTCGTTTCCGCCTCGGGCGGCTTCCTCATGCTGCTGTGGTACGGCGCCAATTTGAGCGTGGCGGTCTGGGTGGGATTCATCGCGCTCTTCGGCGTGGCGGAGGACGACGGCGTGGTGATGGCCACCTACCTCGGCCAGCTCTTCGACGAGCGGTCCCCCGCGACCGTCGAGGCGGTGCGTGAAACGGTCGTGGAGGCGGGGATGAAGCGCATCCGCCCCTGCCTCATGACGACGGCAACGACAGTGATCGGTCTCCTGCCCGTCTTCCTCACCGAGGGCCGGGGCTCGGACGTCATGCAGCCGATGGCGATTCCGTCGGTGGGAGGCATGGCGGTCCAGCTCATTACGCTTTTCATCGTGCCTTGCGTTTACTGCTGGGTCGAGGAATGGAAGCTACGGAGGCGCCTCGTCCGTGAATCCTCAAGCCGCTGAAGCACGGCGAGAGATGCTTTCGGCTCCCCAATCCCTGAGCGCGGGAGACGTGCTGCGGAGTCTCGGAAGCGATTCCGGCCGGGGTTTGACCGGCGCGGAAGCCTCGCGACGGCTCGGGGCGGACGGGCCCAACAAGCTGTCCGAGCGCCGCCGGTGCCGCTGTGGCGAAAGGTCTGGAGCCAGTTCAATCAGCTCGTGATCTGGATCCTGGTGGTCGACCGGAAGGACGACGGCGGGACGGAGTGTGAACGCGAGCTCGGCTGGTCCCCGGGCGACATCGTCCTCAAGAGCCGCCCCCAGACCCCAAGGGCGCAGTAAGACCCCTCCCACCTCGCACGCACCGTGCTGCGACGCAGCTCTGTTGTGTGCCTCCCCGCGCCGGCCGAGGAGGTGTATTTCGAGCCGGCTGCGCGGGAGGCAGTCCATGGAGTCCTTGGCGGCGGGAGGTGAAACGTGATGCGCTCGTCATCTGTCTCGTCTCGAACCTCGAGATTCAGGTGAGCTTGTCCTCACCTTTGAGCCAATCAGAAGTTTAGTTTTTGACTGTTTTCAGGCCCGGCATGCCGGGCCGTCGAGTCCCTCGGCCTTCCATGGACGTGACCGCCGCCTCCGTGTACTTTGTGTGCTTTCAGCGACTCAATCCAGGAGGACACTACCATGGGCCTGACCCCTTCCGTCATGGTCGATCTCGGGACCCAAGCCCCCGACTTCTCGCTGCCCGACACCAGCGGGCGCACTGTCAAGCGGAGCGACTTCGAGGGCAAGCCGCTCCTCGTCGCCTTCATCTGCAACCACTGCCCGTTCGTGCTGCACGTGATTGACGCCTTCGTCGACTTCGCGCGTGAGGTTCAGACGCGCGGGATCGGCGTGGTCGCGATCTCGT
>SXIK01000080.1 GCA_005772855.1 Planctomycetia bacterium | reverse complement strand
TGGACCTCCATCTTGGCCTCCTCGGCCAGGGGTTGGCCCTGGTACTCCTCAAAAACGAGCGTCATGGGCTCCTCCAAACCTTCTTCAGCCTCGATCATCTCTCCTTGAAGGACAAGCGCCATTGAGCGCGCGAAGGCAAGAGCAAAGACTCCAAGTCCTGCGACGAAGTACAAGACGATGCCGAAGAGGCCGGCCGGACGCGTCTGAAGATCCACGATATGCAGATTGGTAACCACTGGCTTGCCCAGCCAGTGAAGATAAACTTCAAGGTTCTTCGCCTCGTTCGGTTTTGGAAAGCAGGCCAAGCCCTCCACGGTCACGAGCTTGCCGGACTGGAGCGCCGTGGCTGTACCCCGGTTGGGCGCTCTCAGAACGGCGGCGATCACCCCGGGATTATCGGGACTCACGAGGGGTAGCCAGATTCCCTTGAAATTTCCACCCTCGGAGGCCTCGACGGCGACCTCGAGAGGAGGCGCAAGGCCACTCACGCGGGCCCAGATGGGGCTCTCCGAGGTCTCTGCGAGGCTGCTTGCCGAGATCTCAAGCGGTCTCGGGCAGCGCCACCGGAGCTTCGCTTCCTCGACGCCCAGGTAAACGATGCCGAGTGCGACGAGAACGAGCAGCGCTCGCCATAAAGTCAGAGTGTAGCGACGCGGCAGGCAAAGCAGGGTACAGGGAGCCTTGACGATCGCAACGGCGACCTTCCACGATCTTCGCGCCAGGTCTGAACACATCTGTCGGGCGGTCTGGATGAGGTTTCTGAGGGGAGGGGTGAGTTTCATACGGCAGATATCCCAGCAAGGACCGCGCCGACTTGCTAAATGCTGTGAAAGTGGCACTCTACACCCATGCCAGGTGAAGGGCCCCGGAGAGAACCGTACAGCTCTCAGACACTCAGACAGTAAGGACTCTTGCTTGAAGAGAGCCCAGAGCACCCGGGGGCTGGCGTGCCCCCACGGGTTATGTGGGCGTCAGGCCCTGTCAACCCTGGCGGCAAGGAGCGCAGCGCCAATCGCGCCGGAGAAGCGGCCGAGCGCAGCGGCTTCAACTGAGACCTCGGGCGACAGGGCCGGCGTGAGCGAACGGGAAAGCCACGCGCGTGCATCCGGGAGGAAAAGCTCCGCGGCGCCGGCAACACCTCCGCCGATCACGATCCTGTCGGGCGAAAAGAGAGCGGCCAAGATCTGCAGCAACTTCCCGAGCACCCCGCCTGTCTCGCGCCAGAGCCGAGTGGCTCGTGCGCGCCGGGGGCCTCGACGGGTTGCCAGCTCGAAAAGCTCCAGGGTACTTGAGGCCTTCGCGATGCCGGAGCGCCGCGCGCGCAGAAGGATCCCCCGGGCCGAAAGCAACGTCTCGGCGCAGCCGACCGCCCCGCAATAACACCTGTGCCCGCGCTCTCCGAGAGGCAAGTGGGCGACCTGCCCCACAGTATGACGGGACACGCGCACGATCTCCCCGGCGACGACGAGAGCCGCGCCGAGTCCGGTGCCCATCGTCACGTAGAGGACTCTTCCCTTGCCGCCACCGCTTCCGACAGTGGCCTCTGCATGGGCGGCTGCGTTGGTATCCGCATCGAGGATGGCTCCTACCCGGCGTAGCTTACGAGCAACCTCATGCCCCAGGGCCACACCGCTCAGAGCGGGCAAATTCGAGAGTCGCACAATGCGCTCCCGGCTCTCGTCAAGAAATCCGGGCACGGCGATCCCAAGAGGCCAGTGGCCCTGGGATTTGGGGAGCATCGCCTTTACCTGGCCCGTGATGGCTCGAATCATGGCGCTCGCCGTAGTTGGACCAGGAGTCGGTGACTCCGAGGTCGCCTCGAGGCCTGAGGGTCCCAATCTCACGAGCTTGAGATTGGTTCCGCCAAGGTCGCAGCCGATCGCGCGGGGGAAGTTCTTCAACTGCAAGAGGACGCCCGCAGACTCGGCTGAGGCGGGTCGTGCAGGCGTCACTTGAAGTTTCATGTCAGATCAGGTGGCCATCTTCTCAATCAAGTCGCAAACGCGCGTGGAGTAACCCCATTCGTTGTCATACCAGGCCAGGACCTTTACCAGATTTCCCTGCTTGCCGAGAACCAGGGTCGACAGAGAATCAAAGACGCAGGAGTGGGGGTCGCCGATGATGTCGCTAGAGACGATCGGATCCTCGCAATACTTGATGATGGTTGGGATCCTGGCCGCGGCGGTCTTCACGGCGGCGTTGATCTCCTCGACGGTCACGTCACGCTTGAGCAGGGCAACAAGATCGACCACGCTGCCGTCCGGTACGGGGACGCGCATCGCAATGCCGTCAAGCTTGCCGTTCAAGTTCGGGAGCACCTCGCCAACCGCACGAGCTGCGCCCGTTGTCGTGGGAATGATGTTTTGCGCGGCGGCACGCGAACGACGGAGGTCCTTGTGGGGAAGATCGGCCACTCGTTGGTCGTTCGTGTAGGCGTGGACTGTGGTCATCACGCCGCGCTCGATGCCAAAGGCCTCGTCGAGCACCCTGGCAAGCGGCGCCAGGCAGTTCGTCGTGCATGAGGCGTTCGAGACGATCTTGTGCTCCGGCTTGAGGCTGCTGTCGTTGGCGCCGAGTACGATGAGCGCATCGATTTTTTCGCCCTTGTCCGGGGGCACAGTGAGGATGATTTTCCTGGCGCCTGCGGCGAGGTGCTTCTCGAGATCGGCCCGCTTCGTGAATATGCCGGTGGATTCGACCACGATCTCGGCTTCCAGGTCTTTCCATGGGAGCTGGGCAGGGTCCTTCATGGCGGTGACCCTGATCGACTTGCCGTTTACTTTGAGGAATTCACCCTGGGCCGAGACTTCTCCCTTGAAGCGGCCCATCACGGTGTCGTACTTGAGCAAGTGAGCGAGGGTCTTGGTATCGGTGATGTCGTTGATGCCGACAACGTCCATGAGCTTGCGCTCGCAAAGGATTCGAAAGACGTTCCGCCCAATCCGCCCGAATCCGTTGATTCCTACACGTATGGCCATTTTCGAACTCCTCTTGACACGAGTTAGATTCCTTTAAAGCCCGGAATCTTAGCAACCTCGTGCAACGTGGAGAAGACAATACTTTTACCCTGGCGCCTTGAAGCCGACCCGCTGGCACCGGGAGCGTTGCCGCGTGATGTCAAAGCAGACCGTTGTAATCCTTTCCACTTCGAGTTCTAATCGCTCGCTTGATTTGAGCCCGTCCCGGAGGGTAGGCGCCAAGTTAAAGAGGTTGCCAGACACCGGCCCACAGCACCCGTAGCAAGTAAGCGACCACGCGACAGAGAAGACAGTGTTGCGAAGCAACTAAAGGAAACCATGCAAGGACCCGTGGAAACGACAGGCAGCTTGGGAAAAATCCTCGAGGATCTCCGCCGGCTCGCCACCGAGGGAAGTCTTGACCGCCTGGAGCGGCTCTGGATGGAGACGGTCGGGGATGCACAGCGGGCGAGCGATCGGCTCGGCGAGTTGCTCGACGTCGTCGAGTTCGTGGTCCGCCAGGAACGGGATCCAGGACGGGCCGGGGGCATGCTTGAACTCCTTGCGGAAAGCGTCTCCGACGCAACAGCACCGGCAGAAGCGTTGCGGCTGTACGGTCTCCTGGTCCGGTGTTTCCCCTCCGACAAGGCTCACCGCGCCGCGTTTGCGGAGCGTTTCGATCGGCTCTATCCACTGGCGTCAGCCGAACGAGCCTTTTACGATGCCTCCGGCTTTGCGACGAGCCAAAGTCCGGCGCAGGCGCTTGTGCGCCTCGAGAAGCTGCTGCTTTTCCGGGAGGGTTGTTATGTCAACCACGCCTCCGGCTGGGGCGTGGGCAAGGTGTTGTCGGTCGACCCCTTCCTGAGACAAGTCCGAGTAGACCTTGAGCACAAGAAGGACCATCGGATTGCAATTGACGTGGTGGACTCGATCCTCGAGCCTCTGCCTCCCGACAGCTTCCTTGTCCTGATCCACGAGGGCGGTGAGAAGCTACGGAAGCTTCGCGACGAGGACCCCGTGACTTTGATGGGGCTGGTGCTCGACACCTTCGGCAATCCGAGCACCATCAAGGAAATAAAGAGCCACCTCATTCCAGCCGTGCTCGATGCCGGCTCCTGGACGAAGTGGTGGAATCGAACCAAGGGTCTGCTTCGAGACACTGGACTCTTCCGAATCGGCGATCGCGCACCCTATCCGGTCGCGCGCCTCCAGAAGGCCATTAGCTACGAGGAGGAGCTGGTTCACAACTTCACTCGGGCTGATTGGACGCAAGCGCGACAGATCGCCCGCCAAGTTGCGCGGCGCAATCCGGGTGAGCTGGAGACTGCATGGCAGAAGATCCGGGATCGGCTTGTAGCTCTCTCGGATGCCCCCAACGGCTCGAATGCGCTCGAAGCCGGGCTCATCCTCGATCGCGGCGAGCCGAAGGGCGACCGTGACGTACTCAAGCGCACCATGGCTCGATTCAGGCCACAGGACCTCGTTACCACGTTGCAGGAGCTGCCAGGCGCCGACGAGCAGAGACGCGCTGTTCAGAGTCTTCCCGAGACACGGCCTGAAGATTGGTGCCAGGTTGCGGCGATGCTTTTTGCTGGAAAGAAAGACACCTTGAGAGATGCAGCCGTGGAGCTTCTCGAAAAGCAGGCCCCCGAAAAAATTCAGTCGCTTCTGCGCGACCTCGTACGATCGCCCAAGTCGAGCCCGGAGGCCTTTTGCTTCATGCTGCAGTCGCACATCGAAGGCTCAAGCCATTCCTCTCTCGAGGTCTTCCGATCACGGAATTCGAGGGAGCTGCTTGTGCTTGTGATGGATCTCCTCGACCACTTGCAGCATCAGGCGGAGCGCAAGGGAAGAGTGGGGTTCAAGGAGATCGTGGGGCGAGTTGAGGATATTCTCGGCGAGCACGACTGTCGTTTCTTCCTCGAGGGCATCCAACAGATGGACATGGAGGAGCGGCGTAGCCTCTACGCTCGATTGGTCAGAAACGAGAGCATTGTGCCGCAGTTGAAGGGTGCCCTCCTTCAGAATTTAATTGAGCTGGATCCCTCCATCCACCACGACAAGGAAGCTCCGCCGTGGGAGGAGAACTGCATCTATGTCACCGCGGAGGGGCTTGAGCGCAAGAAGGACGAGTTTCGGGAAATCATGGAGGTCAAGCTTCCGAAGGTCTTCGAGGACGTCGGGCGGGCGGCCGCCTTCGGTGACCTCTCAGAAAACGCTGAGTACACCTCGGCGCTCGAGGAGCGCGACAATCTGACAAAGCGCGCCACCAAGATGAAGTCCGAGCTCGATCACGCCCGAATCATCACGGCGGAGATGGTCCGAAAGGAGTCCTCGGGACTTGGATCAAAGCTTCGTTTGAAGAGCCTCGGGACGGGACAGGAGGTTGTCTATAGCATCCTGGGGCCATGGGACGGCGGTCCCGAGGACGGCGTACTGAATTACCTGAGTCCTCTCGGTCGTCAGCTCTACGGCAAGAAGGAAGGCGACGAGATAGAGGCGCAGCTTCCTGGCGGCACGGAAGTCTTCAAGTTCCTCAAGATCACCTCGCATTTCGAGAAGAATAGCTGATCGAGCGGGCCGATCGCGCCGAAGCCGCCAGGCCATGGACGAGAATCCAAAGAACGACGTCCGCAAGCCACGAGTGCCAGTCGATCCAGAGGTGCTTCTGAGCGATTTCGAAACGCTGGTACGGTCGAAAGACCAGCATCCTTCAGCCCCCATCCTCTTTGAAATGGTCCAAAGCGTGCTGAAATGCCTCCTGGACAATACGAGCCGTGGCGACCTCAAAGTCCTGAACCAAGTCTTGAAGGAGCTGCGATACGCCTTCAAGGTCTTTGCGCCTTACCGACGAGTTCGAAAGGTCTCCATCTTCGGATCCGCCAGGACTCGGCACGACACGCCGGAGTACGAGCAGGCACGAGCCTTCGCGAACCGCATGACGCGCAACGGCTGGATGGTCATCACGGGCGCCGGAGGAGGAATCATGGAGGCCGCCCAGGGCGGAGCGGGGCGGACGCGGAGTTTCGGCGTCAACATCCGCCTGCCCTTCGAGCAGAAGGCGAACACCTTCATTCACGACGATCCCAAGCTGATTCACTTCAAGTACTTTTTCACTCGAAAGCTGATGTTCGTGAAGGAGACCGATGCGATTGTCCTCTTTCCGGGTGGCTTTGGCACACACGACGAGGGCTTTGAGTCGCTGACACTCGTCCAGACGGGCAAGAGCAACTTGCTGCCGATCGTCTTTGTTGACCGACCCGGGGGTACTTATTGGCGTGAGTGGAAGCGCTACGTGGAGGAGCACCTGAACGCCCCGGGCTACATTGACTCGACCGACCTCAGCCTCTTCACGGTGACCGACAGCGTCGAAGTTGCCTTCCGAACGATCCAGGGCTTTTACAGGAACTATCACTCCTCGCGCTACGTGAGCTCAAGGCTTGTTGTGCGAACGCATAACCCGCTCAGCGACAGCCTCATGGAGAGCCTGAACGATGATTTTGGTGACATCGTGCGCGAAGGCCGCATTGAGCGGTGTGGAATCCTGCCAGAAGAGGAGAATGAGCCCGAAACTCATTACCTCCACCGCATCGCGCTCTGGTTTGATCGGAGGAACATCGGTCGCCTCAGGCAGATGATTGATGTCTTGAATGATTGCAGATGAATAAACCCTTTGACCGATCCCGTATCCGTTTTCGGCCTGTCGCCGAGCGCCAAAGCAAGTTCAAGATCGACGAGATTGCGGTGGACCCCGACGTGCCTCCACCTTCCGCGGGAATCCTCGATGCGGCGCTCGATTCCGTCGCGGAGGCCATGAAGGGAGCGCGCCGGCGAGGGGCCGCCGTGGTGATTTGTCATGGCGCCCACCTCATCAAGAACGGCCTCGCGCCCCTTCTGATCCGTCTTGTGAAGGAGGGCTGGATCACCCACGTCGCCACGAACGGCGCCGGCTCCATACATGACTGGGAGTTCGCTTTTCTTGGACGGAGCACGGAGGACGTGCGAGCCTACGTGAGCGTCGGCGAGTTTGGTATTTGGGAGGAGACCGGTGGGTATATTGGGCTTGCACTGCTCCTGGGGGCGCTCGACGGGCTTGGCTACGGCGGAGCTGTCGGTCGGCTGATTTCGGACGAACGCTTGCGAGTCCCCACAAGGGAGGCGCTGAAGGCCAAGGCCAGAGATTGTCTTCTTGGCGACGGCACAGCATCCACCGCAGCCCGCGCACTCGATCTCCTCGCTGCGCTGGAACTGCGACCGATTCCCACCGGCGAGATCTCGATTCCTCACCCGTGGAAGTCACGCAGCATTCAGTGCGCCTGCCACGAGGTCAAGGTGCCCTTCACAGTGCACCCTGGAATCGGCCAGGACATCGTCTACAGCCATCCGCTGTTTCGTGGTGCCGCGGTTGGAGAAGCTTCCATGACGGATTTCCTACTTTTTGCCTCCTCGATCGAGCAGCTGGAAGGCGGTGTCTACCTTTCCGTGGGCTCGTCGGTGATGTCGCCCATGATCTTTGAGAAGTCGATCTCCATGTCGCGCAATGTGCTCAGGCAGAAGGGCGAGTCGCTCGATAATTTTCTGATTGTCGCGAATGACCTCGCCGATACGACGTGGGACTGGTCGAAGGGCGAGCCGCCGGTGGACAACCCGGCTTACTACGTTCGTTTCTGTAAGAGCTTCTCCCGCATGGGGGGGCGCTTCGATTACCTCGGCATGGATAACCGGACGTTCTTGCTCAATCTGTACGCCAGGCTGAAGGGATGAGGGCTTGAGGCCAGGTGTGCGTTCCGAGGCGCGCCCTGGCGTCCTCTATGTGGGGTCTACTGCGCCCTGGTGCCGGGCGGCATGGACACAAAGCCGGGTGTCTCCTGGCAGGGTGCGGGCCCGTGGTACTCGAAAGTGTTCTTTGTTGTCTCTGCTACGATGAGCCTGTGGAGGCTCACCGGCGCCGGTATGAGCCTGTCAAGGAGAGGCCAGAGCTCCAGGATCAAGACTTCGGTCGTGGGGGCTGGTCCATGAGTCTTCGATAGCACCTCGTTCAGGTTCCTGTGATCGATTCGGTCGTGGACCACAGCGGCGACGGCAGCGTCGAGCGCCTCGAGCTTCAAGATCTGACCGGTCTCCGGGTCCGGCGAGCCGCGCACGGTCACCTCGAGAGTGTAGTTATGCCCGTGTCCCCCAGGCAGGCTGCACTTGCCGAAAACCTCGCGATTCCAGGCTTCATCACGTCCAGGGTCGAAGAGCCTGTGGCCGGCGTTGAAACGATAAGTGCGAGTCAGGTAGACCACCTTCATGGAGTCTCCTCGCCGAAATACTCTGCGTAAAGGTCGGGACTTTCGCAGATTCTTACTCGAAACAGCCGTGAATATCCCCCCAGCAATCGCGGCGCAATTCGTTCCCAGATCGCGATCGCCAGGTTCTCGGTTGTCGGCACCCTGTGGCGCCATTCGGGCAGCTCCTCATTGAGGTGGCGGTGATCCATGCGGGAGATGACTTCCTCCTGGAGGATCTTGTCGATCTCGCGCAAGTTGATCACCATGCCAGTTGCCGGGTCCACGGAACCGACGACGGTCACCTCGACCTCGTAGTTGTGGCCGTGTCCAAATGGATTGTTGCAGGGCCCGAAAACCTCCCTGTTCTTCTCGGCGGACCAGGCCGGGTTGTGGTAGCGGTGGGCGGCCGAGAATCGAGCCTTGCGCGTCACGTGGACCTGGGCCGGCGTGGAAATCATGTCAGGACAATTCCTCCGTCAACGGGGATGCTTGCGCCAGTGGTCCAGCCAGATTCCTCACTGGCAAGGAAAAGGATCATGGCGGCAACCTCCTCGGGATTCCCGACCCGGCCAAGAGGGTGAAGCCTGGCAGCCGCCTTGAGGAACTGCGCCGCGGCATTTGCGCCCCGCTGGGAGTGAATGGGAGTGTCGACAACACCGGGACAGACGACATTGGCGCGGACGCCGTGGGGAGCCTCTTCCAGGGCCAGCGCCCGTGTCCACTGAATGAGCCCCGCCTTGGCCGCGGCATAGGCGGAAACACCTGCGATGGGTTGGATTCCAAGTGTGGAAGAGACGTTTACAATGGAGCCTCGAGACGCCCGCAGGAGGGGCAGGGCGTTGCGGGTCAAGACGAAGGGGCCGGTGAGGTTTGACCCGAGGATGTGGCTCCAACTCTCGACGCTTGTGTCTGCTGTCGAGGCCTGAAGGAACTCTCCGGCATTGTTGACGAGCACGTCGAGCCGACCCCATGTGCGGAGGGCCACTTGAATCGCACGGTCGGAGTCGGCAGGATTCTCGTGTCTTCCGGCCACGCACTGGACTCGCTCACGAGGAGCGCATAGACGAGTCTCCTCCAGCTTCTCGAGGGTGCGACCCAGGAGGATGACGCTGGCTCCTTCGGCCAAGATCCGCCGCGCCACCGCTCGGCCGATTCCAGACCCTGCTCCGCTCACGAGTGCGACCTTACCCTCGAACCTTTCGGCGAGTTTCTTGGTCTGTCGATTGTCAGAAGTAGATGGAAACACTTACAATGCCACCCTTTTGAAGACTTCAACGAAGAGAAGCAAGACTTGCCTGTGAGGACACTATCATGAGCGATTATCGTGACCTTGTGAAGAAGGAGGCGAAAGCCTTCTACGATTCCTACCACGTTGCCTTCGAGGCCGATGAGACAGAGTTTGGAGGCAAGTCGAGGGAGCCGAGCCTTGGCCGGTGGATGGACAAGACCGGAAAACTATCAGCTCGCATAACAGACTTGAGCGCGAAATGGGGCACGAAGGAGGTGCAATGGGTTCAGGCCAACACGCGGAACAAGAGCCCGGGAGGCGGCGACCCGCGCTCGAATGCGTTTGCGAGCCTCCTGAAGGATGTTCGCCAGGAAATCAAGAAGCTCTCAAGAGGCTAAGGCCAATCCTTCAACCCATGTCCCCGGGGGTTCCGCCGCGGGGTCTGACATCGGGCGTTGAGTTGCCCGGCTTGGCCTTGCCGGGCTTGGCGCCATAGAGGACTTCCTCGAGCGTAAGGTCCTGGGACACTCGCTTTTGGGATAGTTCGAGGAGCTTCAGCGCGGCTGCCTTCAAGTACGGAGCGCCATTCTCGCGTTCGACGAACCTCCTGAGGTAATGGCTCGCCATGAGAAAATTGTTGTTACGCCGGGAAAGCTCGCCGACCAGAAAGACCCGGTTTCGGTCCCGGTCCGATCTGAGTCCCTGTCGAAGCCGCGAGATCGCCCGCGTGAGGTAAAGCTTCTTCAGGGATTTCTTCAGGGCATCGGCAACGTAGGAGGAGGGAGCAAGACGCAGGCACCAATAGGCGCGTACCCAGCGATCTGCTTGCTCGCAGGCGGGGAGCCCAAGCGCCTCGGCAGTTCGCGCCGCCCAGTGGTACTGAACGTCGGGAAGTGGTGTCTTTTGCGGGCTCAGGCCCCGCGAGGTCGTGGAGCCTGGGTCATCCACCAGGGTTGGAGCGACCTCTTCGATGAATCTGGTACGGGCGGGAGGTGAGATCGTCCGGACGAAGTCACTGGCATATCCCGAAAATCTGCACTTGTTGCACGTGTGGATCTCGGCCTGAATGATGTGCTTTCCGCCCATGCGCACGAGCAGGTCAGAATCCTGGCCCTGGACAAATCCGCTGCCAACCTCGCGGAGTCTTGTGCGATTGCTGCAAATGGGGCAGCTAGCTTCAATAGTAGACCAAACAATCATGCAGGGAAATCTTTCGGAAAGGTTAGAGCGGAGGCGATTATAGCACTTGAGGAAAAAGCTGCTTTGGACTTTTCCTTGCACCTCGAGCGTTGTCTGCGCAAAGTGTTGCCCATGCCAAGCTCCAGAAGGGCGACGGAGATCGCGCTCACCCTGTTGTTTCTCGGTGCCGGGTGCGCTTCGAGTCAGCAATCCTTCGACTGGATCGAGGCAGATGTCCTTCACTCCACACTGGACTCCGCAGAAGCCGAAACGGTCCTCTACGAGGGCAGCAGCCGAGTGCTCACCAGGCCCGGGATGGTCCAGATGTCTTGCCAGGGGAAGGCTCTGGTCTTTCCGGAGGGCGAAGCCAACGACGGCAAGCGTGGGACCGTCGAGCGGAGGTCTGTGCGATCGGTGGCGTGCTGGGACTACAAGCTCGGGCGGGTTTGGTCCTCCAGTGACGGGGGCCCCTTTACAAGCTCTCTGCTTGCCGAGGTCGTTCACGAGGAAAGGAACCGCTTGTGCCAGGATCGGATGGAGATGCTCGAGCAGTTTCTCTGCACCTCCTTGGTTCGCGAGCGAGAGGACCTGGAAATCTGCTGGGGAGACCTGCGAGTGTTGGAGGGGCCACCCACTGCTGTCAACGGTGAAGAGGCGGAAGTGCGGTACCTCGCCGTCGAGCCCGGCGAATACTGGGAGGTGGTGCTCGCCCCGAAAGGTTCCCCCTTCGAAAGCTTGGCCTCCAGGGAGTTGTGCCTTGCTGCGGTCTTGGGGCTTTCTGCCGAGAGATCGCGGCTAATTCTTCAGCGCCTGGGTGCCATGCCGACTCGAGTGACCTCGGTGCGTCTGGTGCCGGATGAGGAGCGTCTTTACATTGGTGTGACGACTTTCGTGGAGGCGAGAAGAGCGACGGAAGCTGAGCTCCTGGCGCGCGAGGGGCTTCCGACTCCTGGCGATTTGGAGTTGGCCGCTGCGGCCGATTCGATTGTAAGTGTTGATGAGATCCTCGATCTTCTCCGGTTGGTCTCGAGGGGTGAAAAGAGTCTTCCGAGCTTCACGACAGCTCTTGGCTGGTGCCTCAAGCTCTCGGAGCGGCTGCGCCCGGAGGAGGTGGAGCGGGTCGTTGGAGTCTGCGCGGAGGCCGGAGATGCCCTCATCCAGGTTGAACTGGCCCGCGCGGCGCTCCGGGCGCATTCTCATCGAGCCTGGCAATCTCTTCGGCCCCTTGCGCTTGGAAGAGCAGGGCTGACAGGAATGAATATTGCCGAGGCCCTCGTGGCGGAAAGAAGCCAGTTGGCGCTGTCTTGCGTATTCCATATCTTGCTGAAGCGGAACGAATACGTTGACGTCGATCCCCGGATCGTCCAGGAGTGGGCCCTGCGTCACATCCGTGCGCTCAGCGACGTCCCAGTGGACGAAATCCTCGCAGGCACCAGTCATGCGCCCCCGGATCCAAACGCCGGGGCTGGCTTCAGCGGCGACCTGGATTTCTGGCTGCGCTGGCATGAGGGGCACAAGGAACGTCTCTCCAGTTTGTAGAGTGGGTTGCACCTTCTGGCCATGAGGGCCCGGGGTGTCGAGGCCGGAAATATCGTCCGGAAGCTCGAGCACGGGCGGGAATGTGCGGATGTTGGCTGCTCTCATTGGCCGATGATAGACTTCCTGGGTCTTGGGTAGGTCTGGCCAGGAGATGCATACATGGCGAGGGTCCTGATCGTTGAAGATGACAAGATGAACGCCAAGCTTTTCGATGCCTTGCTTCGAAAGCGTGGTGGCTTCGAGGTGACGCTTACCGAGGACGTCCACGAGATTTTCGCGATGGCTCAGGCCCGTCAGGTGGACCTGATCATCCTGGATGTCGCGCTTGGGAACTCGTATTTCGAGGGAAAAGCCATGAGCGGACTCTCGATCTCGCGCGTATTGAAGGAGGATCCGCGAACAGCGGACATCCCGGTGATACTCGCCACTGCCCATGCCATGAATGGCGATCGGGAACGGTTCCTTGAACAAGGCAAGGCCGACGATTATTTCGCCAAGCCCATCATGGACCCGAACGTGCTAATCCAGCGGATTCATGCGCTGATCCCGAGGAAGAGCACGCAGATGAAACCTTGAGATTGGGTCCAACTGAGAAAGAAACAGGTTAAAGGAGAGTCGTGGCCATGATGGATAGTACTCAAACAAGAGCAGACGAAGCCTCGAAGACGATGCTGAATAGTGCGACCGCGATCCGCGTCGGGATCGACCTTGGCACCAATACCTCGGTCGTTCAGGCATCCTTTGAGGGGCGACCGCTTGAGCTGAAAGAAGATCTGGTGCGTAGCGTCGTCGGGTTTCCCAAGGCCGGCATCATTCCCGGCATCTTGCCCTCGGATACAAAGGTCATCTTCGGAGATGAGGCGATTGACCTCCGCCTCCACCTGGAGCTCAAGTGGCCTCTCCACGAAGGGTTCGTAGAGGACATGGAAGTGTGCAAGATCTTCACGAAGCATCTTCGTGCCCTGATGGATCCCGAGGGCAAATCCAAACTCTGGGGGGTCGTCGGTGCGCCCGCGAATGCCTCGCCGCAACGGCAACGGGATATCCGGGCCACGATGGTTGGAGTGCTCGATAGAATGCTGATCGTACCCGAGCCGTTCCTGGCGGCGATGGGCCTTCGCGATGACCCGGCCTTCAAGCGTGCCAGTGGCGAGAACGACCCGACAAAGCACTCGCTAATCGTTGACATAGGTGCCGGCACCACCGACCTCTGCCTGGTGCGTGGCTACTTCCCGAGCGCTGAAGACCAGATCAGCTTCCCGAAGGCCGGCAATTTCGTCGACGACATGATCTACCAGGGTGTTTCCCGCCGTTACCCTGACCTGAAGCTCACCCGGGTCTCCATCACACAACTCAAGGAAAAGTACAGCTTCGTCAGGGGGTATCCTCGCGATGCAAAAGTGAAGGTCTACGTGGACGGCCGACCACAGGTCCTCGACTTCAGCGAGATCTTGCAGGAAGCCTGTGATTCGCTCTCGCCTTTCATCCTCAAAGGCATCAAGGAGCTCCTTAGCCGCTGCGACTCGGACTCCATCGTCGAGGTGATGCAGAACGTCATCCTCACGGGTGGCGGGTCAGAAATTCATGGTCTCTGCGAGAAGATTGAGTCGGAGCTTCGCAACGAGGGGTACGACTGCGCTCGCGCGCTCCGCCCCTCAGACTACAAACGTCTCGTGGCGCGAGGCGGACTGAAGGTTGCAGAGAACGTCCGCGAGGAGCAGTGGCAAGTGCCCATGTGATCGCTCTTGTTCCCTTGCAGCGACGCTGTCAGCGGCTCTTCTTGTGGCCCGGCATCTTCCTGCCGATCCTGCGGCGTCTGCTGACGATGGCCCTTCCACCGCGCGTCTTCATTCGGTAGCGAAAGCCGCGCTTGGTGCGCTTGGTGGATGTGTTGCGTATGTTGGTATGCATGAGCGAACCTTAAAGCCTCTGTGATTTCCTGAAACGAGTTCTCGAGTTCAAGACGGGGGGGAATTATAGGTAAACGGCCCCTCGCTTCAAAGCTGAAACTTGCCGCGGCCAAGGATGTCGTGCAGGTGGACAACACCTTCCGGCTCGCCGGAGGGACATACTGCGGCCAGACTTGTGATTCCATGGACTTCCATGATCCTCAGGGCGTCGGCGGCAGAGTCGTCCGGATCGATGATTCTTGGGTTTCTTGTCATGTGCCGGCCCACGGGGGCCTCAAGTATGTCCACTCCGTTCCCCGCCTGGAGGAGGAGACGTCGGAGGTCGCCATCGGTGATGATTCCGAGGAGCTGTCCGTTGCTCGACGAAACGAGCGTCACGCCGAGATTCTCCTGGTGGGTCATCTCCTCGAGGGCCTCACGCAAGGTGGCGGTTTCTCTCACAAGAGGAAGCTGATGGCCTCGCCGCATGAGGTCTCGCACACGAAAACGCAGCCGCTCACCGAGCGATCCGCCAGGATGGAACCTCAAGTAGTGCTCCCTGGTGAAGCCGCGTTCTTCCAGGAGAACCATTGCGAGAGCATCACCCATGGCGAGTGTGACGGTAGTCGAAGCTGTGGGTGCCAAACCCAGAGGGCATGCTTCTCGCTCAACACCGACATCCAACGTGAGTACCGCCTTGCGAGCCAGGCTCGAGTGGACCGAACCCGTCAGCGCGATCACGTCGACCCCGAGTGCTCTTGCGGCCTCCACGACGGCCAGGATCTCTGCGGTCTCACCGCTTGCCGAGATCGCAAGGAGAATGTCGCGGGGCGAAACCATTCCGAGGTCGCCGTGCAGGGCCTCGACGGCCCTCAAGAAGAAGGCTGGCGTGCCGGTGGAGCTCAAGGTCGCGGCAATCTTCTCGCCAATGATGCCTGACTTCCCCACGCCGGTGACAGCCACATGCCCTTCAACATCGAGGATTCTCCGGGAGACGGCGAGGAACTCCGGGCCAAGGGCACGGCTCTTCCTCAAAATCGCCTCGCCTTCCTCATCCAGGATCCTGCGAGCCTTCGCGAGAGCTACATCGTCGGGTAAGCGCATGCGCAGAGGATACTGCGGGGAAATGAACACTTCAACGCAAGTTGCCGAACGCTGCACGTGCGAGCTCACGCGAAATCTCACGAGCCCTGGCCCGATTGCCGAGATCGATCTTCAACCCCCGGCGCATGCGTTGGGCGCCCCGAAGTGCTTCGCGGCCTGTTGGGTCCCGCGTCTGAAGCACCTGCAAACGCCTTGGCTGAAAGACGCTCAGCATGTTGCGGAAGCTGGCAGCTCTCGCTCGGCGGTGAAAGGCTTCGTCGAGAGGGTGCTGGGTCTTGCTCTGCGCTACAGAACGTACCAGCTCCCGCCACTCCCTGCGGCATGAGAGGAGCAAGACGTTGTTGAAGATCCACCGATTGGACCGAAGCCCGAGCGCTCGTCTTCGCACCGCATTGTGAACCATGCGGTCGAACGCGTGCATCTGCCGATCGCGCTTGAGTCCGTCGATCGCATGCCACTCGAGATCGCTGACGTGGGCATCGGCCATCGCCTCCCAGTAGGCGTGGCCAAGGACCCTCGGCGGGAAGTTGAAGACGAGGTGATAGGGCACAAAGTGGTTGTGCGCGATCACATCGGCGGCAAGGTGACAGAGGTAGCCGAGGACGAAGGCTTGCGCGGATTCATTCTCTGCCAGCGACTCGAGGCGTTCCTCGATGTTCCAGTTGTGGCAGTGGTTTTTTATGCCCCCGTAGGCCTTGAAGTTGATGACATCGGCGGCGATGTTGCCGTAGAGGAAGGGTTCAGGGTGCTCAAGGACGACGGCCTGGGCAGGGTTGACGATCCTCCGCCGTCGCAATCGCCCCAGGACCTGTCGGGTGAGCTGAATGTGGGTCCCAGGACCCCACGCCATTTGCGCCAGAAGCCAGATGGCAGTGAGAAGCATGAGGCCGTATTTCAGCGTATCGAGGTTGGCAATCGCCAGGACCACGTGATATCTCCTTGGACTCTTCCTTCAAGTCAAACAACACCCGCCAACAGCGCAGCGAGAGC
Organism: Planctomycetia bacterium; assembly: GCA_005772855.1. Classification (GTDB taxonomy): domain Bacteria; phylum Planctomycetota; class UBA8108; order UBA8108; family SXIK01; genus SXIK01. The sequence continues at coordinate 37,496 of SXIK01000080.1, read as the reverse complement.
TTCAAAATACCGTGCCTCGACCTCGAGACCAACAGGAGACTCCCTATTTGCTCCAGGGAGCCGACTTGCTGACCGATGGCTGGCTCATTGAGGAGTGCTCCGTGTTCGTGGCCCGAGGCCGAGTCAGAGCCGTTGGAAGGGCTGCCGATCGGGAGGCTCGACGTCATGGAGCTGCGAAGATTGATGTCGGCGGCCAGTATCTTTCTCCCGGCTACATCGACCTCCACACGCACGGTGCCGCTGGAGTGGACTTTGTCGAGGCTGGCCGTGAGGACTTCGTGAGGGCCTGTCGCCACTATCTCTCGCGGGGCGTCACTTCGTTCCTCGTGAGCCTTTATCCCAGCGAATTCAAGAAGTCGCTGCGGGTGCTCGAGCGCCTCGCTGGCTTCCTCAGGGAGGGCGTGGGTGACGGCGTCGCGGTGGGGATCCACCTTGAAGGGCCCTACTTGAACCCCGTGAGGCCCGGCGCACTGCCCGGGAGCGTGTTTCGGAGGTTCCAGCCTGGCGAGGCCAGGGCGCTCCTCGACGCGGGCGGTGGATTTGTGCGGACCATGACCCTGGCGCCGGAAATGCCCGGCGGCATGGAGCTGGTGCGGCTCTTGCGGCGGCGAGGGGTGGAGCCGGCCCTTGGCCACAGCGACGCCGATTACGACGCGACGCGGCGAGCGCTTCGGGGCGGCATCCGCTACGCGACGCACCTTTTCAACGCCATGCGGGGCATTCACCACCGCGATCCTGGTGCTGTCGCGGCCCTCCTGGAGGATCCGCGGGTGCAGGTGGAGCTGATCGCGGATGGGTTTCACGTCGCGGTGCCAATTCTGAAGCTTGTCCACGTTGCGAAACCACCTGACAGCGTGATCCTCGTGAGCGACAGTGTGCACCCTTGCGGCTTGAAATCAGGGCGATACGAGTTCGCTGGCAGGCCGGTTCATGCGAAGGGTGGCCGCGTGACGCTCCTGGACGGAACGCTTGCGGGGAGTCTTCTCACGCTGGACCGAGCGGTCGCGCTTGAGGTGAGGGAGGTGGGCCTTGCCCCGGCCCAGGCCGTCCGTTGCGCCACGGAAAACCCCGCAAGGGCGATCGGTCTCGACCGGGACCGCGGCCGCATCGCCCCCGGATTTCGGGCCGATCTCCTCCTCCTGGACCGCTCCATGCGCGTCCGGAGGACCTATCTGGCCGGCAGGCCTGTGCCGTCTGACCCGTAGATTTCCCCCTGGGATGGCGTCTGGCCAAGTGTGGTAGGCTTGTAAGGGTATGGCCGCAAGAACCTGCCTCTGCGTTGTTGTTTGGATCACGCTGGTAGCGGGCTGCCACCGCTCCAGTGGAGGGAGAGGCTCTGGTGGGGCGGCGAAGATCCGTCTCAACGAGGTGATGGCCTCCAATGCAGGGTTTGCCGTCGTCGATGAGTCGGGCCAGAGAGTTTTCAGCGACTGGGTGGAGCTTTACAACTCGACCCGGAGCGCCGTGAGCCTCGAGGGATACTCGCTCACGGATAATTTCCAGAAGCCCCTGAAGTTCCAGTTTCCCCTGGGCACGGTGATCGGGCCAAACGGTTACCTGCTTGTATTCATCTACAGCGAGGGGCGGTGCGAGCTGGAGTCCGAAGAGAAACTCGTAGACTGCCTCAAGGGCTGTCCGGCGAGCGAATCGGACTGCGTCAACCAGTGCGAGAGTGACCACCTCGATCGCCTCTCGAGGTGTTCTCCGCCCTCCGGCCATGTCGCCGATTTCAATCTCAGCAGATCGGCCGACACGCTCTTCCTCTTCGCCGAGGATGGCCGCAGGATCATCGACCGGCTGGGGGTGAAGAACCAGGCGGACGACATCACGAACGGAATCGACCCCGATTCGGGTGTTTACGGGGTGATGTATGAGCCGACGCCACGCGAGCCCAATCGCCCCGTGGGGCTCAAGCTCCAGAGGCTTGCCGCACTCAAAGTTCGAGCGGTGGATGAAGGGCAACCGATCGAGCTCGAGCTCGGAATCGAGCGGGACGTGGCGGCCAAGGGGGAGCTTGACGTCCAGGTCGAGTGGGCGGACGTTTCGAAATGCGGAGATCCGCTTGCCGGCAGGCCACTCGAGCGAGCTTCGGTCGTGAAAATCTCGCCGGCCGGTGGCAACCCCGTGCGGGTTGACGAATCCCGCGTGGATATCGAGGGCAACCCCACGACGGCCGAGGTCGTGCTGCTTTCGTTCCTCGCAACCTTGCCTGGGGCCAGGTGCGGAACGAGTCGGGGAGTCCGCATCCATGCGACGGACGCAGTGGGCAACCTCATCATCGAGCGCTGCATTCGTGCCTGTGCCGGGGATTTGCCCACCGTGCTCGTGAACGAGTACCAGCCCAAGCAGGGGGCCGACGGGGGCTTGCTCTTCACTCGCATCGATGCTGAAGTGGAGCCAGGGAAGAATCCGACGCAGCGTCGGGATTGGATCGAGATCGTGAACTTCGGATCGCAGACGGTCGACATCTCCCGACTCGGGCTTCTGGGCCGAAAGTCCGTCGATGAGATGCTTGCTGGCCAGGAGTTTGTTCCCTGGACTTTCCAGGAGCACGCCGACAAGTTGGAGCTGGCCCCCGGCGAGCTCTTTTGCGTCCTGGCGGACGGTGACGATGGCGAGCGCAACGAGTATCAGCTTGTCGATCCAGCAGCCGGCGACACCTCCCGGGTCTTCTTCTCCACACGATTCAAACTCAGCGCAAGCTGCCCGGAAAAAGGTCAGCCGTTCGACCGTTTCGCGCTGGTGGATATCGACGCGGGGACGGTGCTCGACGAGGCCATCCTTGATTTCCACAAGTACGACTGCAACTTGAAGGACGGTCAGTCTCTCGCCCGCTTCCCCGAGACGGAGGGTCTCGAGCGCAACGCTCTTGTGCCAGGCACACTCACAAGCCTTGCCACGTTTGAGAAGCCGAACACCACCGAGGGGGACATCCCACCCATCTTTCGCGAGGGTGTCACGATTGAAAGCGAGGGTTCGGCGCGTTGCCCCCGCCCTGGAATCCCCGTCACCGTGCGGGCGCAGTTCAACGCCGACAGGGACCGGGACGAGGGCGAGGTGAAGCTCTCCGTGGGGGTCACGATCGATCCTCCGGTAGAGGTCCCGATCGCTGCTCCCCAAGTGACTGAGGCCGTCGACCAGTCGAAGGCCGCTGCCGGGTCAACTCTCCACGACATCACGGCGACGATACCGGGCCTCCCGGCCGGCACGCTGGTGGTCTTCGACTTCAAGGCCGAGGACTTGATTCTCACGCAGAAGCAGGATCCGAAGGCCATCGCCCGTTACTCGGAGCACGAGCCGCTCGGAGCGGAAGTCTCGTTCCGATATCTCGTCGGGTTTACGCCGGCAGCAGACGCTCCGATCTGGAACGAAGTGCTGCCGGGCTCAGATGACTCCACGGCCTATCCGAGCCCTTACGCTGGAGTGAAGCAGGACTTCGCGGAAATTTACAATCCTGGCAGGGGGGAACTTGACCTCACGGGGTACTACGTCACCACAACCAACCTCCCCAATCCCGGCTCGCCAGACCCTCCGATCCCAAATGCCCGCCGGTTCCAACTCTCCGATGCTCCGAGGGTGCCGCCGGGTGGTTTTCTCCCCATCTTCTTTGGTCCACCGCCTGCGGGAGCCGCGCCAGCGAGCTACGTCGAGGTGAAGGGCTTCAGCCTAGACTGCAAGGACGGCGAGATCCTTTACCTGATCGCGCCGGATGCTCCGGAAGATGGCGCCAACTGTGTCGTGGCCTCGATCCGCTGGCGGTTGGCGGAAACGGTCATCCGAGATGAAAAAGAAGTTTCTGTCTGCAAGTCGAATGTGGCCTTCGGGCGCGTCTGTGACGGTTGCATGGAGGCCAGGTGCTTGGCCGAGCTTGCCCGACCAACTCCGGGGACCTCGAACCGGGAAGGGATCCTCCCTCTTGTTTTTTCGGACGCCTTCCACGAAGGCGTCTCGGGGTCGAAAAACAGTTGCATCAATGCCAGTGACCCGGTGGTGCAGCTGAAGGCACTATTCTTCGTCGATGAGAAGCTGCGGGACGCCTTCAACGAATCGAAACAGGTGATCTCCGAGGCCAGCTTTTTCGTCGATATCGGCCAGGGTGGCGGGGAGAAGCCGATCAAGCCGAGCAGGCTCTTCGAGGGCTTCCCTTCGTGCCCGCAAGCTGGGGAGGCTGCGGGTTGTTCGGTCACGCCCACAGGTTACGCCAACGGATCGATCACAGCCACGGTCCGGGGGCCGTTCGGGGCAGTCGTGCGCTATCACGTACGCCTTGTCGACAACTGCGGCAATGTGCTGGAGGCAGGCCCCTTCACGTTCGGAACCTCCGCCGGTGAGCATCCCCAGGTCGTGATCAACGAAAGCCATCGCTTTTTCTCCGTGGCGAACGATCCGGACGGGCTCGAAAACGCGCGGCCCTGGATCGAGCTTTACAACGCCGGCAGCACCGAGGCAGACATCTCCGGCATGTATCTGAGCGATCTCGACACGAATCCGCGCAAGGCGCGGCTTCCCGGTGGCCTTCGCCTCGCGCCCGGTAGTGTCCTCCTCGTCCTCACAGACGGCACCGATGTCCCCTCGGTCCCGCGGATCGATCTCGACTGGAGTCGCCACGGCCGGGGCACGCTGTTCCTGTCGGACTCCGACTCCCGTGGTGCTTGCCTGCTCGACACTTTCCCCTTTGACTTCTCCGCCCTCGGTGAGGGCGTGTCCCTGGGCCGCAGCCCAGACGGCACCGGCGAGGTCGGACCGCTCCCAGGGCCCACGCCCGGTGACTTGAACGGGGCAGGCAGCGGCGCCTTCGTGCGGGGTGATGCGAACAGCGACTCAAGGGTGAACATCACGGACATGGTGAGGATCCTCGCGATCCTGTTTCAGGGTGACGAGCGACGGCCGGACTGCGAGGATGCTCTCGACGTTGACGACAACGGGGTTCTCAATGCTGCGGACGCGGTTTACATCGGAAGCCATGTCTTCCGACGAGGGCCGATCATTCCTCTGCCGTTTCCGACTGCGGGCAGGGATCCGACGCAGGACTCGCTGACGCCGTGCGGGGATTGATGCCGCACGGTTTTTCTTTATCTCCTCGTCAACCCCCGGTAATGTTCGCGGGTTTACGGGCCGGGCGTTGCTCTTCCCTGAGCATCCGTTTCCCTTCTGCCGATACCACAACATGACTTTCATGAATAGGCCTTGTACGAGAGTCTGGCTCGCTTTCGCGGCCCTGGCTCTGGCGAATTGCTTCCCTGCTCCGGCGCAAGCCCAGGTGAAGTCGGCTGCGGAGCGGCTTCATGACCTCGAGAAGCGATTCGAGGACCTCGAGAAGCGCAACAAGAAGCAAGCGAAGGAGCTCGAGCAGGTCAAGGCGGCCCTGGGCGAGAAGAAGAAGTCTGACGAAAAAGGCTTCTTCTCGGACGGCATCCTCACTATCGGCGGGGGAGTAAAGCTCAAGCTGGGCGGCAAGGCGGAAATTCTCCTCGTGGATTCACAGTCCGAGAGGGATCCGATCGTCGGAAATACGGCCAACCCGGATCCACGCTTAGAGCTGAATCGATTGCGCCTCTCTCCTTTGCTCCTGGTGAACAAGGAAATCTCTCTTCTGAGCCAAATCGATTTCAAGCCGGACGCGGGACGCACGCTCCTGAAGGAGCTGGTGGTTCGTTACAAGGTGGATCCGAACTGGTGGTTTCGCTCGGAGGCGCGCCTGGGCCTCGACGACCGCTTCATCCGGCCCACGCGTGGCACGAAGAACTATCCGCTTCTGGGCAACGCTTTTTGGCGGGATGAATCCATCGCCTTGAGCTGGATGCTCCGATTTGGGGACAAGGATGGGCGGCCGGAGGGCCGGGCCAGGGGGGAGAGTCTGAAAAATGCATCCAGGGATGGCCAGGACGTTGTGCTGGAGGACTCCGATGGCCAGCCGATCGAGATCGCCGAGGACGGCGGAATTATCGGCGCGCAAACTCACCGCTCGCCCTTCGACTTTGCCAACAATTTGGGGGAGCTGCGCACGTACTTTTCCATCGGGAATGGCAACAGTCTCGATTCGAACGAGGTGGGTTTCGACGGAGCGAGCTTCAACGATCTCGTTCAGGACGATCGCAATGTTACGGACGATCTCTCGATCCGCGAGGTGGGGCTAGGCCTCGGTTACGCCCGCAGCTTCGAGTGGCTCGGGGACCTCGATTTGTTGGGCTTCTACTACAATGACGAGTTGAGCGACCGGTCGCTTGATTTTCTTAGCAATGACCTCACGATCCGAAACCCGGTGACCGGCGCCCCGATAGCCGGCTACGGCGACTCGGGGTCCACGGCGAGCTACAAGTATGGCGTGGGGGGAGAGTACTTTCTTCCCTCGGCACGGTTTCTGCCTCCGCAATGGAAGGCAAGAGCTGGTGACGGACTGCGCGTGGGGGGGCAGTACATCCGAGCCCACGACGGCAAATTGATTCGCGACGGTTGGTATGTTCAGACAGCTTATCGACATTCCTTCAAGAAGGGGCTCCTTGCCGACAAGTATCTCCGCTCGGTGGAGCCGATCGTGCGTTACGGCGTCCTTGAAACCAACCTCGAACCCTCGGCTCTCTTGCCGGGCACGTGGGACCGACGCCAGCTACTCGTCGGGGTGAATATCGACATGTACAAGAACATTTTGATCGTGCGGTGCGAGTACGCTTTCAACGCCGAGCGGACCGGCGGCGGGGGCTCGTCGGTGGGCCCCTCGAGTGTGACCAACAACGAGCTCCTGGTCGAGGTCCTGTTGCAGTTCTGATCGAGAGCACAGGCACGCTCTTCACGAGAACTTTGCGCTCCGTTGACTCTTGCTCCCGGGCCACCTATAATCGAATCCACAAGTTCAATGCGCCTCTTGGCTTGGGAACACGACTGAGGAGGGTGCGCGTGGCAAGAAGAGCCAAGGAACGCCGGGCGTTAGCAGACGATCGGCCCGCGGCCGCAAGTTCCCTGAGGAATTAGCATTCCATGAAGCAAGATGGTTCAAGGGCCGCTCGACCCAGGTCCGCCATCGAAGTTTCCGCCGAGGCTTCGGCTGAAGGTCGCGTGGATGGAGCGGAGTCTCCTGAGTCGGATCGTTGCCTCGACGGGGTCCGGCTCATCAGGCGTCAGGAGCAAAAGTATGAGATGGGCGCGGGAGCTGCGGCTTTCCTCAAGGAGGAGATTTCTCGGCGGCTGCCACTCTACGAGTTCGAGCCGGGACAGCCCACCACCTACATCACGACGGTTTATTTCGACACTCTTAGCCGCGATTTTTATCAGCTCGCGGAGCGGAGCTACGATGACAACATCAAGATCCGGCTGAAGGAGTACTATTATGACGCGCCCTGGAGGGTACGTTCTGGCGTGAGCAGTGATGCCGGCAGCGCAGGGCGCTGCACCGCAAAATACCTTGTCTCGCCCTATTGTTACCTCGAGCTGAAACAACGCGTAGCGGGTTTCGTGGTCAAGAAGCGCTTTGGAATCCCCAAAGAAATCCTCTCGCTCCTCTTGAACGGCCAGAACATCCTGCCGACCCTGCTTCGGATAACACCGCTTGGCGCGGCGAGGGACCTCGAGGCGGTCTACGCTGAACTGTCGCGCTACCTCAGCGAATATACCGTGGGAATTACCTCGGTCGTGAACTACCGACGGACCGTCTACCAGGAATCGGAAGAGTCGCTGCGGATTACCTTTGACGACCGGCTATCCGTCTACGCTCCCCCGGCCCAGCTTTACGAGGGCTTCGAAGCACTCACAAGCGATGCTCTGGGGATTCCGATCCGGAAAAGTGACACGGTCATCATCGAGATCAAGTGTCCTGGAGAGTATCCCCAATGGCTTGGCGAGGCGTTGCGTCACCACTCGAAGCGCCGGTTTTCCAAGTTCACTTCTGGCGTGCGGCTGCTGCTCCCGGGAGCGAAAAGCAAGAACGGGGAGATCGCCTCGGGCGGGATCGTGGGTCAGGATGTCTCGCCCGACCATCGCAGCGGAGCGGGCGGGGAAGCGAAGACGAAGCGCAGTGACGGGCTTTTCAATTAGCAGCCCGTAGTGTGCGCCTTCTGCCGTCTTGCGCAGTTGCTGGACTATCCTTCGATTCCTCTGTTACCATGCTTCTCGAGGCCATGATTGGGACGTCTTGATCAAGGCTCCCCCTCGAGCAGTATGGGCATTTTTACGCTGGATGTATCACTTCGCATGGAAGCGGGATTCCGAACACAACCGATGGCCCCGAACGAGACGGCACCCAAGGCTATTTTCATCGACTTCGAGGGAATTGACGGAAGCGGCAAGACGACCCTCTCGAACCGCCTGGCTGATTTGCTAAAAGAGCAAGGAGTGCCAGTCCATCACGCTCGCGACGGTGGCGTCTTCCGCTCCGAGATTTCAAGGGAGATCCGCACCCTGACTCGAGACCCGCGCTTCCTGCGCATGTCGCCTGTCACCGAGTTCCTCCTCTACGTGGCCCGGGACACGCAGATGATCGACGAGTTTATCCGGCCCAAGCTCCTTCCTGGAAACGTCGTCTTTTCCGATCGCTATCTTTACTCGGCGATTACCCACTCGCACCACGCCCGGGGTCTACCCCGAGGCGAGGTCGACGCCGTGCTCAGCCTGGCCTCGCGGGGCCTCTGGCCCGACCTCGTCGTTTATTGCGACGTCGATCCCCTCACGTCGCGCATACGAAAAAAGATCCAGAAAATTCGCGACAAGCGCCTGGGGGATTTTGGACGCAAGGGCCTCATGGGGATCGGGTTCAGGGAGGAGATGCGACGAGGTTTTCTGGAGCTCTCGAGGGAGGATCCAGCCCGTTGGCTCGTCGTGGACAACGCGAAGTCGACGATCCAACAGTCGCTTCACAAGATCTACAAACGCGTGATCGAGTTGCTAGAGACTCGAGGTTTCAAGGGCTTGAAAAGTGCCGAGGAAATCCTTGCGATTCCTGACGAGCCACCGGAGCGGCTCTCGCGGCTTCAGCCTGCGGTCGAGGCTGCTCTGAGCCTTTCGGAAGCCGATCGCAAGGAGGCCATTGAGCGCATATTCTGGAGCGAGCTTGAGCGTGTTATCCCCTTCTTTCCAGCCTATGCTGCACTTTTCCTTTCCGGCTTCGACAGCCCCCGCGCGAACACCCTCCGCGAGAAGATCCTGGAGCACGAACCCGCCATGGTCGCGTACGGCCTCCAGGGGTTGAAATCTCCTGAATCCATGGCCCTCAGAGTGCTCTTGAAGGACCGTGAACCCACCTACGTCGCTCGAAGCCTTTCGGGGTTGAGCGAAGAGATTCCGGGCGTGAATGAGCTTCGTCGTGACCTGGCCGAAAAGGTTCCCGATATGGTGGCCCTCTCGTTGCGTGGTGTGGATACCCCGTTTGCCTGGGAGCTCCGGGACGAGATCGGCAAGACGGCCGCGCGGGAGGTGCTCATGAGCACCCGGGGCCTCGACACGGAGCGGGCCTGGGCGCTTCGTGAAAAGCGTTCGAAGGAGCAGTATTTCCCGGCGCTGCTGGAGAGTCTCGCTGGAATCGACACTCCACGTGCCTGGGATTGGAGGGAGAAACTTTCGGGGGAGTTTCTGCCATGGGTCCTGATGAGTCTTCGCTTGGTCGGGTCTGAGCGGGCCTGGGCTCTTCGGGAAGAGCACATCCACCGAGCTCCCAAGATCATCATAAAATCGTTGGGGCGCTCGGACGACCCGAGGGCCTGGAAGCTCCGCGAAATCGCCAAGAACTTTGCAAAGGAGGTCCTCGACTCGCTGAGCGGCCTCGACAGCGCGCTAGCGTGGGCGCTCCGGGTGGACCTGAAGACAAAATGGCCGAACACAGTGGTCTCAAGCCTTGGCGCTGGCATGCAGTCGGAGCGGGCCTGGAAATTCCGCTGGGAAATGCTTCGCTCCAACCCGGAGAACCTGCTCCTCATCAAGCATCTTGTCAAGGCTGTCCTGCGAATGACCGATCTCGAAGATGAAATCTATGACGACGAGGACGATGAAGTAGATTTCACATGAGCGCCAGCCCAGGGAGTCCTTGAGACGCTGCTGGAAGCGGAAACACTACGTGTACGCTCAGGGCAACGGCTCCGGCGGCGAGTGTTCTGAGCTCTTGTGCCATCCAGCAAGAAGGTTACCGCTCTTCCTGCGCATCGTCCGCGGTCGAATCTTCCTCCACAATGCCGCCGTCTTCTTCCATGCCGTCAGAAAAGAGCGAAATTGATATGTCACCGGACCGGTTGCGCGTGACCCGCGCTTCTTCTCTCTCGTCCTCAAAGAGCCAACCATGACGGGATTCCCACGGGGGGGGCGTGGCGATGAAGGGCACGCCCTCGGGATTCTGCTCCAGCATCTCGCGGATATCTTGCAGCCCTGCGTTTCTCCCCCGGAAGTCATCTTCAAGCACAGCCTTGAGTCGATCAAGTTGCTCGAGATCTCCCAGGAGGGCGCTGGCACGGAAGAGCTCCTCGATCACGGTTTCCTCGGCACTTTTTTTTCGCTCGACCTCGACTCGATCGCGCAGGAACTGCCGCACTTCGTCGGTGAGGTCGAGGTCGCCAAGGACGCCGACCTGGCCAAGGAGACCATAGCCGCTTCGTAGCAGCAGCCGGTCGTCCGAATCCTCCATCAGTTCCACAATTCGCCTCACGGCCACGGGACCCATGCGAAGCAGCGCAACGTGGGCGGCGTCTTGCAGCGTTTCGTCGGCCTCCGACGCGAGGCAGCGAACAAGGATTGGAATTGCGGCAATCGACCGGGCCTCGCCAAGAATGATCGTGGTCATGAGCGAGGCGCTGGTGTCGTCGTTTCCCTCCTCGAGGGCGGTCTCAAGAAGTTCAATGAGCTTCTCCTCGACTTCGGAGTCGTCTTGAGCCGCCCGGATGAAGTGGCGCACGGCTCGCCTGAGCTTGCGCTCGTCCTCATGAAAGAGGGGGAGAAGCTGTTCATCGACCATGTCCTTGAGCCATGGCTGGTCAAGGGCGTCATCATCGCCTTCAAGGGGGTTCTGCATGGGGGACTCCAGTCACGCGAGAAGTCCAAATGATACTCGAAACTTGCGTTCCCTGGCGTTACTCGTGGGTCTTCCCTGACGGCTGACACCGCTTGCAGAAGCTCTTACCAGCTTGCAGCTCGGCCTCGACGAGCTGAATCGGTAAAGTGCGATGGGAGCGGACTTCCTCACAGCTTTTCAGGTGGATCCTGAAACGAGTCGCGACGAGCGGTTCTCGAAGTTGCGCTACCCTGAAAAGGCGCTCCTTCCAGAAGCCACGCCGACCTCGTAGGGCCTCGTGTTGAGCCTCGAGCAAGGTCGCAAGGTCGCCTTCGCCGAGGCTGTCGGCGGCGGCGATGTAGACGGAGGCCAACCCGGCGCGTACCAGGGCGGCGTTCACGTTGCGCTCGGCCAGCTCCGTCGCATGGACGACCTTGACAATGCCAAGGTAGCGTCCATATCTGTCGGTGGCGTCAGGTCCGCTCTGACGGCACTCAATTTTTTTTCCGCCGACAAGACGCCGATTTTCTGCCGTGGCTAGTTTGTTGAAGGGCTCCCCGCTCTCTGGAGTGTCGATGCCCACGTAGCGCACGCGACGGCCGTCCCTGAGTGTCACCGTGTCTCCGTCGTCAACTCGTTGAACGACGCCGACGACCGCTCCAGCGGGGGGCTCGTCGTGCCGCATCTGGCGTCCGTCCCAGCAACCCGGTACGGCTGCGATGGTAAAGAAGAGCGCCCACTCAATGGCCCGACGTGGGGATGGCAAGGTCACCATCGAATTCCCCCTCTGCGCTTCTGTTTCTCCCAATCCAGGCGTGGGCAATTATTCGCCATCTGCGTCGTCGGCCTTTTCGACGTCGTCTGTCGTATCTCCCTTGGGGTCATCGACCTCGGGTTCGGGCTTACTTTCTGGAGAGTTGTCGCCCTCGGGCGGTTCCTCGGGGTTCGCGGCGTCAGTCTCCGGGCTCTCCTCGGCAAGGCTCCTCGTGGCCTTCTGGGCGTTTGCAGCCTGGAGCGCAACAACCTCATTGACATGTCTGATCTGCTCATGGATTAACTGGCTTAACTTCTCGTCACCTTCCACGACCTCGAGCCCCTTTCGAAGAACCTCGAGAGCCTTCTCGGAGTCGCCGTCCTTGCCGTGCCGTTGGGCCTCGGCCAGCACGGCATCACCCTTCTCAACGATTTCCTTCTCCCAGCGGGCCATGATCTCGTCGATCTCTTTTCCATGGTGACTCTTGTTGCGGTTATAGTCCGCGTAAATGCGCTGGTAGGCGAGCCCGATCTTGCCCTCCGCGTGGAGCTTTTCCGCTTCCGCTTTCTGCTGAGCGTAGGCCTTGTCAACCTCTTCCTTGTTTTCGGCCGCCGATCCGGTACCCCCCGGGGTCCAGACCTTCTGGTAGGCGTCAAGGAGCAAGTGGGTGTGGGGGTTGTCCTGGGCGAACTTCGCGATATTGCCCTCCAGCATCACTTGCTGATCGCTGGTAGAACGCCCCTTTAACCGGTCGAGGAAATCCGTCACTTTCTTGCGAAGCTGCTCGTCAGCGGCCACGTGCATTTTCTTTCGATCCGCGAGAGCTTGGGTCTGTTCAAGCGCCATCCGCTCCGTCTCCCTCTTCCTCTCGACGGCCTTCCGTTCTCCGGTCCGTTGGACGGCAATGAGGCCCAAGATGAACCCGAGGAGCGCACCGCCAATCGTGAAAGGATAGGCCCTCTTCTTTTTCAAATAGGGGCCTGGAGGCGATTCCTGAAGCGACGGGTCTTCTTCTGCACCCTTGTGGCCTCGTCCCGGCAAGGCTCTGGGGCTCGATGGGACCGGCAGTCGGGAGTGCTTCCAGCGTGACCTGACGCTGGCCTTTCCGGGGTTGGTGCCGCGCCATTGAGCGCCCTGGCGCGCGACCGGAGCACTGCCGCTCGAGCGCTGGTGTTTCGCTGCCGCAATTGCTGACGGCGACCTGGCGGGGAGTTGTGGCGCCTTCGGAGCTGAGTTCGGCACCGGATTCACCGCAGGCGGTGGCGGCATGGCCGGTCGGGATGTCTCTGGCGGTGGTTGGGGCAAGGCCAGAGCCCCGGAAGCCTGCACCTCATGAATACACTTCTTCAGGCGACGCACGAGCTCGCCAGATGTTTGCACCCGAAGCTCGGGATCCTTTGCAAGGAGTTCATTGACGAGGGCGGCAAGCGCGGCAGGCACGTGGGGCGCCATGCCCTGGACATCGGGGGCAGGGGACTCGAGGTGAGCCTGGAGAACTTCCTTGGCATCCGGGCGAGAGTAAGGTGGGTGGCCAACGAGAAGTTGATGGAGCGTACAGCCGAGTGAGTAGAGCCCCGAGCGCTCGTCCGGCTGCGCGCCGCGAATCTCTTCCGGCGACGCGTAGTCTGCATGCTGGATGATGGCCGGAAGTGAACCCTCCCGGTCGGGGGAAGGCAGTAACTGCACACCGCCCTCCCTGGGGCAGAAGATTCGGCCAGGGTAGATGAGGAACGGATTCGTTGAGGAGCCAAGCTGCTCCGCAACCGCCAGAACGATCCTGGCCGCCTTGAGAGGTTCCAGGCGCGGCCTCCTCTCGAGGTAGCGATCGAGCATGAGGCCCTGGTTGATTGGCATCGGGGATGGCTCCTATCACCTCGGAAGTGGCACCAATTATAGCAGCGTCTCGACGACCACAGCCGTCATAAAAACAAGGCTAACTAGCCCGTTCAGTGTGAAAAACGCCAGATTCACGCGGCTCAAGTCAGTCGGTCTCACAAGCGACTGCTCGTAGATGAGGAGAGCGGCCACGCAGGCAACGCCCGCCCAGTAGGCGGCGCCGAGGCCACCGAGCCCACCCAGGAAGCCAAGGAGCCCGATCGTGACGACGTGAAGAGCCCGTGAGAGCAGCAGCGCCCGGGCAACCCCGAACTTGCCGGGAATTGAGTGGAGACCATGTCTTCGATCGAACTCCTGGTCCTGGCAAGCGTAGATGACGTCGAAACCCGCGGTCCACGCAAGGACTGCAAGGCCCAGGACCGTGGGCAACCACCCGAGCTCGGCCCTGACGGCGACCCAGGCTCCCATGGGGGAAAGTCCCAGCGCGGCCCCGAGCGCCAGGTGCGAGAGCGAGGTGAACCGCTTCGTGTACGAATACCCCAACAGCACAAGAAGCACGGCGGGAGAGAGGATGAAGGCTAGCCGGTTCATCCAGCTGCTCACGAGCACAAAGCCGAGGGCGGCAAGAAGACTTGTCACAAGCATGCAACCGCGTGTCAGCAGTCCCTGCGGCACCGCGCGGAGCCGGGTCCGAGGGTTGAGGCCGTCCAGTTCGGCGTCGGCCCAACGGTTGAAGGCCATGGCGGAGGTGCGAGCGAGCACGACGGCCAGGACCACCTTGCCGAGCACCGACAGGGGCGGGAAACCGTTGCTCGCCAGGAACGCTGCTGAAATGGCGAACGGTAGAGCGAAGACCGAGTGCGAGACCTTGATGGCCTCGCAAAAGCTGAGGGCCTTGTGGAGGAGACTTACCTTGCCGGAGTCGCTTCGTACTTTGACCGTGCTCGACACGCTCATTCGCTCCATCGCTTGAAAAGCTGATTGTCGATTCCGAGTGCATCCAGTACTCGCGAGACCACAAAATCGATCTGGTCGTCCAGGGTTCGAGGATGCTGGTAGAAGGCCGGGGTGGGTGGAAGAATGACTGCGCCGGCGCGGGCCAACGTGAGTAGGTTTTCGAGGTGGATTACACTGAGTGGCGTTTCGCGTGGCACGACAATAAGAGGTAGCCTCTCCTTCAGAGCCACATCCGCGCCGCGATGTATGTTGTTGATGGTGACGCCATTGGCAATGGCGCCGACGGAGCCCATCGACGCCGGGATAACGACCATACCACGGAAGCGAAAGGACCCGCTGCAAAACGGAGCGCCGAAGTCTTTTTCGGGGAAAATCCGGAGGCGCTCACCATGGGTCGCGCCCCACGAAGCCGGATCATTGCTGACTCCCAGTTCCTCGGCCATCACAAGTCTGCCGGCTCTCGATACGCTCAGGAGGATGTCGAACTCTCTGGCAAGGAGGAACTCGATGAGCCGCTGGGCATGGACGACGCCACTGGCTCCGGTTACGCCGATCACAATCCTGCGCTCCGGAGCGCCAAGGGCCGCGTTCTGTCGAGATTGCTGAGTCGCCATTTATTCGCCGAATCCCTTTCGCTCCTCCATGGGCGCCACGACCTCCGCCAAGACCTGTGCCGGATTGAGCGCCGCGCTGGGTTTCCGTGCGAGGTGAAGGACAGCCACCCCGAAGGTTAACCTTGAAATCCTGACGTCCTCGAATCCGCACTCCTGGAGGAATTGAGCAAAGCGGCCTCGTGTGGGGAATTGAACCACTGAATTGGGCAAATAGGCGTAGGCAGTGGACCCGCTCACCCAGCGGCCAATCACAGGCAAGACTTTGCGGAAGTAGACCTCGAATCCGGCCCTCAGGACACCTCGCTCCGGAGGCGAAAACTCGAGAATCGCCGCCGTGCCGCCCGGCTTCAAGACGCGCAGAATTTCTTGCAGGCCTGCGCCCGGGTCGCAGACGTTTCGAATCCCAAAGGCAACGGTCACGGCGTCGAAGAAACCAGCAGGAAACGGCAAGGCGAGGCTGTCGGCAACCACAAGGCGTAGATTCTCGAGGAGGGCCTTGCGCCGCTTGGCCTCGCCAATCCTCAACATCTCCGGCGTGAAATCGCACCCAATCACCATGCCTCCGAGCGGTCGCAGAGCCCTGGCCAGCTCGACGGCGAGATCGGCTGTCCCGGTGCATGTGTCGAGCACCCTGGCTCGAGTGGGCAGCTTGAGGGACCCTACTGTCCGTTGCCGCCAGCTCCGGTCCAGATTGAGACTCAGAAAGTGATTCAGGAAGTCGTACCGGGGCGCGATCTCGGCAAACATCCGCCGGATTCGCCCGGGGTCTTTCTCTTGGGGCATGGGAGACTTCTTGAAGTGCCGGGCCTTTACGTGCGTAATAGGCTGCGTGGTATTCTGGCCAACAGTGGCCGATCGAGCCTGGGAATGGTAACCCAGTAGCGGGAGAATTTCATGATTCTGCGAGCCCTTCCAGAGAGTCCAGGCGGCCTCAGGCAGTTCCTCGGCGCGCTGGGGCTCACGGCCCTGCTCAGTTTCCGTGGCCTTGCTTCCTTGTTGGGTGAAGAACCGAAATTGGCACCCGAGGATAACGCAAGAGGCCAGGCCCTGCCCCATGGGGCCGTCAGGGCGAAGAAGGCCAGGCCTGCTCCTTCTGTCGACTGGCTCACTCTCGAGGTAGGCCTCACGCAGGTAAGAGCGAAGCGACTGCCTGCCCTGGTCCTTTGCGACGCAAGGACCGAAAGGAGCGAGGCCGAGGCGAAGGAGGACGGATCCGGGCCAAAGGCTGCTTTTTTCGAGGACATTTTGACTGACACTGCAATGAAGGACACGGTGAAACGCTTCGTCCTCATCCGTGTCACCTCGGCCGACATGAAGAAGCGTTACCCGTTGCCGCCGGAGAAGCCCCAGTCCGGGAAAGCGGAAGCCGCAAGGAAAGATGCGGGTGAAGCCCCGGAAAAATTAGCAGGAGGGCGCGCCAAGGCCGGGGGGGGTGACAATCCGGCCGATTCTCCTGACGAGAAAACTCCGCCAGTTGATTCCTTGCCTGACGCTAAGGGTTCGATCGGCGGACGGCTCGGCTTGAGCGGCACGCAGTCGGCCATTGTGGTCCTGAACTACTGGGAAGACTCCGTGCTCACCTACAGGGAGAGCAGTCCCCCCAACAAGTCCCGGGCAAGGGAGGAGCTCACCCGAATCTGGAAAGTGAACCTCATCTACGCCGAGGAGGCCCACAAGGTGGAGCCCGAGGTTGAGAAATCCAAGTACTCAGCCAAGCTCGGGAATCAACGAGATGCCGTCCTCAGGGTCAAAGGCTATGAGGACCCGAGGACGCAAACCAAGATGGATCCGAACCTCAGGAAGGATCTCAACAGCCTGATCCAGGTATACAAGGCAAAGGCCCAGAAGGCGATCGAGCAGGCGAACAAGCTTGACGCGGCGAAGAAGTACTCGGAGGCGATCCAGGCCTTTGACAAGATCATGGTAGATTTCCCCTTCAAGGACGTGCTGGAGCAAGCCAACAGGCGGAAAAACGAGTGTTTGCGCAAGATGACTCTTGGGTTTTGAAAAGCGGAGGGGAATCCGGCTCTTCACCGACCGAAGCGGTCAACCCTCGGTCCATCGGGATCGACGGGAAGACCTCGCTCGAGATTGTCCGAACGATCCACGAGGATGATCTTCAGGCCTGGGAAGCCGCCCGCGACGCGGCGCCCGAGACCGCTCGAGTTGTCGAGGAAGTGGTGCAAGCCCTCAAAAATGGTGGGCGGCTGATTTACCTTGGTGCCGGGACAAGTGGCCGGCTCGGTGTGCTCGACGCTTCCGAGTGCCCTCCGACCTTTGGAGTCGAGCCCGAGCTCGTGGTGGGTGTGATTGCGGGCGGCGACAGAGCATTGCGCGAATCAGTGGAGGGGGCGGAGGATTCGCCCGAAGACGGGCGGAAGGCAGTAGAGGCGCTCCACGTGAACGCCGCCGACGTCGTTTGTGGTATCGCGGCGAGCGGAAGGACCCCCTATGTTTGGGGCGCTCTCGAGGAGGCGTCGAGACGGCAAGCAGTAACGGTGCTCATTACCTGTAACCCTGAATGGCGGGGACTTCCCCGCGCCGATTTGATCCAACATGCAGTCGTGATTTCCGTGGGTCCAGAGATCATCGCGGGATCCACGCGAATGAAGGCCGGCACCGCGACGAAGCTGGTGTTGAACGCCATCACAACGGCGGTAATGATTCGCCGGGGCAAGGTCCACGATAACCTGATGGTGGACTTGAAGCCGCTCAATAGAAAGCTTCAGGCTCGGCAGGGGCGGCTTGTCCAACACCTTCTTGGCGTGGATTCACGGCGAGCGAGCGAGCTACTGCGCGCATCGCAGGGCAACGTCAAGTCCGCCATCCTCATGGCGCGACGCGGCGTGGATCGGGAGACAGCGGGGAGGATGCTCGAACGACATGAGGGCGTTCTGCGCCGAGCTCTTGAAGACGACTCCCGGGCCTGATGCGTCCGTCCTTTACGAGTACCAGGACCTTTCAAAAGGCTAACACGGCCAAGTTTATCCTCGCGAAGGTCGACCCGTAGGGCTATCGTGTTCAGGTGTCTTTTGGAGGTGGTTCTTATGCCCGTGTTTGATGCATCTGGTTTCACCGCAGATTTTTTCGGGTTGAGGTCAGAGCTTGGAGCCCGAGTGCAGGACCTGTTGGCTCGAAAGAGCTTGCCAGGCACCGCTGCCCTGGGCGCGATCGCACGCAAGCTCGAGGCGGCCATTTCGACCGCAGCCCTGAAGGGAGCCTTGAGCGAGCTTGTGGCCCACTTCCGGAGGGTGGAGCCCTCCGTGGGCGACAAGAAACTCGAGCAGTTCTTCGCCCAGATACACGAGTTTGGGCGAAAGGAGTCGATTGAGAATTACGGCGCCTACATCTTCACGGTCGACGTGACATTGTAGGTGTAACTGCGACATGTAGGGCGTGGAGTGTCTCTGGCTCCGCTCAACAATCATTCGGTGAAAAGTAAAGACCCAGGTGACCAAAGGTTTCCTGGGTCTTTGCTTTTTCGCGTGAGAGGGAAAGCTCGGCTATCGCACCTCGCCCCTGTGGCACGAGGCGCACCGACTCGCGTCGGCGGCAGCGAAGGGTTCCGCGGCGGCGCGTCGATTGTAAATCTCCGGCTTCCAGTCCTTCTCTCCTTTTGTGAGCGACGTGATCTGGCCAATGAAGTCCTTGCCATCAGCTTTTTCTTCAAGGACGATCGTCGTACCTGCTGGAAATGGGGGCTCAACCTTTTTCCCCTGGGGATAGGCAATGTATACCTGGCGAAACGAGAGGTGAGGAGTGATACCGCTAGACTCGTCGGGTTGAGAGGGCGTTCGGATCGGCCACGAAGCATAATCGGGAAGTGGATCGGGGAGGCCGGAAGCTCCGCGCTTCGTTGAGGGGAGTATGCCCGCGTCCTTGACCTGCGCGTTTGCGGAGACCCCCGCCGTGGAAGCGCCGGAAGGCGTTGGATTCACGGCACTGGCCGTCAAATCGACGGGGGAACTCGGGAGCGGTTCTGCCTTTGGGGGGCTTGTCGTCCCACAACTGACGCAAAGGCCCATGGGCACGCTGAGCAGGACGCAAGTGACAAGTCTCAGTACCACCACGGTCAAAGGTCTCTTCTGCATGACACTCCTTTTCAAAATGGATACAGGTACAATAAGCTGCACGCCATCTGACGCAGCCTGTCACATCCTGGCAAGAGTTTTTTCGCCGCTCCTGGAGTTTGAGCATGAAGGTCCTTCAGAACTGGTTGTCGATCGTGGTCCTCGCTGTGCTTGCGATTCTCGGTTATCAATTTTGGGGCTCGGGCTCCCTGGGACAGAAGGTGGACGAGCACGGTAGAAGGCTCGAAACCATCTCCGGCCAGTCGACAAGGCTCGAGAAGGACGTCTCGAAGCAGGCAGAGGCCCTGGAGGCAACACAGCAAAGAGTGGAAGCCCATACGACGCGGATTGACGCCGTCGAGCAGCGCGTCCAGCGGGCGGAGGCCGGACTGAAAGTGGTGGAAGAAGACATCAAGGCGGCTCGCAGTGCCTCGAGTGAGGTCAAGGAACGAGCAGACAAGCTGGAACAAGATCTGGGCTCTCTCAGGGAGAATCACTACCGTCTCGAAAAGCAACTCGGGGACGAACACCGAGCGCGTCTGCACGCCGACCAGGCAGTCGAACAAAGGCTCAAAGACCTTGAGAAGCGGTTGGGAGTTCCGCCGCCACCGGCTCCCTGATCCAACCAATAGCCACTGGGAGTTCCTGCCTGGAGCGGGTTGAGAGGCAGCACCGGAGTATTTTTTCACTACCAAAATTGGGGGTAACCCCTTTATCATTCGACTTCTCGGTTCCCGAGAGCGGTGGCTTCAAGAGGTATTCTCTGAAGTACGTTTCAGCCTTCACGGACACGGTTTTTTGGGTCACACATGGCGGGTTGCTACTTGTACTCCGCTCGGTGTTTAGGTCACGGCCTTGGAATTTTGGCGCGCTGAGGGCCACGCTCCCGGGCCAAGAAGCAGAATCAACGAGGACAAGAAATGCCCAGCTTTCATCGCCGAATTGCCGTGGGGCTTTGCCTCTTTCCCTCGCTTCTTGCCACCTTGAGTGCCCAGGGCCAGCTTGCGATCAGCGAGGTCATCTTCAATCCCGTCGGATCCAACACCGCTCGCCAAGTAGTGGAGCTTCGAAACTTCGGCAACACCACGGTGGCCATGCAACCTTCAGGCTACTGGCTCTACTTCCCACCGGCTCAGTGGCAATTTCCATCCGGCGTCATGATCGCGCCGGGCCAGACCGTCACTGTGAACATCAACAGCACCGGCACGAACACCGCGACCAATTTCTTCACGGGAATCAGCGGCATGCGCAACTTGTTCGGCCAGGGCTCGCAGGGGGACGCGATCGGTCTTTTCTCAACGAACCTCTTCGCCGATGCTGCGAACTTGATTAATTTTGTGCAGTGGGGTGGTTCCGGCAATGCCTCGGAAAACCTCGCCGTGGCTGCCGGCATCTGGCCCGCCGGTGGGTTCATTGAGATCAGTAAGTTGCGCGAAGGCTCGTCCATCGCCCACGACGGCGCTGGAAATAGCCCTCTCGACTGGTGCATCGACGGCAGCCCGACCCTGGGGTCGGCGAATGATTCCTGCACGATCTCGTACTCGAGGAGTGCAGTGATCCTGAATGAAGTCGGTTACGTGCGCACCGGGCCCAGTCAGTACCATGTTGCGGTGGAGCTAAAAAATACGGACAGCTTCCTTGATGATCTGGCCGGCAAGTGGATCGTCCTTGGCGGCCAGCACTCCTACCAATTTCCAGTGGGTACAGTGGAGACACTCATGGGGCCTGGCGAGATCATCGTCCTCAACTGTGGGGTTGACGGGACAAACGGCCAGGGGCAGTTTTACTCGGGTGTGGGGACTTTTCGTGATCTTCAAGTCTCCGACTCGGTGTCTTTCCACTCCGCGGA
Source organism: Planctomycetia bacterium (assembly GCA_005772855.1). GTDB lineage: Bacteria > Planctomycetota > UBA8108 > UBA8108 > SXIK01 > SXIK01. The sequence goes on along the minus strand of SXIK01000080.1, from coordinate 16,453 downwards.
ACCTTTCACTGATTCCACCACGATAGTAGACTTCGTTCAGTGGGGGGCCGCAAACTCTCCGCTCGAGGACTCCGCGGTGGGAGCACAGGCCTGGAAAGACGGAGAGTTCGTGGACGTTTCCGATCGCGGTGCCCGGGGTTCGATCGCCGCTCACAACTCGGATCGTGGCGCCTCGCGCTGGCACATCGACAACAGTGAATCGATTGGGAAGGAAAACAATGAGCCGCCTCAAGTCCCGGTTGTAATCAACGAGGTACTGATCGATCCGCCGGGCGCGAACCAGGCACGCACCCAGGTGGAGCTCAAGAACGTCTTCTCGACGGAGGCTGTAAGTCTGGCAGGCTGGAAACTCTGTTTCGAATCCGTGTCCAATCCAGGCACCTCGCGCTGCTACGCGTTTGAGGCGCAGACAATGATCGCCGCTGGTAGCTTCCTTGTTGTCAGCTTGAATCGTACTGCGCCCTCGACCGCCAGCGAAGTATTCACTGGACCATTTCAGGACCTCGCAACCTCCAGTGGCTCGATTCTCTTGCTCGTCTCCGGGAAGCAAGACGATCCCAACAACCTGATCGATTACCTACGTTGGGGCGCCGGGCCTGGATACGGTGAGGGCCTGGCAACCGTCGCAGGCATCTGGACGGCGGCCCAGAGCGTGGGCGTGACTCTCGCCCGCGACGGGAGCAGCATCGCCTATCTGGGCACAGGAAACCTGGCGGAAAGTTATCGCATTGACCTGGACCCGTCCCTCGGCGGCGACAACACCGAAGGGCCCAAGAGCGTACCCTTCCGCCGGGGTGATTGTAACGATTCGGGCAAGGCGGACCTTTCCGATGCTATCGCCGTCCTGCAGTTTCTCTTTGGAGGGGGCAATCCGAGTCTTTGCGCCAATGCTTGTGATACGAACAATGACGAAGGCCTCGACATTTCCGATGCCGTCTTTCTGCTCTCCTACCTCTTCAGTGGAGGTCCCCCGCCGGTGGAGCCGGGACCTGACCCGTCGTGCGCCCCCGATCCTGACCCGGCGGGTGCCAGCCGACTCACCTGCGGATCGTTTCTGAGCTGCCAGTAGGGAGTCTGTCCAGGCCATCGCCTTGTCGAGAAGAACTCACCTCATTCTGTCGCCGAGCAGCTCTTCGTTTTGCTGCGCGCGCTGGTAGTAGTGGATGAGCGTGAGCTTGGAGGCGCTGTCTGGATCCAGATAGAGGTGCACGTCTGGGTGAAGCTGCAGCGCGCTGCCGGGCCAGAATGCGGAAATGGGGCCCTCCACGACGGCCCGAATTGCCTCCGCCTTGCTGGGGCCAAAAGCCTGGAGAATCAGGCTGCGCGCACCGAGGATCGTGCCGATGCCCATGGTGGATGCGAGCTGCGGCTGGCGCTCGCCCGACTTGTAAAACCGGGAGTTGTCTCGGAGGGTCCTGTCTGTCAGAGTTTTTATGCGAGTTCTGGACGCCAGGCTCGACGTTGGCTCGTTGAAGCCGATGTGCCCATTCGTGCCGATGCCCAGGAGCTGAATGTCGATTCCGCCAGCTTCTTGAATCCGATTCTCGTAATCCTGGCACTGCTGCTGGAGGTCACTTCCATCGGACGGGGGGAAATGAATGTTTCTCCGCAGAATATTCAGTCCGCTGAAGAGGTGCTTCTCCATGAAGAACCGGTAACTCTGCTCGTGGTTGGCGGGCAGGTCGAGGTACTCATCGAGGTTGAAGGTGCGTACACGGGAGAAATCGACACCTTGCTCCCTGTGAGCCTGGATGAGTCTTCTGTAAACGCCGATGGGAGTTGATCCTGTGGCGAGTCCCAGCACGAGATCAGGCCTCAACTCAAGGAAGCTCAGGATCCGTTGGGCGACTTTTTCTGCGGCCAGTTCGCCCGATTTGTAAACAAGAATTCTCATTTCAAAGCCGAACATTATGCCTATCAAGATCGGCCACGCCAGCTCGAAAAGAGCCACCCAGGGAAGGCCCAGCGTCACGGCTGGAGCTGGGGGGCACCCTTGTTGGGTGGCATGCTCGGAAGGCGAGCGGTTACAATTCCTGATCACAGGAAGCTTTCCGTCCACGGAGTGTGATCTCCAGTTCCACGATCTTTGCTCTCTAGCTTCAGAGCTTCCAGGCTTCTTCACAAACGCCCACAAGACAGAGAACTTCTTATGGCCAGGATCCTCCTCGTGCTCGCGGTGTTCTTGTTGCTGCTGAATGGCATGACCTTTCTGCTGGTGGTAAACCAGGAGAAGGGGACTGAGAAAATGACCCCGGCGGCCCCAGCAACAGCGCAGAAGCTGGCGAGTGGTCCAGACCCGCAGACGCAGAAACTCGAGCTGATCTCCCAGCATGTTCAGTCGCTCCAGAAATCGATCAGCGACCTGACCCGAAAGGTTGAGGATCTCCAGAGGAAGACGCAGTTGAGTGCGGCCCGCGCGAGCTCCGCGACAGCGCCAGTGCCGGCTCCGCCTCCAGCGACGGCTCGCGACAGGCCACCGAGCATTCCCAAGGTACGGTCAGGACCCACGGAGGCCTCCGCCGCCCCCGCCGGGCAAGCGAGGCAGCCGACACCGGAACCTGAGGAAGAGGTTGAGGACGACAATGCGGCCGAGCAGTTGTCGGCCCGCCGGGTGATCGGCGCGCCTGCCGGGCAGCCTGCACCCATCGCGCAAGGGAGGGAGAACGGTGCCGAGGCTGATGGTGCTCGTGAACAGGCCCCTCCGACGGAAGGTGGTGGGACGGCGGGTGGTCCCGCCGAGAGAGCTCCCCCCCCCACGGAGTGAGTCGTGGAAGCTCCAGTAGCGCTCGAGAACATTCACCCATGGCAGAGAACCTAACGTCATCGAGTGCCGCTCAAGCCGTGCTCGATCCGGCTGGAGAGGCCACGCTCGAGCTCTTTCGCGAGAACGATGCCTACTCGAATTTTCTGCTGGACCGTTTGCTGAGCCTTCCGCCCAGGCCGCCCACGGGAAGGTTTCTCGAAGTCGGCTGCGGGATCGGAAACTTGACGCGGATCTTGATCCGTCGTCCCGATCTCACCTACCTGCGGGCCCTGGATATTGATCCGGCCTATCTACTGCGAGTGAAGCGCGAGGTTTTGGATCCACGCCTCGAGGTCACTGCCGCTCGCGCCGAGGATTTTTGTCCCACAGAACACCAGAGTGACGCGACCGGGTTTGATGGAATTGTCTGCTCGAATGTGCTCGAGCACATCGAGGATCACGTGCGTGTCCTTCGCAATTTCCGCCGGATGTTGCGGCCGGGCGGAGTGGCCTTGATCCTCGTCCCGGCGCATCCCTGGCTCTTCTCGAGCCTCGATGCGAACCTCTCGCACTTTCGACGCTATCGCAGGCGTGATATCCGCGAGATTGCGGCCCAGGCGGACCTCGAGATCCTCCGCATGAGCCACTTCAATCCGGTGGGCGCCCTTGGCTGGTGGTTGAACGGCAAGCTGCTCGGCCGTCGTGAGCTACCCGGGGGCCAGCTGGGCCTCTACACCCGTTTCGCGATCCCCGCATCGAGGTTCCTCGATCGCATCAATCCCTTCCCGCTGGGAGTTTCACTACTTTGCGCCCTTGCCCCGAGGAGCGAGAGGGCACCCCCATGAAGGATCGTGGCACGCTCCGCCGCTGGTGGCCCCTCCCATGGAGTCAGACCCCGAGGATCCCAACGTGTGTATCCCGAACTCGCACCCCCAATTCACGAAGAAAGCCTCAGGAGCTCGGCTTGAGGAGGGCAAACAGAACGCGCACAAGGGCCTGGAACCCGAGCGCAATGAAATCCCTGACTGCTTGACTCAAGACGATACAGGCACTTTATTTTGTCACAGCTCGAAGTTTCAAGTGTCTGTCAGGATGAGCCGGCGCCGGATCGGCCAAGAAAATCTCAAGGGTTGAGACAATGACTGCTTTCAGGACTGAAATCATTCAAAAGGTCGCCGAGGTGGGGGGAGCTGAAGGTTGACGACGTGGTCGTTGACCAGCCCCTCAAGGAGCTGGGTATCGACAGCCTCATGACGATCGAGTTGGTCGTGTTCATTGAGAAGATGCTTCAGCGTCAAATTCCGGAGGAGCGCGTGGGCAAGATTCGCACTTGCGACGACATCTTTCGTGAGGTAGAGAGCATCCTCAAGCTCGCTTCCTGAACGAAGGCTTCCTTGCGGGTAATGAACCCCTCGCCTTTACCGACGGATGCCCGAGCGTTCGCGGTTCGGCGATGAGGTTGTTCGTAGTTTTCTCTCTCGCCGGCGTGGTAGCCGCCGCGGCCGCATGCACGGAGGAGTCTGATTCGCCTCTGGAGGTCTGGAGATTGCGCAATTGGGGCCGCTTGCAAGCGGCCCGGGATGTTCAAGAGGGCTACAACGCGGCAGCAGAGGCCTTCTTGCGGCTCTGCGATCTTCGTCCGGACCCCCTGGACCTTCTGAACTTGGCCCGGGTTCAGGTGCTCGGACTTCACTTCGACGAGGCTCGGGCGGCATTGCTCAGGGCGAGAGGCGCATGGCCGAATGCGAAAGAGATTCCGGTTGATTTCGCCTACCTTGAGGGGCTGGCGCTCAAGGGACAGTCGAGGTACAAGGAGGCGGCCGAACGTTTTCGTGAGGTCACCATCAGCGACCCCTCACTCGAGGTGGGCTGGTTTCAACTCGGCACCTGCCTGAGTTACGCGCAGGCCCATTCGGACTCCATCCTGGCCTACGACAAGCTGTTGGAGCTCAACCCGCGCCATCTGGCCGCCCATTACAAGAGGAGCATGGCCCTCCGGGCGCTCAAGGAGACTGCCCGGGCCGACGAGGCCCTTGCCCGCTTCAACGAGCTCAAGCGACTGGCGGGAGAGGCCGCCGCCGATGATTCTGCTTACGAGCGTTGCAAGTACACGAAGGTGACGGCAGTCCCACCTGTCGGTGCCGGCCCCAAATTTCTGGGGGTCGAGGTGCGGATGGAAGACTTTACGGCTTCCGCTGGACTAGCGGGTCTCGACGCCCTGGGAGCTGTCACCATCGACTACGACCGGGACGGCGACTCCGACCTCTACCTTGTCCGTAACGGCCCCAACAGGCTGCTACGCAATGACGCCGGGCAGTTCATCGATGTCAGCGAGGTTACCGATGCCGCCGAAGCAGGCGAAGGCGTGACCGCCGAGCCGGCAGATTTCAACAACGACGGCCTCGCCGACATCTTCGTGGTCAATCGCAAGCCCGCATGTGTTCTCCTCAAGGGCCTGGGAGAGGGCGTTTTCCAGCCCCTTCCGAGGTCAGGACTCGCTCTCAACGGCGTCGAGGCCGCGAAATGGGCTGATTACGACCACGATGGTGACCTCGACCTAATGACACTGGAGGCCTCGAGCCGAAAGAAAGGCAAGCTCGAGCCGTCCGTGCATCGCAACAACGGCGATGAGACCTTTCTCAGGCAGGAGGGCTTGCTCGGGGGCGCCGTGAGCGGTCGGTCGATTGCGGTGGGAGACTTCGACCGCGGAAACGATATCGACTTTGTGCTCGGTTCAAAGGATGGGCCGGTGGTTGTCTGCATGAACCTGCGAAAGGGTCCGTTTCGCTGCGTTCCCCAGGCGGGCTTTCGACGCCATGAGCTCGTCGCTTGCGCTGATTTGAACGGGGACGGCGAGCTGGATCTGATAGGCGCCGCTGGTGGCGAGGGGCCCCTGGAGTGGGCGCTCCAGCAGGGTCCCCAGGTGCCTGGAGAGGTGCCCGCGTTCAAGACCTTCGCTCTGGCCTTGAACGCAGCCCAGGGCCCCATGACGTCGCTGGGCGCAGTGGACCTCGACAATGATGGGGTGCCTGAGATCGTCGCGGCGGGACCGGGAGGGGTCATCGTGGCCACGGTGGCCTCCGAGCCGACCGGTGGCGCGGTGAGGCCCATCGAGGCGACAGCAGGGATGGGAGCGCTCACCATCAGTGATGTAAATGGCGATGGAGCGCTTGACATCCTCGGTTTTGAACCTCAAGGCTCACTGCGGCTAATGCGCAACGTCTCTCGTGTCTACCCTGCTGTAACCCTCCAGCTTGTCGGCAGCCGGGACAACAAGGATGGTGTCGGGTCGCATGTTGAGCTATTCGCCGGCTTCCATTACCAGCGGCGACTCGTCCAAGTCTCCGGCGTAACCGGTGGCACGTCAGCCGTTCGCTTCGGGCTCGGCGCCACGGCGATTGACAGCCTCGATGGCTTTGAAATCCTCTGGCCCAACGGTATCTCGCAGCCGTTGCTTCCAGGTGACCTCAAGTGGGGTCCCGGAAACCGTCTGGAGGTGACTCAAAAGCGGGGGCTCACGGTGAGCTGCCCGTTCCTCTTCGTCCACGATGGCTCCAGTTACCGGTTCCAGGCCGATGTTGTCGGCATCGCTCCGCTCGACGAGTGGTTGCCCCAGGGCGGCAGGCCTCACCTCGATCCGGAGGAGTACGTGCGAATCCCGGGTGATCACCTGCGTGCCGTGGGGGGACGGTTGAGGCTGGCGATCACGGAAGAGTTGCGAGAGACGACCTACCTCGACCGGGTACGCCTTCTGCGCCTCACGCACCCCCGGGGCACGGTCGTCTTCGGCGACGAGACCACCCGCCAGGGCGAGCTGGATCCGCTACGAATCTGGGTAGTTCCCCGGGAGGCCCTCCGGACTCCAAGGAGCGTCCGAAACGGCCAGGGACACAGCTTCGACGCCGAGATTGCCCCAAAAGACGGCAGGTATGCGCACCCGTACCCCGACTCCCCGACTCACTGGGCCGGTTGGGTCGAAGAACACTCCCTCGAGATCGAACCACCGGAAGGCCTCTCTGGAGGCTCACTGCTGCTACTTGAAGGCCGGATTTACTGGCCCGACTCCTCAGTGAACTTTGCTCTGAGCCAACATGAGCGCGCCTGGATTCCGCCGCGGCTGGACGCGGTTTTTTCCGACGGCTCGACGGTGACCCTCCTGGCTGATATCGGATTTCCCTGCGGCATGGACCGATCGATGGTGCTGCCGCTGGACCTTCCCTGCGGCCGTGTTGTCAGATCGCTCAGGATTGTCACCAACCATAGATTCCTCTGGGACCGCATCGGCTTTGCGACAGAGTCTGTTCGGGTGGAGCTGACCTCCGCCGGGAAACGGGAGGTATTATTAACCCACCGGCGTTGGCCCCTGGACCTCGAGGCGTTGCCCATGTGCCTGGCGCGGCTCGAGTTCCACGGTTTCAGCCGAGTTGTCGGGAACATGGAGAAGCATGAGCAAACCTATGAATTTCCTGGCACAACTCCGGCCGTGAGGTTTCAGTATCCTACTGGGCGAGCGACGGCCTACGGCGATGTGCTGGATCTCGTCCTTGAGCCTGACAGCCGCTTGGTTGTGATTCCGCCCGGCGATGCGCTCTTCTCTGAGTTTGAGGCGGGGGCCAAGGTAGTGGACGCAGCCGAGACCTATTTTCTGCAGGTGACCGGATGGGCGAAGGAAAACAATTTTCACAACTGGACGGGTCGATTCTTGGGCCCGTTACCTTTCCACGGCATGGATGGCTATCCTCCCCCAATAGCCAGCGAAGCGCCCTCGCCTCTCACGCGGACCGTGCGAGGCGACTGAGGCAGCTTCAGCTTCTTGGTGTACTTCTCTTTTCACTGATCGGTTGTTCACCGTCGTCGCCGGACTCTTCCTCCACGCCGGCCGCCGCCGTTCCTGTTTTTTCGCTTCCTCCCGCATCGAAGGCCTCGAACGGGCCCAAGTTTCCTCTCCCCTCAAGTCCGCCCGTAACCGAGCTCCCGTTGCGTACTGCCAGCGCGCGCCCCAAGGGTGGTCCTGTCGTGGGATTCACCGACATTACCCGCGAGTCGGGCCTAAACTTTCGGCACTTCAAGGGGGGGGGTTGATCCAAAACTTTCCAACATCATGCCGTGGATCCAGTCGATCGGAGCCGCGGCGGCAGTGAGCGACTACGACCGGGACGGTGACCTTGACCTCTATGTCACCTCGTCGCGAAAGGGCACGGCGAACGCCCTGTGGCGCAACGAGGGGGGCCTCAAGTTCATCGACGTGGGCCTCGAGGCAGGTGTCGCTGCGGTGAACGACGCCGATGGCGTGAGCATGGATGCCGCTTTTGCTGATCTCGATCAGGATGGCGACGACGACCTCTACATTGTCCAGTGGGGCAAGAATCGTCTCTTTCGGAACAACGGGAACGGCAAGTTCGACGACATCACGGACTCATCTGGCACGGGCGACCGGTCGAACGGCAACGCTGTCTTGCCATTCGACTACAACCTCGACGGGCTCGTCGACCTCCTGGTTTGTAACTACTTCCCAGCTGTCGACCTCACCAACCTTTCCACGACGCGCATCATGCACGACAGCTTTGAGGCGGCTCGCAACGGTGGCGCCAATGTGCTTTACCGCAACCTGGGTGGGCTCAAGTTTAAAACGTGGCCCACCAGCTGAATGTGGACGACACGGGCTGGTCCCTCGACGCTGGAATCTCTGACGTTGACAATGACAATGACCTCGATCTGTACATTGCCAATGACTTTGGCCAGGACCGTCTCTATCTCTCCAATGGCGATGGGACGTTCACCGACGTTACCGAGAGGGCGATTGGACATGAAACCTTCAAGGGCATGAACATCGACTTCGGCGACTTTGACGGAGACGGATTCACCGACGGCTACGTCGCCAACATCACGACCCCCGAGTACCTGAAGGAGGGCAACATGCTCCTCCTGAATAATGGCAACGGCTCCTTCTCGAATGTTGCTTCCGCCACGGGCACTTTCGATGGAGGTTGGGGATGGTGCGCTCGATTCTTCGACTTTGACCAGGACGGTCACCTCGACCTTCTTGCCGTCAACGGCTTCGTCAGCTCCGGGCAGCAAACCTATTGGGAGGACCTCGCCAACGTCGCGGTCGACCCCGGCTTCGATCCTGCTGACTCGACCCAGTGGCCTGTCATGGGCCATCGCAGCCTCTCGGGGCACGAGGCGAATCGGCTCTTTCGAAATCGCGGCGATGGTTCGTTCGAGGAGGTCGCACAGAAGTACGGTCTCGCCGACAAGCGCGACGGCCGGGGGATTGCACTTGCGGACTTCGATGAAGACGGCGACCTCGATGTCTACGTGGCCAACCAGGGCGCGCCTGGAGCACTCTATCGAAACGACGTCGGCAATCTGCATCACTTCCTGGAGCTGACGCTCGAGGGCAAGCGTTCAAACCGCAACGCGATCGGCGCCCGGGTGCAGGTGACTACCGGTGGTGCGGGCAGCAGAGCCCCCCTGCGCCTGACGCGTGAGGTCAATGGTGGAAATGGGTATGCGAGCCAGTCAACCTACCGGCTGCACTTTGGTCTTGGGACATCGGATCGGATCGAAAAGGTCACAGTTTTCTGGCCAAGTGGAGTCGTACAGGAGTTGGAAGCGCTTGCGGTCGACCACCACTATCGTGTGATTGAGACGGGCGAACCCATGGCGGCCGATGAGAGAAGGGCGCTCTATTTTGGTCAGCCGAAGGTTTTCGGCACAACGAGTTCGAGCCCCGGAGCTGTGAGCACAGCGGCGTCCGCGACCCTGCTCAACCTCGAAGAAAAGCTGCGCCGTCGACCGTGCAACGTGACGATCGCCAATGCCTATCGTTCGCTGTGCGTCGATGGGCTACAGTTCGACCGCCCCATCGAATTTTTCCGAGGCCTTGTCAAGATGCACGGGGACCATGCCGGGGTGCGCATCCAGCTTGCCCTTGCTCTTGTCGACAAGATCCCTTCGCTCGAAGGTGACATGTTGGGGCAGGGGTCGCTCGCGAAGGAGTCTCTCAACGAGCTTCGGTGGGTGGAGGAGCGGGAGCCTGGATCCTACGCCCTCAACTACATCTCCGGCATGAATCACCTTTACTGGCCGGATACTCTGAGGCACTTTGACGACGCGACACTACACTTTGCTCGCTGTGTGGAGATCCAGAATGCCCGAATGGCGGCGGGCTCACCCCCGGAGCCACACCAGGCCGAGGTTTACCGAGCGCTGGGAGACGCTCATGTGAAGGGCAAGCGCTTTGCCGAGGCTCGTGCTGTCTGGGCTGCGGGGCTCGCCCTCTTTCCCGACCACGCGGGCCTCAAGGAGCGGCTTTCATCCAGCGACGACGCTGTTTCTGCTCAGGTAAAGCACGAGAGGGGTCTCACGCGCCGGATCGATTCCGGCCTGGCCTGGCTCGCCCATGAAAACGGGCTTGTTGCAAAGGCAGAGGCTCTTCGCGCTCGCCCTGGCGATCGCTGGATGTGGAACGCGTTCCGGAAGGAAGCGTTCGAACAGGACAAGGTCGACCGTGTACTCGAGCTTTGCGAGTCCATCCTCAAAGAGAAGCCGACAGAGACGGAACCTCGCCTTCACCACGCTCTCGCGCTTGCGGACAAGATCACCCTCATCGGCGTCGCCACGGAGGAGGCTTCGCGCACGGCACTCAAGCTGGTTGAAGAGCTCGAGAGCTTCACGAAAGCCTCACCGAGCGACTGGATGGGGCCTTATTTCACCGGAATTTGCCATCTCTTCCGTCCGCCCACGCGAGAAACAAGTGAAAACGCGGTCATGGCATTCACCAGGGCTGATCAACTGGCTCGGAAGTCCGATGGGACGCCGCGTCTGCCGCAGGTCGGCCTTGCCCTGGGCGATGCCCTGGTATGTTCCGGGCACACGGAGAGTGCCCGGAGCGTATGGCAAGAGACCCTTCGACTTTTTCCACATGCTCGGTCTGTCAGGAGCCGCCTCGACGCGAATTTGCAAGGGCTGCGGTCGCTCGTGCGTGCAGATTACGACCTCCACCGGGGCATCCCTACAGACCTCGACGGCCTGCAGGATCGAGAAGGTGAGCTCGCTGCGATGGAGTCGGCGCTGAAGAGCTTGCCCCGGCGGGAGCTCGCTGTTCGTTACCGCCAGTTGGCCCTTTCTTCTGACGACCCGGAGCGAGCGATCCGATTTCTTGAATCGGCCGTCAAGGAGCATCCCCGCAGCGCCGTGCTGAAGGTCGAGCTGGCACTCGCCTATATCGACAGGATTCCAAACAGCAATTTGGGCAGCGTGCGAAAGGGGCTCCTGTCGAGCGAGGCCCTGGTACAACTCGAAGAGGTTGCAGTGGTCCACGGACGCTCCTGGGGCCTCCACTACGCCATCGGCCTCGTTCACCTTCACTGGTTCACCAAGCTCAAACACGTGCCCTTCGCGATCAAGGCGCTGGAGCGTTGCTTTGAGATCCAGAAGGGGCGTGAGAAGGACCACCTTCACTACTCGCTGGCCTACCAGGCCCTTGGAGACTCTTACGTGAAGGACCGCGAATCGCCAGCCTCCTTCCCGAGGGCCCGCAAGGTGTGGAGGGAGGGCCAGGAGTTTTTCCCCACGGACCGGGGACTGGAGGACCGCATGGGGCTCACGGCCCTCATGGTGCAGCGCTTTGTAGAGGAAAAACGCTCATGGGGAGCCACCATCGATACCGTGAGGATCTCGGAGTATATCGGGGACCTCCCGGATCTCCCCGCCGCGGGTGAAGTGCGATGAACGCAGTCTCTCGTGGCATTGGCTCCCTGGTCGTGCGAGGCATGACCGGGTCGGCCAGCGCCTCGGGTCTGGCCGTGGATCCTCAAAGATTTGGAATCGAGCTCAACGATCCAGTCTGCGCCGAGCGAGCCGGGGGCATCCTCACGTCGTTCTTCTCGGGTTTTGAGTACGGGTTAAAGAGGCATCGTGAGGTTACCGAAGCGGCCAGGCGGACACCGGCTCTGCTCCTGCCCTTTTTCCACGAAGGCCTTGCGATGGCATGCCTGCCCAATGGCTATCTGCGCTGGGTTACTGCGAAGACAACGCTTGAGCGCTTCGAGCTCGAGCACGGAGAGTCCGACCCGTTCGTCCTCATGCGCTACGTGGGCCTGGGCTTCTGGCTCGGCTTCCAGCACGCCAGGTCGCCTGGAAAAGTTGAGGCGTTCGCCTCTCGACTTCATGCTCGAAAGTTCGGTGCGCTCATCTTCGATGGATACGGATTCAAGACGGGCTTTTTTGGGTACCGTCAACTCTTGAGGGGCGACTTTTCCTGCCTCGACGTATTGCGCAGTTTCTCCGGATCTTGTTTCGCCTCCGCCATGAACGGGCTTGGACGCAGTCTCTGGTTTTTCACGATGGACCGCCCTCAGGAGGGCTTCGCCCTGGCGCGTAAGCTCGGAAAAGACGGACTCCACGTGCTCGGGGGGATGGGGCTCGCCTCTGCCTTCACGTTTCCTGACCAGCTCTCCAGGGCCTACGCGGCGCTCGCCTTGCTCACGCAGGTCGAAAGTCCCCACTTCTTGAAAGGTATTCGAATTGCCCTTTACGTACGGCAGCATTGCGACCATGAGTTCTTACAGAAGCAGATCGAAGACCTTCCAATGGAATCGCGAACCTGGGCCAGTAAAGACCTGGAGCGGGCCTTGCAAGTGGGAGCCCAGACAAGGCACAAGGAAGGTTTCATTGAGGCGTTCCACGCCGGATGCCTCGATGCATGATTCATTCAGAGAAGGGAGCTCACTGGGCCGATGAGAGCATGGATCAGCGCAATGGGCGTTGTTTTTCCTGGCGGCAAGGGGCGGCAGGCGTTCGCCCGGGCGATTGTGAGGGGGGAATCACTCGCGAAAGCGAGTCGGTTGCGTCCCGAGATCCTCGCCGCCGAGATGGAGGAAAACCTCAAGCCGTTGGTGGAACGTAGGGGGCTCGCCGTCCTTTCGCGGGGGGCCATTCTCGCGGCGGCGGCCATTGAGGACCTGGCGGCCGCCGAGCCCTGGTTGCTCGAAGAGCAGGTTCGCGCTGAGTGCGCTCTGGTGGTCGGCACAGCCTTCGGGCACATTGCAAGCCGTGCCGAATTCCACCAGGACGCTCGCCGCAACGGCGCCCGTTGGGTGAGCCCGATTCTCTTTCCAAACACCATCATTAACTCGTTGGCAGGCCATGCGGCGATCCTCTTTGGCCTGAGTGGACCCAACTCGACGGTGACTTCGGGGCGACGTTCGGGGCTTGAGGCCGTCATCAGGGCTGCAACCTTGCTTACCGCGGGTCGTGCACCGAGGGTCATCGTCCTGGGCTGTGACGAAGTCTCACAAACCAGCCTCCGCGGCCTCGACTCACTTCGGGAAGGGGCCTGGGACGCCCCTGAGTTGGCGATCCCGCCCGGTGAAGCCGCCGGAGCGCTGCTTCTGGAGGCCGCGGGTCCGCCTCCGGCCAGATCCATTGGTCGCCTCCTCGGCGCAGCGGAGCGGAGCAGCGTTCGCAAGGGAGTGTCGCGGGCCGTGGAGGAAGCCATGCGGGCAGCCCTCGCGGATGCCGGAGTAACTGCCAATGAAATTACCCACCTTTCGCTTTCGGGAAGATACGGAGGCGGAATCGGGCAGGCCGAGGCTGAGGCCGCGTTGGCCGTATTTGGGGGCAAGACGCCAAGAATGTGCCTTCAGCAGGTCCTAGGAGAGACTTTTGGAGCGCAAGGAGTACTGGCCATCGCTGCCGAGTTGGCAGTTCGTAATGAAGCTGCCAGCGAATTTTCCCCGGCCGCTCACTGGCCAGAGGGACCGTTCCTGGTATCGAGCGCCGAAACCACGGGGGCCACGTGCGCCGTTGTATCGGTTTGAGCCCGCGGAGGCTGCCCGTTACTTTGGGTGGGGTGGGGAGTCGTGGACAAATTTCCCATCCAGGAACGTCCCGGGCCTTTCTCGCCTCCCCGAAGCCCCGAGGGCGGATCCGGGGTTGGAACTGAGGACGGGCATGGGCCGGGTCTCGTCCTGGGCTGCCAGAAAGTGTCAGGAAATCTGGCAGTTGGCAGGGGGGGAGCCCCCTCCAGGATCAATTCTGAGTAGAGCGAGCTTGCATGTTGCGTAGATTTCGACAAGGATATGTTGGCTTTTCGCTCGTTCGCATGCTTCAACGGCTCGAATGGTACGCGGATTGCTTATCTTAAGTGAGACCCAAAACCCTAACCCAATCCCACCCCTGTAGTCCTCCGTACCCCGGAGGCCCCCCTTACCGAGGGCGCGAGCAATAAGCCGAAAGGCTTCCTGCTTGCGCCCTCCGGCCATTCAATGGGGCCCTCGACCCCGCCACACGCCTGCCCGGATACCCCTTGCGCCCAGCGCGGCGTTCTCATGGCGTCTCGATCGTGAATAGTCTAAGAACCGGCGAAAACAGAGACCAGGCGACCGAGGGGCAGGAACCCATTTCACGTGGGAATCGGAATTCACCCCCGGACCAGCAAGAAAGCTTGACTCCAGGGACATGAATCGGTTGCCTTTGGCTTGCGGATGAAGCAAAGACTTGCTTTTTGGGTTGGAATGCATCGGTGAGCGGCGGTTCTTGTGTGGTGCCGCACCAGTTTTCTTGCGAGGAAGGGTTAGAAAGTAGAGGGACTCCATGAGAAATCATCGCTTCATGACACTGCTCGTTTCACTCCTGGTTTTTGCGGTCAGCGACTCGACACCCAGGACCTTTGCCCAGGTGGAAGTGTTCCCCAACACCATCAAGGGGGATGTGCGCTTCAGCAATGTCAACCCCTCCGTCCTCGACCGGCTGAACCCGCCGAACATGGAGGGTATGAGCCAGCTCTATGTTTCCGCGTCCAGCCCACCGCCGGCCAGCCGCAGCGCCAACAGCGAGTTACTGCCCAGTTCCTCCCAAACCGAGACGAGCTACGAAATCACCGTGGACTCGGACTCAAGCGGCCTCAGCTACGACGTCACGCCCCGTGTGTCGATGCTTGATGGACGACAGACGTACTATTTCCAGAGCAGCAAGTCCGCGTCGGTCGTCGCCTTCATGGCAGGGCCGGTGCTTGATTTTTCGGAATGTCTTGGCGTACTGACCGTGCGCTTCGTGACTGCTGGCGGCGTGCCCATCACCGTGGACAATTTGAGCCTGTCGGCCAGCTATTCGGACGGCTCGAGTGGGTCGACCTATTTCTACTCCAACCCCGGCAGCTTCACCGAGCAGCGGTTTTACCTGCGCGGCGACTCGCCGGCACAAATCTCGATCACGGTCAGCCGCGGCGCCAGCACCTTCAGCGACCGAATCCAATACCAGGAGATCAGGAACGTCACCGTGGCGTGCGACGATTCGGCAACGCTTGATGTCGTGGTGCCTGACGCCGGTTTGCTGGGTCAGGCCACCGGCAAGGTCGATCTACTGCGCGAATTCGAGCTGACGGTGGATGGTTACGACGCGGGAGATTATTCAGACCCCACCAGTGTGGTCGCCCGGTACGGCCCATTCGGGAATGTACGCTACGCCCGGGTGCCCGGCGTGAACTTCACCGTGCCTTCCAGTGGAAGCTTCACACTGTCGAACCTCGTGCCGTCCACCCTCGATGCCGCTTCGCCGGGTTACGTGGTTTCGGCGGAGATGTATGTTCGCACGAACGAAGCCATCGCGTATTTCCGTACGCCCGGACTTGGTGCAGGCTCTAATCCGCCCATGGCGGTCCTGCCCGGAGAAAGCATCGACCTCGGCGACGTCTTTGTCATCGACACCGGCTACTTGCGCGGGCGCGTGTTCTTGCAAGGACCGGCTGAAAGCCTGGGACGTGTGTCACTCTTGCGCGGGCTTGATTTCGCTTCCGACAACGCCATCGACGGCATCCCGGATGCTCTCGGCATCTACGGCATCTACTATTCGAGCGTGCAAGCCAACGGAGTGGATCGGAAACCGGACGGCGCGACGTTGACTTCGAGTTATGGCTATGGTCCACGGGGTTCAAGGGAAGCTTTGATGCATCGGCCAGCGCCTATGAAGGTCAATACGAGATGCCCCTGGGCGGCCTCAACAGCGAGCGCAGTCTTTGGAAGCGCAATGGCTTGAGCATTGTCGGTTCCAGCGGCACGGTCGCCAATGACGACGACTACTATTACTACGGCTTCAGCGTCGCCGAAGATGAGGCGGAGGACATTGAAATCATTCCCGGTCAAGTGGCCACGAAAGACGTCGCCTACTGCCTGAGCGAAGTGCGCCTGGCCTTCAACTCCACGGAGCCTTTTTACAACCCGGCTATTCGCTTCAGCAGAGGCGAATACCACAACATCGATTTTCAAGGGCAACCGGCCAATTACTCGGTGTATGTGGATCCAGTGTACGGCGTTCCGAACGTACAAGCCAACGCCTCCACGACAGGCCATATCGTCATGTGTCTGCCTCAAGGCAGCTACCACCTCACGCCCTACATCACGCCCGCCGAGTCGAGCTATGCCACCGTCAGTGGCGACCCCATCGACCTTACCATTGGCTGCGGGCAGCGTGTCGCACTCGATGCTTGTCTGCAAATGATTCTTGATATTCCAGGTTGCCATAACTCCAACGAGTTGAGCCTTGTGGGTTCTGTCGCCACTCGTTGCGGCGGGTGTCAAGGTAGTTGCCGCCTCAATGAACGTCATCCGATGTGTCGAATGGGTACCTGATTTGGGTTGAGGACTACCTGCTGAATTGGGTTCCAGTTCCGAGTGTTTCTGCTCCATCGTTCGGGGTGTCGAGCGC